>PMCE01000483.1 GCA_003154025.1 Syntrophaceae bacterium
TGGACCCTTCTTCCAGCATCCAGGCCAGGGCGATCAGTTCCTCCGGCCTCTTGGCCGGGTCAAAATAGGCCATCCCGGCTTCCGGAGCTCCGGCTGCCCGGAGGCCCTTCCAGGCGTGGATACCCCCTTCCATGCTGTACACCTCTTTGAACCCCTCTCGTGCGAGGACTGCGGCAGCGGCCCGGCTGCGTACCCCGGCCGCTCAATACGTGATCGTGGGTTTATCGGGGTCCAGCTCCTTCCAGCGGGTTTCCAATTGCCCCACCGGAATCAGCCGCGCTCCGGGCAGATGTTCCTCTTCGTACTCTTTTGGAGTCCGCACATCCACCAGGTTGTATTCCTGCGGGCTCTTCCCATCCAAAAACTGCCGGACCTTCTCCGGAGGCCAGGCCGACACCGGTCGGAAATAATCCATAACTCCCATTTTTCAGCCCCTTATCTTTCTATGACTTGCAAACCGGATAAGTCATACCATATTATCATGGAACGGGGTCCGAAGGGACCCCCATATCCATTCCCTTTGGACAGGGATGAAAGAACCCGTTAACCTGGGAAAAATTCCAAGGAACCTTCCCGGAAAGGAAAAAATGAATCGGATGAGGAGAATATTGGGCTCGATCCTTTTGGGTCTGTTTTTTGGCTATATCCCTCACCCTCTCCAGGCCGCCGAAATCACGCCTTTCTACACCCAGAATCAGAGTCCGCTGATCCAGATTTTTGGATTGCCTTCCATCGGTGAAGCATCGCTGTTGGGTCCCGGAAAGGCCGATGCCCGCCTCATCGTCGACCTGGCGAATAACTACGTCGACGACAAGAATCCCCGGGAAAGTATCCTGCTCGACGGGGAGAGCACCCGGTTCGCTCTCGATGCCCGTTATGGATTAAAAAAGGACTGGGAAATGGGAGTGGTGATTCCTTATGTAATCCAGAGCGGCGGGTTTCTCGACGGGTTCATCGAAAACTACCACAGCACCTTCGGGTTTCCCCAGGGAGGCAGGGACCAGGCGCCCCGCAATCGTCTTCTCTATCGGTATGTGAAAGACGGGCAGGAGCGACTGAAGGTCAGCGATTCCGGCTCCGGTCTGGGGGACATAAACCTGAACGGGGGCTGGCAAGTTTGGGGAGGAAAGGATCAGCCTTCAGCGGTGGCTCTGCGCACCAGCCTGAAACTCCCCACCGGATCCAGCAGCGAGCTCCACGGAAGCGGGAGCTGGGATTTTTCCCTCTGGATGGTGGGTAGCCGTGATTGGAAAGTGACTTATGGCCATCTCACCCTGTTCGGCGCAGCCGGTTTGATGGGCATGACCGGCGGAGACGTCCTGGAAAGTCAACAGCGGAATTGGGTAGGATTCGGCAGCCTGGGTGCGGGTTGGAGCCCCGTACGATGGATTGCCTTCAAAGTCCAGGCCAACGGGCACACTTCATTTTATAAAGACAGCGAGCTTCGGGAGCTGAACCACTCTTCGGTTCAGCTCACCATGGGAGGGACTCTGGTCTTCTCCGACCGGCTCTCTTTGGACCTGGGGGTCACCGAAGATGTCGTCGTGAAGACCGCGCCCGATGTGGTTTTCCATCTTGCCCTGCGGGGAAGTTTTTAAAAGGGTGAGTGGCAGTGTGAGTGTGAGTAAAAACTCACTGGGCCCAATCACTGACACTGACACTTCTTTACGCCTTTCCCCGCGCCTTCCTCACTTCGGCCACGAATTTCCGGGCGTTTTCGGCGATCACCGAAAATTTCTTCTCGGCCACCGCCTTCTTGTCCACCAGCTCTCCGCCGGCGGCTATGGCCGCGCAGCCGGCCTTGATGAACTCTCCGGCATTCTGGAGGTTCACCCCGCCGGTGGGGACTAGAGGGATGTGGGGGAGCGGACCCATGAGGGCCCGGATGTAGGCCGGACCTCCCACCTGAGCGATGGGGAAGACTTTCACCAGGTCGGCCCCCGCCTCCCATGCGGTCAGGATCTCCGTCGGAGTCAGCGCCCCGGGGATGATCACCGCACTGTAGCGCTTGCACATTTTTATCACGTCCAGGTTCAGAGTCGGGGTGACGATGAATTTGGCCCCGCTCAGCAGGGCTGCCCGGGCGGTCTCCGGGTCGAGGATCGTGCCCGCCCCCAGGAGAACATTCTTGCCGAATTTCTGAGTAACCTCTTTCATCACGTCCAGGGCCCCGGCCACGCTCATGGTTACTTCAACCACCGAGATCCCGCCCTCCTGGATGGCCTTGGCCACCTCAAAGGCTTCGGCGGCCGATGCCACGCGGATGACCGGGACGACTCCTTCATCGATTATTTTGGCCAACACTTCTTTCATAAAAGATTCCTTTCCTTGCGCTTCGCAGATGGTGTGTTTTCCATTCCGCAATCCGCAATCCGCATTCCGCAATTTCTTTATCTGGAAATTCTAAGTCCCGCCCCCTTGATCTGCGCTTCCACTTCCTCCAGCGTGGACCAGTTGAAGTCCCCCGGCATGCTATGTTTCAGGGCAGAAAGGGCGTTTCCGTATTTGACTCCTTTTTCGGCCCCGCCAGTCAGGTAGCCATAGATGAACCCGGCGGTGAAGGAATCACCCGCCCCGACCCGATCCACGATCTCTACCGTGTAGGTCCGGTCGGTATAGATCTTCCCGTCGGCATAGGCGATGGCCGTCCAGTTGTTCTTCCACACCGACAGGTCTTCCCGCAGGGTGATGGCCACGGCTTTGAACCCGAAGGTCTTGGCCAGGCTTTCGGCCGCCTTCTGATAACTCGCCTCGCGGATTCCGAACACGACCCCGGTGTCTTCTTCCGTGGTAGTGATGATGTCCACCAGCTTCATCAACGGCTCCTGGCACTTCTTGGCGTCGGCAGGAGACCAGAGCTTCTTCCGGTAATTCAAGTCATAGCTCACCAGGCATCCCGCTTCCTTGGCGGCCTTCATGGCCGCTGCCGTGGCTTCCGCCGCCGAGGCGCTGAGCGCCGGGGTGATCCCGCTCACGTGGAAAAGCTTGGCCTTGGAAAGAATCTTCTTCCAGTCCACCTCGTCAGGCCGGACCAGGCTGATGGAGGAATTGGCCCGGTCATAGAGAACCGAACTGGCCCGGGGAGCCGCGCCATACTCGACAAAGTAAAGCCCCTGGCGCCCCTGATCGCTGAAAATCACATGGGAGGTATCCACGCCCAGCTCCCGGCCGCGGTTGCGGACCATCTTCCCCAGGGCGTTGTTGGGGAGCTTGGACACCCACGCCGAAGCCATTCCCAGCCGGGCCACGCCGACGGCCACGTTCAGCTCGCTGCCCCCGATCTCCACGTCCAGAGCATGGGTCTGCTCCAGCCGCGCGAAATGAGGCGGAGACAGGCGGAGCATGGCTTCACCGAAAGTCACGACATCGTACATCATAGGATCACCTCTCTGATCAAAGGTTGTTAAAGAATGTTATCGTAAAATCTCTTTCCGAGCAAGCGTCCCAAAGCCTTGCCCCCATATCCTTTTCGCCAAGCAGGCGCGAGTTGAATCGAATTTCAGGCGTTGCCGGGCCCGGAGGTCCAGAAGTTCGCCCTTGCCCGAAAGAGAGAATCGCGAAAGCGAAGGGGGCAAGGTCCTGAAGTTTGTAGGGGCGACCCGGCGGGTCGCCCCTACTGGGTTTGGCGCATAGACCCTGGGCGGTAAGGAGTGAACCGGTAGGACCTCGGATATGGTCGCTTTCCCTACTCACTCCTCACCCCTCACTCCTCACCGTCTTTCAAAGGAGAAAGGCGCTCGTGGTGATCACCTTCATATCCGCATCCAGGATCTTCTCCGGAGGATGCGATAGAACTACGAAGTCCGCCTTCTTTCCGGGGGCGAGAGTGCCCACCGTCTCATCGAAGATGGCGTTGGCGCTTCCCACGGTGAAGCATTTCAAAGCGGTCAAAGGATCCAGCCCCTCCGCCGGAGCCACGGTAAAACCGGTCTTGTGCTTCCGGTCGACCGCGGCGCGCCAGCCTACGATCGGATCTCCCGGCACCACCGGCTGATCGGAGCTGAAGGCGACGGCGACCCCGGCCTGAAGCCAGGTGCGGATGGGCATCCCCCGGTCCGTCCGCTCGCCCAGGGCCGGACGGTAGTAATGGGACAGATGGTAAAGGAACTCCGGCTGCACCGCGGCAATGATCCCGAATCGGACCATCTTCCGGATTATTTCCCCATCGGTCAGAAAGCAATGCTCCACCCGGTGGCGGGGGTCTTGACGGGGGAAGGCGGTTTGGGCCTTTTCATACGCCTGAACGGTTAACTCGACGGCCAGGTCCCCGATGGCATGAACTCCAATCTGCCAGCCGCCCCGGTGGGCCGCCAGCACCCGACGGTTGAATTCTTCGGGAGGATAAATCAATACCGTGCTTTCAGAGCCGTCGGCATAGGGCTCCTTCAAGGCCGCGGTCCGTGGGCCCAGGGCTCCGTCGATGTAGAGCTTGATGGCCCCGAGGCGCAAGTCCGGATGGCTTTGGGGGACAACCACTTTTTGCCGATCGTTCAACCAGCCGGCCTTCTCCACCTGGTCGTAGTCCGGCATGAGGGTCATTCTCACCTTGGCTCCCTGTTCCAAAGCCCGGGCGAAACCGCGCCATTCGGTTTCGATTCCGGAATACCTTCCGGTAGTGGCATCGGAGGCGGAGAGGATGCCCCGGACGGCCATGACCTCGGAGATTCTCCGGACGGCCTGCGCGATCTCATCAACGCTCAGGGGCGGGAGGTGCCTCTCCACGAGAAGCCAGGCGCGCTCCAAGAGCACGCCGGTGGGTTCTGCGGATTCATCCCTGATGATCCGTCCGTCCGGAGGGTCCGGGGTTTGAGCCGTCACCCCGGCCAGCTCTAGCGCTTTGGAATTCACTACCGTGCAGTGACCGCTGGTGTGGCGCACGGCCACCGGCCGCTCCCCCGAGATGCGGTCGAGATCATGGCGGGTGACGTGCTTTCCTCCGGGAAGAAGGTTCTGATCATATCCGATACCGAAGATCCATCCCTTCTCCTTTCCCCGTGCGACCCAGTCCTGCAGGCGGGTTTGAATCTCGGCAAAGGATTGGCATCCCCGGAGGTCAGCCCGGGTCAGGGCCAGGCCGGCGGAGAGGATATGGGCGTGGCAATCGTTGAAGGCCGGGATCGCCGCGCCTCCGTCCAAAGACACCTTTTTCGCCTTGGGGTATCGGGCCGCAAGGTCCCGTCTCTCTCCGACGGCGCTGATGATCCCGTTTTCCACAACCATCGCTTCAGCTACGGGTTTGGGATCCCAGAGAGTGTATATGGGCGCTCCAGAAAAAAGAAGCTGCATGAATCCTCCCCTGTCAATTGCGCATTGNNTTTACAATTCGCAATTCGAGAGTTCTCTCCTCAAAACCCGCTCACCCGACTTGCCGGGGCTCCTTCATAAGATGACACGCCACCTGGTGTCCTTCCCCCGCCTTTCGAAGTTCGGGATATTCTTCCCGGCACCGTTCGAAAACATAGGGGCAGCGGGTGTGGAAATAACAGCCGCGGGGGGGACTGATGATGCTGGGAAGGTCTCCTTTGAGGATGATCCTCTTCTGGAGTCCTTCGGCAACGGGTTCCGGGGGAGGAATGGCGGACATGAAGGCCTGGGTGTAGGGATGGAGAGCGTTCTGGTAGAGGTCATCCCGGCCCGCCACCTCCACGATCCGGCCGAGGTACATGACCGCCACCCGGTCGCAGACATGCTCCACCACGCTCAGGTCATGGGAGATGAAAAGGAGCGTAAGCTGAAACTCCTTCTGGAGGTGTCGAAGAAGGTTCAGAATCTGGGCGCGGATGGAAACATCCAGGGCGGAGACCGGCTCATCGCAGATGATCATCTTGGGATATTCGGTGACCATTCGCCCCACGAGCGCCCGCGCAATTCCGATCCGCTGCCGCTGCCCGCCGCTGAACTCATGGGGATACCGTCCGAGGTGATCCTGATTCAACCCGATCTTGGTGATGATCTCGGCGACCACGTCTTTAATCCGTCCGGAAGGAACGAGTTGGAACCGTCTCAGCGGCTCCCCGACGATCTTTTGAATGGTCATCCGGGGGTTGAGAGAACTGTAAGGGTCTTGGAAAATGATCTGCATCCGTTTCCAGAGCTCCTTGAGTTCGTGCTTCCGGAGGGCAAAAACGTCGAGGCCGTCATAGACCGCCGACCCGCCGTCCGCCTGGTAGAGACGGATGAGGGTTTTGCCGATGGTGGTCTTGCCGCAACCGCTCTCCCCCACCAGGCCTAAAGCTTCCCCGGACTTGATCTCCAGGCTGACGCCGTCCACCGCGCGGACATGACCCACCACGGTGGATAAGACTCCCCGGCGGATGGGGAAAAATTTTTTTAAGCCATCAACTTTGAGTATCGTCTCGCCGGTCATGCTTTCAAATACGTTTCGGGTTTCGAGTTTCGCGTTTTCCCCGGTCGGCCAGTCCGCCAGTCGGCCGGTCTACTGGTCGGCCTTTCCCCCAGTCAGACGGTCTGCCGGTCCCCCTGCCACCGGTCTCGTTTCTTCCTCCTTTGACTGGCTGACCGGCCGACGGGCCCACCGATTTCATTCCCCAGCATCGGCTGAAATGCTCTTCCCCCGCCTTAAACAGCGGCGGTTCCTCGATACGACAGCGGTCCATCACCTCCGGGCAGCGGTTGGCGAATTTGCACCCGGCGGGAAGATTCAGGAGGTTGGGAACGCTCCCGGGAATTTCCGGCAAAGTCTCCACCCGTCGCCCGATCCGGGGGATGGATTGAAAGAGGCCGCGGGTATAGGGATGGAGCGGGGACCGGAAGATTTCCTGGACCCCGGCGGTCTCCACGATCCGCCCCGCGTACATCACGATGACCCGTTTCACCATGTTGGCCACCACCCCGAGGTCGTGGCTGATGAGGATGAGGGACATGCCCAGGCGCGACCGCAGGTTCAGGATCAAATCCAGAATCTGGGCCTGAATGGTCACGTCCAGGGCCGTTACCGGCTCGTCGGCGATGAGAACCTCGGGATTGCAGGCCATGGCCATGGCAATGACCGCGCGCTGCCGCATGCCCCCGCTCAGCTGGTGGGGATAATCTTTGACGCGGCTGGCCGGTGAAGGAATGCCGACCTGCTGCAGAAGGTCGACGGCCCGGTCCCGCGCATCCCGCTTGCTCAAGCCCTGATGGAAGCGGAAGACCTCTCCCAGTTGGTCTCCGATGGTGAAAGCCGGGTTGAGGGCGGTCATGGGCTCCTGGTACACCATGGCGATCTTTTCCCCCCGGATTTTTTCCATCTCTTTCTCCGGCAGGGTCGTCAGCTCTTTTCCCCGGAAGAGAATGGAGCCTCCTGCGATCCGGCCGGCGGGCTCGGGCAGGATCTTCATGATGGAGAGGGCGGTCACGCTCTTGCCGCATCCGGACTCGCCCACCAGGCCCAGGGTCTCTCCCGAAGCCAGGTCGAAGCTCACCCCGTCCACGGCCTTCACCACCCCGCCCAGGGTGAAAAAGGAGGTCCGCAAATCCTGTACTTTAAGCAACGTTTCCAAGGTTCTTACCGCTCAGGAAACTGGATGAATCTTTTTTTCTCCGCGTTTATCCGCTTCCCATTTCATCCGCAGATTTCGCAGATTGCGCCGATTACAAAGATATAAAGGAAAAGAATGCNNCATTTTCTACTCCTTGAACCGCGGGTCGAGGACATCCCGCAGCCCGTCGCCGAATAGATTCAACGAAAGAACCGTAAGGGCAATGGCCGCTCCCGGGAAATAGGTCAGCCAGGGAGCCTTGGTCAAGACTTCTTTTCCCTCGGCCAGAAGGCTGCCCCAGCTGGGGGAGGGCGGAGGGGCCCCCAACCCCAGGAACGACAGGGCCGCTTCCCAGAGGATGGCGTAGCCGAAGGAGATGGTAGCCTGGATGATCACCGGGGCCCAGCAGTTGGGCAGGATATGAACGAACAGAATGGTGAAGTCGCTGCAACCGGTGACGCGGGCGGCTTCGATGTATTCTTTTTCCCGGATGGAGAGTACCGAGCTCCGCACCAGCCGGGCAAACCTGGGGGTGTACACCACCCCCAGGGCGATCATAAGGTTGGCGAACCCGGCCCCCAGGACGGCCATGATGCCGATGGCCAGGAGAATGATGGGGAAGGAGAGGATGGCGTCCATGATCCGCATGACCACGGTGTCAACCCATCCCCGGTAATAACCGCTGATCAGCCCCAAGAAGATGCCCGCCGTTATGGCCCCGATGATGGAAAGAAACCCCACCCGCAGGGCGATCGCCGCCCCGTAAACGACCCGGCTGAAAAGGTCGCGCCCGTAGCCGTCGGTGCCGAAGAAATGGGATGAGCTGGGCGGCTGCAGGCGCTCCTTGAGGTTCAATTTAAAAGGACTATGGGTGGCCACCCAGGGGGCCAGCACCGCCAGCGCCACCAGGAAAAGGAGCAGGACCACCCCGAAGACCGCCAGCTTGTTCCGGATCAAGCGCCTGAAAAACATCTCCCTTAGCCCTCGTAGACGATCCGGGGATCAAAATAGGAGTACAGAAGGTCCACAATCAGGTTGATGACCACGAACCCGCAGGCCGTAAGCAGGATGCAGCCCTGGACGATGGGATAATCCCGCTGGCCGATGGCGGTGTAGATGAGCTGGCCGATGCCGGGGAGGCTGAAGATGGTCTCGGTGATCACCGCTCCACCCAGGATGTTCCCGAGCTGGAAGCCGATGACCGTGAGGGTAGGGGCAAAGGCGTTCTTCAGGGCGTGTTTGCCCACCACCCAGATTTTGGGCAGACCCTTGCCGCGGGCCGTGGTCATGTATTCCTGCCGCAGGACCTCCAGCATGGTGGAGCGGGTCATCCGCGCGATGATGGCCGAGGCCAGGAGGGCCTGAGACAAGCAGGGCAGGATGAGATAGTGCATCCCCTTCAGGAAATGCTCGAAGGGGGAGACATAACCCGTCGCCGGAAACCAGCCCAGCTTGACCGAGAAGAAGATGACCAGCATCAGGGCCAGCCAGAAGCCAGGGACGGAGATCCCCATGACGGCCAGGAGGGTGAAGAGATAGTCCTTGTAGCTGTTCTGATTGACCGAAGCCATGATTCCCGCAGGGACTGCGAGGAGAAGGGCAAAGACCATGGAGAGGAAGCCCAGGGTGAGCGTCACCGGCAGACGCTGCAGAATCATTTGGATCACGTCCATCTGGTAGAAGATGGAGGTGCCAAAATCCCCGCGAATCACCCGGGAGAGCCAGAGGAAGAACTGGACATAGATGGGCTGGTCGAGCCCCATCTCGCGGCGGATGGACTCAACCACCCCGGGTTCCGCGTTGGCCCCCACGTAGATCGCTGCCGGATCGCCCGGGATCATACGCAGGAGGAAAAAGACGATCCCGGCGATGAGCAAGAGAACCGGGATCACCTGCAGGAGACGCTTGATGACGTAGGTCTTCACGAAGGCTCCGATTCCCTGTCGTAAGGATGGTGAACGGCTTGAATGGTTTGCCTTGCCGAGCGCTGTAGGGGCAATTCATGAATTGCCCCTACGATTCCGTCGGTCCGTTCATCACAATATCTGCTCGATTAGGCAGGGACAAATGAAATGGCGTGCGCAATTACAAAAAAAAATCACCGTTTCACGCCGTTGTAGGGGCCGCCCCTACAGAACCCTGTTTGGTTACGACTATGCCCGCCTAGACCATTCGACCTATTTGGGCTCATTTATCCAGCCAGACCTGCCAGAGCCGGGCGTCGGCCGTGTAGGGCATGGGCTTGAACCCCTTGACGTACTTGCGGGCCGCGGGAGCGACCGAGTGGTCGTAGAGTTTGAGGAGGGGAACGTCCTCCAGCATGGTCTCGTGGATCTGCTCGTATAACTTCTTGCGCGTCGCAAAATCCTGGGTGGCCTCGGCCTTCTCCACCAGGACGTCGAGCTTCTCATTCTTGTAGCCCACAAAGTTCCGCCGGGAGTGGACCTGCGCCATGTTCAGGCATGGGTCCGTCATGCCGGAGGCGATGAAGGACATGATGTCGTATTTTCCCGAGTTGGAGTCCTGAAGCAGGGCCGGCCATTCCTTCACGTCCAGCTCCACTTTGATCCCCGCCTCCCCGAGCATCTGCTCGGCCAGGACGGCAACCTTGTAGGTATTCAGGTAGACCTTGGTCACCGCCAGCTTGACCGGGGTTCCATCGTATCCCACTTTCTTGAGCAGCTCCTTGGCCTTTTTCAGGTCTTTCCCATATCCCTTCTTGTGCACGTCGGAGTAAAAGGGATGGACTACGTTGACCAGCGACGGGTTGACCACCGAGTTGCCGAACACCGATCCGTCCACCAGCTCCTGGAGGTCTAAACAGTAGCCGATGGCTCGGCGGAAGTCGGCCATGCGGATGAATTTGTTGGTGCTGGTGTTGACCCCGAACCTGAGCATCACATAGGCCAGGCCCGGGCTCACGTAGGTGACAACGTTCGGGTCTTTCTTGAAGTCATCGATCTCTTCCCAGGCCACGCGGAGGGTGTAGTCGATGTCGCCGGTTTTCAGGGCCATGGAGCGCACGGCCGCGTCTTTGATGGGGACAAACTTCATCCGATCCACATAGGCGGGCTTCTTCCCCCCCGTTCCGGAGGTGGGCAGGTTCGACCCCTTGTAGTCTTTGTTCCGCTCGATGATCACATGCTTGTCGGGAATGTATTCCACGAATTTATAGGGTCCGGTCCCAACGGGGCGGGTCAGGGTGCCCCCCTGTTTTTCAACTTCCTCCTTGGGAACGATGGCATGACTGCCGAAGGGATTGGACATGTAGACCAACAGGGTGATCGTCGGTGCCTTCACCGTGAACTGGATGGTATATTTGTCGATGACTTTAATGTTCTTGATATCCTGAACCTGGGTGATGAAGGGGTATTTCGTCTTGGGGTCCAGGAGGCGGTTGTAAGAGTAAACCACATCTTCGGCGGTCATCTCGCGCCCGTTGTGGAACTTCACCCCCTGCCGCAGGTGGAAGGTGTAAACCAGCCCGTCGGAGCTGACGGTCCACTTGGAGGCGAGGCCGGGCATGGGCATGCTCTTTTCGTCAAGGTCCACCAATCTTTCATAAATGTTGTTGAGCACGATCATCGAGATCTCGCCGGTCACTTTGTGGGGATCGATCCCCACGATATCCGTAACTGTCCCGACCACCAGCGTGCCGCCGTATTTGGGCTGCTGGGCAAACGACAAACTCCCTGCAGCCAGGATCCCAAAAAAGACCACCAGAAGAATGGACCATTTCCCGCGCCGAACCATGGACGACCTCCCTTTTAAGTCCGAGGGTTTGATTGCTCGTCATTCCTCGCGCAAGCGGGAATCCAGGGAATGCCTTTTCATTTCCCCTTCCCTTCGCGCCCGATTATTTTATCCCCCTTGCCCGAAGGGGTTGGGAAGAATCTGCTATCTATGAATCATTACTCCAGGTTCTCTACCCTATGCCTTTGCTATTTGCGCCGTAAAGTTGTGGCGTTTTTTTATAACACTAAATCGCCTCCGCTGGCAAGACTTCTTGCCCTACCTTAATCCGTAATTCTCCCAAATATTCTCCCAAATTTTCTTGACGATCAATCGCCTTCCAAGTATACTCACACCACCGAAAATTGAATCGCTATCAAAAAAGAAATAAGGGCCCCTGGTAATTTTCCCCCCTGGCAAATGAAATCGAGGGCCTGATTCTCAAAATGACGCCGGAGTTGGGGATAGTTGCCAAGCAACATTTTTCCTGGGCAAGCCCCGGATCTGGGCCGGGGAGGGGACTCCAGGAAAGGGGATTATGAAAAAATATGATCAAATTAGCGGGTTGATATGGTTCTTTTTTGCGATTTATATTTGCGTTGAATCGATCCGGCTGCCTTTAGGATCCTGGCGCGATCCAGGGCCGGGGTTCCTGCCTCTCTTAGTGGGCCTCATTCTGGCGAGCCTTTCCATTATCTGCTTTGTACAGGCACGTATGGCAGAATCCACGGATCAGTCCGCACCCTGGTATTCCCGGGAAAGGTGGAAGAATTTGATCTGGGTTCTTTTGGCTTTGCTGGGTTATGCATTGGTTCTGGACCACCTGGGTTTTTTGATCAGTACCTTCCTTCTCCTGATCTTTCTCTTCCGCTTCGGGATGGAACCTCAAAAGTGGTATTGGGCCATCGGGGGGAGTGGGATTGCCTCCGTGTCCTGCTACGTTGTTTTTGAGCTATGGTTGAAGACCCAACTTCCCAGGGGGGTTCTGGGGTTTTAAGCATGGATTTCTTTTCTAACCTGCAACTGGCCTTTTCGGTTATTTTTCAGCCTGAAAACCTGCTTTTTTGTTTTGTGGGCTGTGTGATCGGCACCTTGATCGGAGTCCTCCCGGGACTGGGACCTGTCGCTACGATCTCTCTGCTTTTGCCGTCCACCTTTCATATTACCCCTGTTTCGGCGATCATTATGTTGGCCGGGATCTATTATGGGGCTATGTACGGCGGTTCCATTACTTCCATCCTGGTAAATATTCCGGGAGAGGCGGCATCCGTGATTACCTGTCTCGACGGGTATCAGATGGCCCGTCAGGGGCGGGCAGGACCCGCTCTGGGGATCTCCGCTTTCGGATCTTTCATTGCCGGTACGCTGGCCACGCTGATGATTATGCTGGTTGCCCCTCCTTTGGCCAATTTCGCCCTCAAATTCGGTCCTCCGGAGTATTTTTCCTTGATGTTCCTGGGCCTAACGATTTTGACCTTCCTGGCCAGCGGATCCATGGTCAAGGCGCTCATGATGGCCTGCGTGGGAATTTTCTTGGGCACCATCGGGACTGACAATATCTCCGGCATCGAACGATTCACCTACCACAGCTATACTCTCATGGACGGGATCGGCTTGATCCCGGTAATCATGGGCTTGTTCGGCATCTCAGAGGTTCTCCTGAATATCGACCAAGCCGCCAGGCAAGAAATTTATAAAACCCGGATCGCCAACCTTTTTCCAAGCCTCCGGGACTGGAAAGATTCGATCCTGCCCATAATACGGGGCACTTTTGTCGGTTTTTTTCTGGGAATCCTTCCGGGTGGAGGGGCGGTGATCGCATCTTTTGCGGCCTATGCCGTGGAAAAGAAAGTTTCCAAACATCCGGAAAAGTTTGGAACTGGCGCCATAGAGGGGGTCGCGAGCCCGGAGTCCGCCAACAATTCGGCAAGCCAGGGGGCTTTCATCCCCCTTTTGACCCTGGGGATTCCGGCTAACGTAGTCATGGCCATCCTGCTCGGGGCCCTTCTCATTCACAATATCAAGCCCGGCCCGCTTCTGATCAAGGACCATCCCGATCTCTTTTGGGGGATATTGGGCAGCATGTACATCGGGAACATCATGCTGCTGATCCTGAATGTCCCCCTGATCGGGATGTGGGTTAAGATTCTCAAGATCCCATACCCGATCCTCTTCCCCCTCATTCTCCTTTTTTGTTTAATTGGCGTGTACAGCGTCAACAATAACATATTCGAAGTAATCATCATGATCCTCTTCGGTATCATTGGTTACCTCATGAAGAAGTTTGCCTACGAAGGGGCCCCCTTAATCCTGGCGTTCGTGCTGAGCCCATTGATGGAAAATGCTCTGCGGCAATCGCTGATCATGTCCCACGGTAGCTTTTCCATTTTCTTCACCCGGTCCATATCTCTTTTCCTGATCGTGAGCGCCCTTTTTCTTCTGGTTATGCCCCTTCTTCCCGGGTTCAGAAAACGCCCCAAAGGAGGAGATTTCGATTAAATACCCGGAGATTCGCTTCTTTTCAAGGGCCTTTTATTGATTTTAAGCTTAGGGGATGGTTCCCGAGAATATTTCGAAAGGAGATTATAAACAATGGAGAAAGGAATATCACGCGGGAGATGTTTCGGCGCCGGCCTGGTTTGGAGCGCTCTTGTTTTTTCCTTGGTTGGGCTACATTCGCCCGAGAGTTGGGCTGCGGAGAAACCCTATCCCAACCGGCCCATCAACATGATCGTATCCTATGCGCCGGCGTCGGGTACGGATCTGGGCAGCAAGGTTATGGCGGATAAGGTTTCTGAATTTTTAGGGCAGCCCCTGATCAGCGTGTATAAGCCGGGGGGAGGCGGTTCCCTGGGAGCGGCTTTTGTGGCCAAGGCCAAACCCGACGGTTATACGGTCCTGGTGGGAAGTGTGACCCCTCTTGTCCTGTCTCCCATCGTGAAGAAGATGGATTTCCAGCTGGAAGATTTTATCCTCCTGGGGAGCTACTCAAAGATACCCATTTGGCTGGTTGTTAAAAAGGACGCCCGCTGGAAAACGCTAAAGGATTTTATCGAGGAAGTCAAGAAGACCCCCGGGGGCTTCCAGGTGGGTACCTATGGGAAGCTTACCGCCGCCGACTTCGTCCTGGAGCTCATGAACAAATATGCCGGGATCAAGCAGGTGAACGTCCCGTTTAAATCAAGCGGCGAGGCTATGACCTCCCTCCTGGGCGGGCATGTCGAGGCCTGCATTCTTTCCGGGGCGGCGGGCCATCTGGACGCCGGCACCGCCCGGATATTGGCCGCGGCCGAAGAAACACGGCTGGACGGGCTGCCGGATGTTCCCACCTTCAAAGAACTGGGATACCCCATCCTGATGCCCAGTATCTATTGCTTCGCCTTTCCCAAGGGGACGCCGAAACAGATCGTCGATCGATTCCAGGATGCCCAAAACAAGGCTATCCAAAAATATCCGAAAGAAATTAAGGAAGGGCTGAGAAGAGTCGAACAATGGGGCGAGTTCCGGACACCCCAGGAGACTCTGAAAAAGTTCAGGGAGTTCCAGGATTTGTCTCGCAAAATGGCTCAAGAATTAGGGGTCGAGGCCAAATAGTGAGTGAGCAGCGGGCTGAACGGGCTCCAGGGGATGGGGTTCTCCAGTCGCAACTCGACTTCGATGACCTCCGCCATAAAGATTGCAGAAAGAATGAGACGATCGTTACCCTAGACATTACCCAAAATATGCTTAATCACTAAACCTGATGGTCTCGCAAAAAGTCTTTTGGGTCGTCTCCCAGGCAAAAGCCGGGGTCCATCCCGCCAAGAGCGGGATTGAAATAACTGGATTCCGGTTTTCGCCGGAATGGGGCCCGGTTTGCTGCCAGGTCGCGCGCGAGCGGGGCGTCAAGCCGGAGCTGGGGTGTTTCGACGCCGGGCATGTCCGGCTGGCGGTCCAGCTGATCAAACAGGGTTTGGTAGGCCCCCTATCTTTTTCAGATTTGCCTGGGGGTGGCGGAAGGGATGGAGGCGGGGTGCAAGAATTTCATGTTTATGAAGGAGATCATCCCCCAAAAGGACGTGGTTTGGACCACTCTGGGAATCGGCCGTGAGGAGTTTCCCATGGCCACCATGTCCATCTTGAACGGCGGCCATATCCGAGTCGGCTTCGAGGATAACGTCTTCCTGTCCCGCGGGGTGCTGGCCAAGAGCAATGCGGAACTGGTGGAAAAGGCCGTCCGGCTGGCCAGGGAACTAGGCCGAGAGATCGCTACGCCGGAAGAAGTTCGCCAGATGCTCCATATCAAGAAAAAGCCTTGATCATCCGGCACCGAGATTTTTGGGGCATAAAATTATATGGACCCGCCATGGTGGGTCTAAAGAACTCGGGAATAATGCCCGAGGCAAAAATTCGTTCCATCATTTATCCATTTTTATCGGGGCCCAGGGGCGCAAGGGGCCGCGATCCGTCGTTCGGCACGACCTCGGCGGTGTTCAACAGCATCGAGACCAGCGTGTACGCGCCGCTGACGGCCATAAGGTCCACCAACCGCTGTTCACCCAGCATTTCCTTCGCTTGTTTGAAGGTAGCGTCACTGACGACATGGGTTCGGTGCATCTCCGTGCAGAAATCGTAGACCACCGCCTCGTCGGGTTGCATCCCTTCCGGCCGCTTGCCCTGCGCCAGGTCGGCCATCACGGCCTCAGACAGCCCCGCCTTCTTAGCATACCCATGGTGTGCCCACCACTCGTACTGGGACGACCAGTGCCGCGCCGTGATCATGATGGCGAATTCATTCAGCCGGAGCGGAAGGGAGGTCTTAAAGCGGAGGTAATCGAGGAGCCTCGTGAGCCGGTCGGCCATCTCGGGGCTGCGCAACATGACATTCCACGGACCGCCTATGCCGCTGCTGGATTGCTTCGTGATTTCGGCGGCGACGCGCCGCTGCTCTCCGCTCAGCGTCTCTTTGGTGAGTTGCGGAAAGCGGTCGCTGCCAGTCTGCGCCCGGGCCACCGTCCCGCCCAGGGCCATCCCGATCATTCGTTCCACGGGTATCACCTCCATAGGTTGGTCATCGTTACCGGAGCCGGTTTACCAAAGTACTGCCGGTATGGGTAGAGCTCATTCTTGCGGGGGAGGAATGTTCATAAAAATAGTTTTCGTTTATGGCCACAGGGCCGCGGTGCATGTTCGATAGGGGCGATTCCTGAATCGCCCCTACCTCCGATGCTGATAGTTGCGGCGTTCGATATCATTTGATCTTAGGGTGAAACCCCATCCTTAACGGTTCGTCTCGAAGCAAAGTAATAGATCAAATTTACACAGCCTACGATGAGGAGACCCACCAGGGTGGTATAAATCTCCGGGAAGGCGATCAATAAACCCCCGGCGACCATGAAAATACGGGAGGGCCAATTGATCTGACCTATGCCCCAGAGGTAACCCTCTAGAGCGGAGCCTAAGTAATAAATACCCACGACCGCGAAGGTGGTAAATAGCAGAACTTCCCACCAGGCCCCATGGGTCAGCAAAGCGGGATTATAGGCGAAGAAGAAAGGAATGATGTATTTCACCGCCCCGAGCCTCATGGCGGTCCATCCGGTCTGCATAAAATTCGAGCCGGCCAGCCCGCTGGCGGCGCTGACGCATAGAGCGACCGGCGGGGTGATCTCGGATAAAACCCCCCAGTAGAAAACAAAAAGATGCGCGGCCAGGGGATCGATCCCCAAGGCGATGAGTGCGGGGACCATGACGATGGCCAGGAAAATATAACAGGCCGTGATGGTCATTCCCAGCCCCAGCACAAAACTCGAAATCGCTCCCATCAGAAGGATAAGGAAAATATTATTTCCCACCGCTCCGACTAACTCCCGGGAGAATGCGAGGGCTACGCCGGTTATCGAGAGGCCTCCGATGATGAGCCCGGCGGCAGCCAGAATGGCTACCAGCTGGGTCACGACCTTTCCTATGCTGGCGATCAATTCTATAAACTTAGTCCAATTTAAGCGGGTTTCCTTTTTGATCATCGCCAAAGCGACCAGAACCCCACTTGCGTAGTAAGGGGCCCTGGCTTCCATCCGCAGATTCAGCAGCAGATAGACCAATACGACAATACCAAGAATGTAGAACCAGCCGTCTTTGAGGGTCCCCCAGAAGGAGGGCAGCTCTTCCTTGGATAGGCCCTTCAAGTTGGCTTTGGCGGCGTAACCATCCACCTGGACGAAAAGGCCGAGGTAATAAAGACAGGCGGGAATAAACGCTCCGATCGCTACGAAGGCATAAGGAACGTTCAAAAAAGATGCCATGATAAAGGCCGCAGCCCCCATGACCGGGGGCATGATCGGCCCGCCCGTGGAGGCGCAGGCTTCAATGGCCGCAGCCATATGCGCCGGGAAGCCGGTGTTCTTCATGGCCGAGATGGTCATGGCGCCGATGGTAAGCGTATTGGAAGTCGTGCTCCCGCTGATCATGCCGAAAAAGGCGCTGGCCAAAATACTGATCTTGGCCGCCCCCCCCCGCGTATGGCCCAACAGGGACTGGGCCAGCTTGAAAAAGAAGGCCCCCCCGCCGGTACTCTGCAATACGATTCCGAACACCATGAAGCCGATCAGCAGGGTACAGACCACGTCCAAGGGAATTCCCAGAATGCCGCTCGTTCCCATGGCGTACAGACGGGCCGTAGTCAAGAGGTCGTAGGATTGTCCCTGCAAAAACCCGGGCATGTAGATCGCAAAGAAAGGAAAGACCGAAAAGATCAAACACATGAGGACCATGTAGATGTCGGTGGACCGGCGCACCGCTTCCAAGACCAGAAGCCACAGGAAAACGCTGAAAAGGGTCGGGACCAGGGGAGCGCGATATTCCCAGCCTCGTTCGATAATCTCCTTTCCATGGATCCCTAAATAGACACCGATGATGACGGTAATCAGGAAAAGAGCCATGTCGTACCAGGGCACCTTGTCGGCGGCGGACTTTGCCCCAGGGTAAATAATGAAGGCGCTGGAAAGGTAAAAGGCCAGGCTCAGGTATAAATAGGAGGTGTCCAGGGGGGAAAAACCGAACAAAGCCAGGCTGAAGAGCTGGTTGATGGCCAATATAATCCCCAAGGTTGAAAAGATAATAAAGATGACGTGCCAAAACCTCCCGATTTGGGAAAACCTGCTCTCCATGATCAAGATCTCCTCGAAAAAAATCCCTAAGTAGTGATTAGTGTCAGTGTCAGTGATTCGGGAGAAGAAAGGATTTTTTCACTGATCCGAAATACTTACCCTGACATGTCTTATAGAATTTCGTGTTCCGAATTTCGAATGTATCGTTCTGTTGCCTAACTGCTAGAAGGGAATTCTCGGATTTGGAAGGGTAAAAACCTAGGCTTTTTCCACGACCCTGCGGGATAACATGCGTAGGGGCGGTTCGCGAACCGCCCCTACACCGTGCCCGGCGAATTTGTTTGATATCTCCTTCTTACCTATCTCGCGAAGCGCGGGATTGATTTTCGTTTGGTGCCAAATGGCTAAT
>PMCE01000347.1 GCA_003154025.1 Syntrophaceae bacterium
GCCTTTTTCGAAGAGCCATATGGGCGGCCATCTTGATCGCTTCTTCCATGGACCGGGGACTGGCCACCCCTTGGCCGGCGATATCGAAAGCGACACCGTGATCCACGGACGTGCGGACGAAGGGAAGGCCGAGGGTGACATTCACGGCGGAGTCGAAATGGAGAAGCTTCAACGGGATCAGGCCCTGGTCGTGGTACATGCAGACCACGGCGTCGTACTCCCCCTGCAAGACGCGATGAAACAGAGAATCCGCGGGCCAGGGACCCGAAACCCCCCAACCGATCGCCCGAGCCCGGTCCACCGCCCGGGAGATGGTCTTTTCTTCCTCTCCGAAGAGCCCTCCTTCCCCGGCATGGGGGTTGAAGGCGGCCACCGCGATCCGGGGATGGGGAAGGCCGAAATAATCTCTTAATCCCCGCCCGGTGATCTCGATCACCGCAAGGATCTTCTCTTCCCGCAGGGACCGGCTCACTTCATTCAAGGCCAGGTGAGTGGTTACCAGGGCCACCCTCAACCGTTCCCCGGCGAGCATCATGACAAATTCTCGGACCCCGGCCATTTGGGCGAAGAATTCGGTATGGCCCCGGAAAGGAACGCCGGAGCGGGTGATGGCCTCCTTGCTCACCGGGGCGGTGACGATCGCCTCGACCTGCCCCGCTAAGACCATTTTCCCCGCTTTTTCCACATAAGCAAGGGAGGCCCGGGAACTTTCCTCCGGGGAAATCTCGACCGGGTTTGGCCCGGGAGAAAGGCGGGAGAGAGAAAGTACAGCTAGAACTCCTTGGGGAAGGGGGGAGAGGAACCCTTCCGGGGCTTCAACCACCTTCAGCCCCAGCCCAAGAAACTGGACCGTCCTCTGAAGAACGTTGCGGTCCCCCAGGACCAGGGGAGAGCAGATCCGATGGAGAGATTCCTGANNAAGGTTTCGGGCTTTCTTTTCGGGCGGCTGGGGACTTCATGGTAAAAGAGATGTTCTCTTGGCAGATCGTTTGGAAAAGGAATTCAGGAGTCAGGATTCAGAATCCAGAAAAAGGACCCTTTCTCTTTTCTTCTGAATTCTGACTCCTGGCTTCCGTATTCTTTTTTTAGAGTCTTATTTCGATATACGCCCTCGCCCGCAGATCCTTTAGCCATTCCTGGAATTTCTTATCGGCTTCGTCTTGGCTCATTTCTTCCCGGATCTTGAACTGAACTTCGGCGAAGGGACGGGGTTCTCCTCCTTTCTTTTCCAGCACCCGGATGATGTGGAATCCGGCCGGGCTCCGGATGAGTTCGCTGATTTCCCCGGTTTTGAGCTTGAACCCTGCCTCTTCCAGTTCGGGCAATAATTCCTTGTGCTTGAACCAACCCAGCAGTCCCCCTTCGCTCGCTTCGGGCCCCTTGGAAAAATTCTTCGCCAGCTCGGTAAAGTCCTCTCCTTTCCGGGCTTTTTCCAGAATGGCCCGGGCTTCGGCCTGAACCGCAGTCGCCTCATCTTTGGGAGCGTCCGGCGGAAGAGGGAAAAAGATCTGTTGAATTTTGACTTCCAGTGGATCGGTGAACTTTTCCAGGTTTTTTTGGTAATATTTTCTCAATTCATCCTCATCGATGACGATTTTGGATTTGATTTCCCGGCTGACCAGGCGCATCTTCCCCAGTTCATCCTTGACCTTCTGCCGGTAGCCGGAGTAAGTCATTCCTTCCCGGGCCAGGAATTTTCTCAGCTCACTTTCGCTAAAGCCCGAATTTTTCAAGACGTCGTTGATGGCCGAATCCACGTCCCGTTCCGGGACCTCGATCTTCCTCTTTTTCATTTCTTCCGCCAGGAGCTTGCTTTCGATCAGATGGCTCAACACTTCCATCCGGGCCTTCTTCATCTTTTCTTCCCGTTCCGCAGCGGTCGAGGTCTGCCGGACCTCCGCGAAAAGGTAACTTCCCATTTGCTCCATTTCGGATTGGGTGATCACGTCGCCGTTGACCAGGGCCACAATACGGTCCACCACCTCGCCCGAGAGACCGGGGGAGAACAGGAAGAATACACCGGCGGTCAAAAAAAGGAAGAAAGTGAAGGGTTTCATATTATTCTCGCATTTATGAACCAGCCAATAGATAAGGTTAACATTTCACAAGATCTCCAGCAATAATTTTTTGGTCTCCTCCAGCATTCCTTCCCAGCCCTTGGCCATGGGCCGGAGCTTCAGCCGCTGGTCCGGGGTGAACTCCCTTCGGCCCTTGCCCCGGGCCACGGCGGTAACCAGGCGATGGGGGTCGATGGCGGATTGGGAGTCAAAGGTGAGAACCACTTTTTCTTTCTCCGCGGAAATCCGCCGGACGCCGGCCTGCTTCAAGAGGAGTTTCAGGTTCATCACCTGGAAGAGGTTTCCGGCGGCAGGAGGAAGGGAGCCAAACCGGTCGCGGAGTTCCTCCCCGATTTCATGGACCTCGACCTCCGACCTGGCGGAAGCGAGGCGACGGTAGAAAACCAGGCGTTGGTTGATATCTTCGATGTAATCCTGGGGAAAGAAGGCGGGGATGGGCAGATCGATCTCCGGGTCGATCTCTTCCTTGACTTCCTCCCCCTTGAGCTCCCGGACGGCCTGTTCCAGGATCTGGAGATACATGTCGAACCCCACGGCGGCGATATGTCCGGACTGGGCGTCTCCCAGGAGCGTTCCCGCCCCCCGGATCTCCAAGTCGTGCATGGCCAGCTTCAGGCCCGAACCCAGCTCGCTCACTTCCTGGAGGGCTTCCAGGCGTTTGCGCGCATCGGTCCCCATCTGGGAGAAGGCCGGGACCAGGAGGTAGGCATAGGCCTTCTCCTTCGACCGCCCGACCCGGCCGCGAAGCTGGTACATCTGGGCCAGCCCCAGCTTGTCCGCCCGGTTGATGATAATGGTATTCGCCGAGGGGAAATCCAGGCCGGATTCGATGATGGTGGTGGTCAGGAGGACCTCCACGTCCTTCTTGACGAAGGCCAGCATGACCCGCTCCAGGTCTTTCTCCACCATTTGGCCGTGGGCCACGCCGATGCGCGCTTCGGGGACCAGCCGGCGCAGGAACGTTTCCATGGCCTGGATGGACTGCACCCGGTTGTGGACGAANNGGAGGGGTTTCAATCACGCTCAAGTCCCGGATTCCTCCCAGGGACATCTGCAGGGTTCGGGGAATGGGGGTGGCGGTCATCGTCAAAACGTCCACATTGCTGCGCAGGTGCTTGATTTTTTCTTTATGGCTCACCCCGAAGCGNNGTTGTGGACGAAGAAGACCTGGCCGCCCCGCCGGAGTTCCCGGCGGATCGCGTCGCGAATGACCTCCTCGTCGAACTCGGTGACGTACGTACGGATCGCCTGCCGTTCTGCAGGAGGGGTTTCAATCACGCTCAAGTCNNTTTTCTTTATGGCTCACCCCGAAGCGATGCTCCTCGTCCACCACCAGGAGCCCCAAGTCCTTGAAGACCAGGTCTTTCTGCAGCAACCGGTGGGTTCCCACAATCAGATCGACTTTTCCTTTGGCCAGATCCTCCAAGATTTGCCTCTGCTCCAGACGCGACCGGAAGCGGCTGAGCATCTCGACCCGGAAGGGATAGGAGGAAAACCGGCGGGAAAAAGTCTGGTAGTGCTGTTGGGCCAGGACCGTGGTGGGAACCAGCACGGCAACTTGCTTTCCCTCCATCATGACCCGGAAGGCGGCCCGCAGGGCCACCTCGGTCTTCCCGAAGCCCACGTCCCCGCAGACCAGGCGGTCCATGGGTTTGTCCTGCGTCAGGTCTTTCTGCACGTCCTCGATGGCCTGCATCTGGTCCGGGGTCTCTTCGTATTCGAAGGAGGCCTCGAACTCCTTCAGGAACTGGTCCGAGGTTGAAAACGCATGCCCTTTCACCACCGACCGGGTGGCGTAAAGCTGGATGAGCTCCTCGGCCAGCTCCCGCAGGGATTTTTTCACCTTTCTCTTGGCGTTCTCCCAGGAAGTCCCCCCCAGCTTGTCGAGGCGAGGCCCGCCGTCGCCCCCTCCCACGTATTTCTGGAGGAGGTTCAAGCGGTAGACGGGGAGGTAGAGTTTATCTCCATCCTGGTATTCGAGCAGGAGGAAGTCATGCTCCTCGTTTCCCAGCTTGAGTTTCCAGAGCCCCCGGTAGACGCCGATGCCGTGTTCGGTGTGGACCACGTAATCGTCGACCTGGAGATCGCTGAAAGCCGCCAGGGCATGATCCTTGACCGAGACGCCGGGACGTTTCCGCAGCCGTTTTTCTCCGAAGAGCTCGCTCTCGGCGATGAGCGCCAGGCCGGCCCGGGGAAAGACAAAGCCCCGGGAGAGATTTCCGAGGAGAAGGGTGACATCCCAATTCTGGGAATCCGCGGGTGTCCAGTTGAAAAAGGATTTTTCCAGGATCTGCACGGCGAGGTCGTGTTTTTCCAGCATCTCTGCCAGGCGCTGGGCCGAGCGCAGGTTGAAACAGGCCAGGATCGTAGCGGTCCCTTTATCCCGCCCGGAGCGGATGCGCTGGGCCAGGAGACGCAGGATCCCGTCTTCGGATTTGGAGGATAAGAGTTCGGCCCTCAGGCGTTCGTTGGACTCCGTCTCCAGCCGGAGCCGGTCCCCTTCCTCCCCCACCTCCAGCGTCTGGAAGGAAACCCGCGGATAAAAACGGCTCCATTCCTGGAATTCCTCCGGCTTCAGAAAGAGCTCTCCGGGGGATGGCCAAAGTTCGTCGTGGGAGAGGGCGTTCTGCCAGGCCTCCTCGGCCTCTTCCCAGAAACGGGCGAGCTCTTCGTCCAACTCCGCAGGGTCTTCCAAAAAGAAGGTGGCCTGGGGCGACAGAAAGTCAAAGAAAGTTTCCAGGGAAGGGTAGAAGTCGGGGAGATAGAATTCCACGCCGGGGAAGGGGATGCCCTGCTGGATCTTTTCCAGGGGTTGGTGGGCGGGGTCTTTCTTCGGCGCGGGTTCTGCGGCGATCCGGATCGACAGCTTCTTGGCGGCATCTTGGAAGCGCTCGGGGAAGAGCAGGACCTCCTTCACGGGAAGGATCCGCGCCTCTTCCAGGGCTTCCGAGGACCGTTGGCTCTCCGGGTCGAAGAGGCGCACGGAATCCACCGTGTCCCCGGTAAATTCAATCCGCACCGGGCCCGGGGTGGAGGCGGGGAAAAGATCCAGCAGGTACCCCCGCACGGCGAATTCCCCGACCTCCGTCACCAGACTGCTCCGGGTGTACCCCATCCCTTGCAGCCGACGGATCAAATCCTCCCTCCCGAATTCCTGATCCGGGGAAAGGGAGAGGGATTCCTCCGCATGGACCGCACGCGGGGGAACTCTTTGGAGAACGGCCCGCAGAGGGGCCACCACCATGAGCCGGCCGGGGTCGGAGAGGAGAAGGGACCTGACCTTCCACCGCTGGCCCACAGCCTCGGCCTGGGGCGAGATCCGTTCGAAAGGTTTCACTTCCCAGCCCGGGTAGAGGAACACTTGCTGATCCGGGCCGAGAAAGAAGAGGAGCTCCTGCTGGAAACGGATGGCCTTTTCTTCATCGGCCGTGAGAATCACCAGAGGACCCCGGGACCGGCCAAAGATGCGGGAAAGAAGATAGGCCGGGGAAGAACCTTTCAGGCCGTGAATCCGGAATAAGCCTTCCCGGTTTTCCAGAAAATGAAGGAGAGGGCCGAATAATGTATGGGAATCAGGATCCTGACTCATGAAAACGCTGCTTTCGGAGCCTTATTCGAGGCCCAAACGGATTTCGGTCTGGTTCTGGGGCTGACGGTCTTAAGACCCGGGGATCAGGCTGCTGAACAACTCACTCAGGTAGGAGAAGGAATCGGTCAACAGAAGAATTCCCACCAGGATCAAAAGGGCTCCTCCAACCTTGGTAATCACCCCGATATGCCTGGCGTTCTTCCGGAAGGTGCTTAAAAAGGTGTTCAGCGCCAGGGAGCAGACCAGGAAAGGCAGTCCCATGCCCAGGGAATAAGCGAGGAGAAGAAAGAGGCCGGACCAGATATCCTGCTGGGTGCTGGCGAAGAGGAGGATGGAGGAGAGAATGGGCCCCACGCAGGGGGTCCATCCCGCGGCGAAGGTCAACCCCACCAGGTAAGACCCCAGAAACCCGAGGGGCTTGTTATGGAGGTGGAATTTCTTCTCCCGTTGAAGGAAGTCGAAGGAAAAGATCCCGCTGATGAAAAGCCCGAAGAGAATGATGAGAATGCCCCCGGCGATCCGGATGGTATCCCGGTAAGCGGAGAGGAACTGCCCGAGATACGTGGCCGAGGCCCCCAGAGCGGTGAAGAGAGAGCTGAACCCCAGGACGAACATAAAAGAATGGAGAAGAATCGTCTTCCGCCTCTTTCCCTGAGTCTCCTCCTGGGTGAGCTCCTCGAAGGAAAGACCGGTTATGAAAGCCAGGTAAGAGGGGAGCAGGGGCAGCACGCAGGGGGAGAGGAAGGAAAGGAGCCCTGCGGCAAAAGCAATGTAAAGGGAAAGGTCCGAGGATCCGCTCATCGTTGGGTTTCTCCCGACTTTTCATAAGGGCTTTCCCGCTGGCCCACGGCCGGAGAAAGGTCCCCCTTGCCCCGGGGTATGGAGCCGCGCAACAGCCAGTGGTTCTGCAAGCCTTGGATCAGCTTATCAGCGTCCTCCGTGCTTTCCTGGGTGGTCGCCAGTAGGTCGGGAATCTGGGGGGAAGCTTTCTCGACATTCCCGGTGATCTCCTTCAGATTCTTGACGACCCCTTTGCCATCCGCAGTCAGGTCCTTTACGTTCTCGGCGATGGCGGGAGTATGAGTNNACATTCTGGGTGACCTCTTCCACGTTGGCCAGGGACCGGCGGGTTTGAGCGATGGCGGCATTGATCTCCCCGTGCATCTTGCGGTCCTGGAGGATGGCGCCCACGCTTCCCTGGCCGTTTTTGAACTGGGAGGTCACGTATTCCAGATTGCCCAGAGTCTTGAAGAGCGATCCCTGGGGGCTGTTCAGCTTGTCGGTGACAGACTTGAGGTTGTCCAGGACTTCGTCGATTCTTTTCAAAGGAGCCTTCACATCGATATCTTTGAGAAGGTCGCCGATCTCTTTAGCCTCCAGGGAAGGGATCGTGCTCCCCGGGGGGAGAGGAGGTTTTTCCGCAGACCCCACCGTGATTTCGACCGTCTTCCCTCCGATGAGGGCCCCGGCGATGGTGGCCTGGGAATCCTGGCGAATATTTTCGTGGTACCTCTGCAGGACTTCAACCATCAGTTCCACTTTGCTCTGGGGGTTCAGCCGGAGGGATTTCACGTTTCCCACTTCCATGCCCGAGATCGTCACAGGCGTGCCCGGCTTGAGTCCCTGAACCTTGTTGAAGACCACTTTATAGGGAGAGCGCTTGGCAAACCATTTTTGACCTCGGGCCACGAAGACCAGGGCGACGACGGACAGGATGATGGCCAGGACCACCAGGATTCCTACATACCGATCGAAGTATTTAACCCGGAAGTACATCTGCATAGGTTTGCCTTTTCAGCCGCCCTCCGTGAGGGGAATTGACCCGGTCTCCTGCTTAAAAGAAATGAAAAGAACAAAATCCCAAGCACCAAATCACAAATAAGCACCAAGCACCAAATTCCAAGCTGCCGGCATACCACTCTTTTGGGGGTTTG
>PMCE01000075.1:0-2735 GCA_003154025.1 Syntrophaceae bacterium
CACCCGCGCTGAACCAGGCTGCATGGGGAGGCTGTCCGGGGTGGTCAGAAAAGGCAGCGAGAGGCCTCGAATGGCGTCGAAGGAGAACAGGCGTTGCTCTTCCAGATAGCGTTCCAACCCCTTCAGGATCTTGGGAATCTCCTCAAAACCGTACCACATGAGGTGGGTGCAGATCCCCACCGCCGAAGCCCCCCACATGATGGTCTCCACCACATCTTCCCATGTGGAAATGCCCCCCGAGGAAATTACCTGAAGGCGAGTGTTCTTGCGGACCTGAGCGATCTTGCCGAAACCGGCATGTTTGGAGAGCGGGTTCCCGGTCACGATCCCCATACTCGTTTTTTCCAAAAGGGGGATCTTGGGCCTGCCGCCCCCGTAAATATCGGGCGGGGGAAGACAGTTCGGCATGGAACTGCTGATGCTGATCGCGTCAGCCCCGCCCTCTTCTATGGCTCTGGCCGTGTCGAGAAATCGCGGATGGTTGGAATATGGCTTGGGAACCAGGGGGATGCGCAGGGCTGCCTTCAGCTCCCGGGTAATCAGCCGGCAAAGCTCCGGAATCTGGCCGATCTGGGCTCCGCTCCTGAGTTCCTCGCATACTTTTGCCCCCAGCGTCTCGGCGGGAAGGCCGATGTGCGGGCAGGTGAGATTGGCTTCAATCAGGTCCGCACCGGCCTGTTCGAAATCCCTGGCCAGGGAGACCCATTTCTCCGTCTCCGATGACGGGCTGGTCAGGTTGGCCATCAAAATCAGGGAGGTCTGTTCTTTCCCCTTGCGCATCAGCTCCAACCCCTCATCGAGGTCGAGACGACGGTCGATCCCGAAAGTGAGGCCTTTCCCGGGAAGAGAATGGGAGCGGAGCTTTCCGGGAAAGGGAACGCGCTCGAAGGTCAATTTCAGGCTGGCCCCAGCAGCGCCGTTGTCTTCCGCTTGTTTCAGAAGGTCCAGAGAAGCGGTCAGGGGCCCGGAGGCGATTAAGATGGGGTTCTTCAGGGTGATCCCCGCAAAGGTGACTTTCATGCTTTCACCATCAATAGGTTGCTGGTTCAAACCGGTCTGTTAATGGGCTCCCGATGGGATTGATTTAATGAAAACGCGCTTCGAGTAGGATGTCAAGGGAAATCAAACCGAACGGGGGGAACGACCTTTCAGAATTTTAGAATCTGTTTTTTTGCACCGTAGTAAAGAAGCAGACCGGCCAGGTAAGCCACCCCCATGTTCCACATGGCCAGGCCGGCAGTGACCAGCATGATGTAAACATCGGAACGTTGGTTGCCGATGTCCCGGCTGATGGAAGCCAGTTCCAGGCCGGTAAAGAAAAGGATCACTCCGAGGATGGCGGGAGGAAAGATTCTGAAGATCGTGGCCACGGAGTCGCTGAAGAAGAGCCCCAGAACCAGGACGATGATCCCCAGAATCACCAGCGCCCCTCCCGTGCGCGCCCCGAAGCGGACATGGCCGGCCATCCCCCCGGCTCCATGACAAAGGGGGATTCCTCCGATGGCAGCGCTGAAGATGTTCATGACCCCGTGGTCGATGGCGATCGTTTTGACTTTGGCCGGTCGATCCGGGAAGAGCTCGTTGTTTTCTTCTGCCGTACCGATGATGGCGTTTCCCAAAGTCAGCGGGGCCTGGGGTAACCCCAAAATAAGCGTCCCGGCAATGAGGTCCTGCCAGGTGATTCTGCCGAAGGATATCTCCGGGATTCTTAGACGGGCGGAGATTTGCGTAAGCTCGTTCCAGAGGGAAGGGTTGGAAATCAGGGCTACGCCCAGTCCGAAGGCCAGCAAAACGAGCATGGCCGGGATTCTTTCCCTGGAAAGTAAAAAGAAGGTCCCGGCCGCGGCGATCACCGCCACGACCGGCTGGTTCCCCATCATTTTGACCCCTTCAAGGACGAAAGAGAGGCCCAGCCCCAGCATGATCCCGCGGATGATGGGCTTGGCCGTAATCTTGTGCAGCCAGGAAATTGCGCCGGTAAGCCCCATTACCAGCCAGAGGACTGCCGTGAAGATCCCCGATCCCCAGATCATGCCGTGGCTGATGGTTTCCGGATGGGCGATGGCCATCCCGCCGATGGCCTTCATGGGCTGCACGGGAAAGGGGGTCTTGAAATACTGTCCCACGAAGATCTTAAAAACCCCGAAGGCCACCAGGATCCCCAGGGGGTCCATTTTATTGATCGTAATATAAGCGGCCACAAAGGGGATGAAGGTTCCCAGATCCCCGAAGGCTCCCGCCAGTTCACTGCGGTTGTATTCGTTGCCCAAGATGCGCATCGTCAGAAACTGTAGGGACAATTCATCACGCCCCGGCGTGATTGCCCCTACTCCTTTCATTTAAAAGCTTTTTTAAATTTCTCTCCGATATAATCGTCCAGGCCTTCGCGGAAGGCTAAATAACGTCTCAAAAAATCCTTCCCTACGGGGGTCAGCTTTGCTCCTCCCCCTTCCCTTCCTCCAACCTGGGTCTCCACGAGCTTGATTCCGCCCCTCTTTTCCATCTTTTGCAGGAACCCCCAGGCGTGACGGTAGGACATTCCGATCTCCCCCGCAGCCTTCTGGATGGAACCCGTCTCCTCGATCCTTTCCAGCAAGTCGACCTTCCCGTCTCCGGCCACGACTTCCCCGCCGGCTTCGATCCATACCTTCGACTTGACCTGCATCTTTTGATTTTTCATCGGCCCCGTCCTTCCCTCTCGCCTAGCGCTATGTTCTTATAAACCGAACGGTACC
>PMCE01000075.1:2791-6952 GCA_003154025.1 Syntrophaceae bacterium
CTGGAAGAGGTCTCCCTGCGGATGGATGAACTGGAAGCCATCCGGCTGGCCGATTACGGGGGGCTTTATCACCAGGAGGCCGCCGCGAAGATGAAAATATCCCGGGCCACCTTCGGCCGGGTCCTGGAGGCAGCCCGGCGCAAAGTGGCCGAGGCCATCCTTCTGGGAAAAGCGCTGAAGATAGAAACACCCATGGAAGAGAAAGGAGAACAAAATGAAGGTCGGTTTTGCCGTGCAAAGAGATGAGGGGTTGGAGAGCCAGGTCTATAACCACTTCGGCTCGGCGCCCATGTTTCTCGTCGTCGAGACCGGGGCCGCGGAGGTGCAGACGATCCATAACCAGGACATGAATCACTCCCATGGAGCCTGCAGTCCGATGAAGGCTTTGGGCGGCCAGCAGGTCGACGCCCTCGTCGTCGGGGGAATCGGGGGAGGCGCTTTGATGCGGCTCAACGCCATGGGGGTCAAGGTTTATGCTGCCGAGGCCCAGACCATCCGGGAGAATCTCGATCTGCTGAGCCGGAATCGCCTCCCCCAGCTTTCCATGCAGAATGCCTGCCAGGCCCATGAGGGAGGCTGCGGACCCCATGGGCCGAAGAAGCCGGAGGGCGGTTTCCCGGTAATCAAATAGGAGGGCCTTCCCCTTCTTTATTTTCCTTATCCTGCTGGAGACGTAGGGGCGATTCATGAATCGCCCCTACATTCACTCAGTCTCTGGAGGGGAGTTCCCATGATTTCCCTGCCTGTTCTTTTCACCCGATTCCTGAAAATCGGAGCCACGGCCTACGGCGGCCCGGCCATCGGCGGCCAAATGAAGAAGGCCATCGTAAAGGATTTAGGCTGGATGAAGGAGCCGGAGTTCATGCAGGGCCTGGCCCTCTGTCAGCTGATCCCGGGCGCTACTTTCGTCCAGCTTTCAACCTATATCGGGTACCGGCTGAGAGGAATGTGGGGGGCCTTCGTCTGTGCGATCGCATTTGTGATTCCCGCATTTGTCCTTCTCCTTATCCTTTCCACAGTCTATTTCAAGCTCGGAGACTTGTGGTTTATCCAAAGTCTCTTTAAAGGATTGGGAGCCATAGTGGTAGCCATTGTTCTCAATGCCCTCATCAATTTCGGCAAGCCTATCCTAAAAGATTGGAAAGCGGTTCTGATTGCCATTCTCTCCTTTTTGGCCTTCCTTCTCAAATTGAATATTGTGCTGGTGTTTATCCTGGCGGGAGTATTGGCCCTTCTCCTTCGCCCGGCGATGGCCGCCGGCAAACCCGCATCCCCTCCTTCTTCACAAAAGACAACTGAAACGGCAAAAAGGGGAGGAGACGGCCTTTTTCTTGGGGTATTGGCGCTCTTGATCGGGGGTATTTTCGTGGTTTGCTTTCTATGGAACCCCCAGCTCTCTTATTTAGCCTTGACTTTATCCAAGGTGGGAGCTTTGGCCTTTGGCGGGGGCTTCACGATCATCCCCCTCATTCAGTACGAAGTGGTGGATAAATTTCACTGGGTCAGCACCAAAGAGTTCCTGGACGGGATCGCCATGGGCCAGGTGACGCCGGGACCGATCATGATCACGGCCACCTTCCTGGGATTCAAACTTTCAGGCTTCTGGGGAGCGGCCATGGCTACCCTGGCCATTTTTTCCCCGGCCTTCTTTATCGTAACGCTGCTGATTCCCCATTATGACAAAGTGCGGGGAATAGCCGCGGTCCGAATTTTTGAACTGGGGATCCTGGCTTCATTCGTCGGCATGCTCGGCCTAGTGCTCTATAATTTCGGCAGGACCACCTTTGTGGACATCCCCACGATCCTCTTCGCCGCCGCAGCTTTTATCGCTCTCCTCAGAAAAATCGATCTGGCCTATATTCTGTTACCAGGGGCGATTCTTTCGCTTCTCGTCTTTGGTTTGCTGATCCCCTAACTCCGGAGGGATGGACCTTGCACCTTGAGATGTTGTCTTCGGCTATATAATTGGTCGTGGTTTCTGACTTCGCGGTAAAATCAAAATACAGCGTTGTTTCCAAAAAAATACTGGTTTCCACCCATTATCGATAAGGGTCTCTTTTGCTAAACTGGAAAATGAGGAAGAACGGCTTTAGCCAAGCGATCTTGCCTCGACTTGTGAGATAATGGGANNACAATGAAACTTCTCAATAGAAGGAGGGCTTAATGTCGGGGATGAAAAAATGGTTTTTCTTCTTTCTGTTTCTAGGGGCTATTTCTTTTTTGTGTCTCCCGCCGTATGCGGAGAGCCAGCATGGGCATAAAGCGAACTCGGGCGGAGGCGGTTCACCCGCCTTCGGGGCCGAAGTTACGCCGAATTTCCCTTCCATGCCCGGGCCGGGGAAAAAGGTCCCTATTGGAAGCGACCTTTACCTGATATACGGCTTCGATAAGAAGCCCAAGCTGGGCACGGTGATCATGAAAGTCGAGATTTTTTCCAAGGAAGGGAAAAAGGACACTTCCTTCGAGGTCAAGGCTGATGCCGGCATGCCCTCCATGAAGGGAGCGCATGAAAGCGGCGAAAAGCCTTTCGCCCTTTCCAAAAAAGGGGACTATCTTCTGCCGATTGATGTCGTTATGCCGGGCGGTTGGGAAATAAGGCTGACCCTTTCAAAGGAGGGAAAGGTCATCTTCAGGGGGAGTCATCAATTTGAAGTCTAGGGTCCTGCTCATCTGCATATTTCTTTTATGCCTGGCTCATCGGGGACAGGCGGCGGATCATCTCCTTTACTTCGAAGCCCAGGGGATTACCGGCTACTCTTCCGAGCTCGCCAAGCCGATCTACTATTCCCAGAACCCGGATGCTGAAATGCAAAAGCCGAGCGTGGGTTTCGATTACCTCCAGCGATTTTCCGGTGAAACCGGGGATTGGGCCAGCTTTGCCCTTCAGGGTCGTCTGGCCCTGAAGGTGGACGGAACAGAGGGGGCTAATGAGACGAAGCTGGAGCCTCAGATTTACAACGCCTATTTGAAATTCAAGACCCCGGAACCTTACGTTTGGGTCGGGCATAACCGCCCCGCCTTCGGGCTTTCGTCCTACTTGGACAGCCATTCCCACCTTTTGCGAACCCTGTCCGTTGAGGGTTTCGGGTATGACCGGGACTGGGGGGCAGGAATGTACAAGGACTTCTCCTGGGGGGATATTGCGGCCAGTGCCACAACCGGCTCGGGGATGCCGATTTATTTCAAGGGGAATTACCTGACCGCCGCCCGGGCCTCCTACGGGGTGCTCAGCCAGGATAATTTCAATGTCGGCTTTTCCCTGGGCTACGGCGAAACCCTAGACACCATGGGCTACAAGCTGAGGGACTCGGAGCCCAAGCTGATGAAGCTGGCGGGTNNCGGTGGCTCGGGGAGGAAACGTATGCCTTCCTTTACCGGTTCGGTATAAACCTGAGCCAGGAGGGGCGCCTGAAGATCGAAGCCCAGCCGACCTACTGGAAGATATCCGGAAAGGAAAATTACCAAATGTCTCTGTGCATTTCGGCCCTGGCCACCTCGGACTTGACCGTCCGGCTGGCATACACTTATGATCACAGCACGGATGACAACCGGGTGGTTTTGCAACTCTATTACTACCACAAGATGTGAATTCCCGGTCTCGCTTGAAATGACCGGGTAAGGAGGGCTATGTTCTCATCCGTGAAGACCATCATCATGGTACTTCTCCTCCTCTTGGCCGGATCCCCGGCGGCCTGGGGCGCGGTCGGGTGCGACCTGAATGACCCCGACCGTGACGTGGCCAGGCTCTTCCCGGGCTCCACGGGGTACAAGACAATTTACGTCTCTATCGATCGAAAGGGCGGCGAGCCTCTCCTAGCTAAGATCGAAGAGAGACTGGGCGACAAGTTTCATGGCATCTATGAGACCATTGATGTTCCCTATACCATCTACGAGATATTCGCCGATAAGAAGAAGGTCGGCTATATCCACGGGGTCAACCAGAAAGGTCAGTTCGGCGGCATCCAGGCCTTCGTAGCTCTCGACCTCGAAGGAATCATAAAGGCCTTCTATATACAGAAAATGACCAGTCAGTATGCCGGGAAATTACGGGATGCGAAGTTCGGCCGGCAGTTCATCGGCCTGAACCTCAAAGATTTCGAACAATATGACGTTAAATCAGGAAAGGCCTCCGGCAAGGTCGAGGCCATAAAAAATCCGGCC
>PMCE01000075.1:7069-8809 GCA_003154025.1 Syntrophaceae bacterium
ATGGGTTTCCAGTTGATGATCATGGCCAAAGGCTGCCCGTATGAGGCGGCCACCATGATGTTGAAGGGGGGGACGGGCCTCAAGTATATGAAGGAGTCCATCCTGGGTGACGTCGCCAAAGAGCCCGAAGTCGAAGAGACCACACCGATTCTCATGGCCGCCGTTTTCGACCCGAATAAGGGCGAAAGCGGGGGGGTGGCCGGATACTTCGGCGTAGAGCCGAAGACTTTCGGCGAAATGAAGCCCTTTCTCAAGTTCCGGAAGGGAGGATGGTTTACGGAAGAAAACTCCTATGAGGCGGTGATGGGTTATGAGGCGGCCGAGCTCGAACAGCGCGAGGTAGGCGACATGATCCTCATCCCGCAGAAGAACGTCCAGTTCAAAGTGGTCGGGATTCTGGAGCGGACCGGAACCCAGGATGACGGGACGATCTTCGTGCCCCTCAAGACCGCCCAAAAGGTGTTCGGCAAGCCCGGTGAAATCACCACCTTGGGGATCAAAGTGAAGAAGGGCGTTGACAGCACCCGCTTCGAGGAAAAGATGTATCAGCTTCCGGATGTCCAGGTCGTGAGCATGGCCCAGGTGAAAAATACCATCATGACGCTTATTTCCACGGCCAAGGTGATGGTGCTCTCCATCGCCATGATCGCCATTCTCATCGCCATGGTCGGGGTCATAAACACCATCTTGACCTCGGTCTGGGAGAGATTCCAGGAGATCGGGATTCTAAAAACCATCGGGGCCATGCCGTGGGACATATTCCAGCTGATCTGGATCGAGACCCTGATTCTCTGTACGACCGGGGGCGTCCTCGGAGTCATCCTGGCGCTGATCCTCGCACGGGTAACGGATGTCGTGATCCGCAGCGTTTTGCCTTACGCCCCGGGAGGGGGTCTCGTCCTCATCGACTTGAAACTTGTCCTGATTACTCTGGCCGGCATCATGTGTATCGGGCTGCTCAGCGGCATTTATCCCGCCTGGAAGGCCGGAAAGATCAGGCCCTTGGAAGCGATCCGGGGGGAGGCCAGCCGATGAGTCAGAACGGCATTGCGATAGAAACCAAGGACCTCATGAAGGTTTATTCCCGCGGAAGCGAGAGGATACCGGCGGTAAACGGCGTTTCCCTGCGGATTCAGAAGGGGGAGTTCATCTCCATCATCGGCCCCTCAGGATCCGGAAAGACGACCCTGGTCAACCTTCTGGGCTGCCTTGACAACCCGACTTCCGGGGAAGTCTACCTCGGAGGCCAATCGATCTTCGGACAGGGAAAACGCCTTTCGGAGCGCGAGCTGACCAAGATCAGAAGGGAGATGTTCGGATATATTTTCCAGAATTTCTACCTCATACCCACCCTGACCGTCATGGAGAACGTCATCCTCCCGCTTACTTTTTACCGCAAGCCCGGCACCGATGATGAGGCGGTCAGGCTGCTGCGGCTCCTTGGGATGGACCACCGGAAGGACCATCTTCCGGGCCAGATCTCGGGCGGCGAGATGCAAAGGGTGGCCATAGCCAGGGCCATGGTGAACAGGCCCGAAATACTCGTGGCCGATGAGCCGACCGGGAACCTGGACACGAAGAGGTCTGGGGAGATCGTGGAGGTCCTGCAGGAGCTCAACCGAAATGGCGGCCTGACCATCATCATGGTTACCCACAACCAGGAGTTGGCCCGGCACGCAAACCGGATATTGGAGATGAAAGACGGGCAGATTGGTCAGGTTGAATGATGATCGCCAGCCA
>PMCE01000070.1:0-6284 GCA_003154025.1 Syntrophaceae bacterium
CAGCAGGCCAAAAAAGCCAGGATGGGCAGGAGGCAGGTGATATGAAGGGTAGCAGGGATTCCCCAGTGGTCCGCAACCAATCCCAGAAGCGTGGTGGAAACTCCCCCGACGCCCATGGAGAACCCCAGGATCAGCCCGGAGGCCATTCCCAGGTTCCGGGGCATGAAACTCTGGGCCATGGCCATGGTTGTGGAGTTGGAGGAGATGAGGACCAACCCGGCGACGGAGAAGAAGATCAGCGAGAGGGTTCCTTCGGTGGTATAGAAAAGGTAGAGAAATATCGAGCTCAGTCCCAGGGTGATGAGAACCATCTTCTTATAACCGAACCGGTCGGCGAGCGGGCCGCCGGCCAGGATGCCGACGGTGCCGGCGAAGAGGAAAGTGGAGAGGTATTTCCCGGCGGTCATGGGGTCTCGATGGAGGATATTGATGAAATAAAAGGGCACGAAGGTCATTAGCCCCAGGCGGGTCGCCGATCTCAGGACCACGACCAGGATGAGCAGGGTCATGGGGATGGAATTCTGCCGGAGGGAAGTTGTCTCCGGGTCGGAGACGGCCGTGCGAGCGGGGAGCTTGGTNNCCATGAAGGCCGAGGTGGACAAAGAAAAAGGTCGCCAGGATGGGCCCCACCGCAAATCCCAGGTTGCCGCCGAAATGAAAGATGGAAAAGATGGTCGCTTTTTTCTTGCCGCTCAAAAAACTTACCGTCTTGAACCCTTCGGGATGGTAGCTGGCTTGGCCGAGGCCGCTCAGGGAGGCGAAGAGCAGAATCCAGGCGTAAGAAGGACCCAGCCCCAGGAGTCCCAGCCCCAGGGAGGCAAGAAAAGGCCCGACGGGAAGGAGCCAGCGGACGGACCAGCGGTCGGAAAGGTACCCGAATACGGGTTGAATGACCGATGAAGTCACGTTGAAAACCAAAATGATGCTGGCCGTCATGGTGTAAGAGAGATTCAGGGAATTCTTGATGAAAGGAAGAAAGGCGGGGAGGGCGCCGGTGTTGATGTCGGTTACGAAGTGCCCCGCAATCAGGAGGGTCAGTGCTTTCCAGTACATTTGCGGGTCTTAACTCCTTCGTCCCACCGGGCAGACCTTCAGGCAGACGGCGCAGGCATGGCCTCCCTCGGTAACCCAGCCGAGCGCGCTTTTCCTCTCCGCCCGGTAGGTTCGGCAGGCCGGTTTATCAATGCTCCAGTAATACCAAAGGCCCCCGGGAAGGAAATCCGGGTCGGAGACTCCTTCGGTTGAAGGGGCGGAAAAAACTTTCGCCGGGCAGCCGGTGAGACAGGCCCGCCCGCATTTTTTCGGTTTACAGAGTTCTGCGGCCAGAGGAGTCCCGGGTTTCAGCGGGGCATCGGTAATCACCGTCCCCCACCGCTGCCGGGGGCCGAACTGGGGACTGAGGACTAGGGACTGAAGGCCAAAGCGGCCCAGTCCCGCGGCGACCGCGGCGTGTTTCTGCGAAATATCCCCCCGCAGCTGTTTTGCATCCAGTGAATGAGGGCCGACCCCCACGGCCAGATACCCCTCCCGGATCAAGGTGTCGGTGATCTTGAGGATCACCTGGTCGATGAAGCTGTTCACGGCGAAGTACAGGGTGTCGAACATCCGGCTGGGAGTGGTTTCCACCGTGGCATCGGAGAGCCTTTTTCCCACGACGATGACGGACCGGCAGCCGGGCAGGATATCCCGGGGCCGGAACCCCTCGGGCGCAGCCGCGAGGAGGTCCGGAGAGGCGACTCCGAAAAGGTCCCCGCCCATTTTGGCGGTCAGGCGGCGAATCTTGAGATTCAATGCCGGATTTATTTTCTTGACTTGCTTGGTTTTCACCGGATGATTTTCTCCAGTTTCCTAAAGACCCGGGGTGAGCCCCCTTCCCCTAGGGTTACGGAAGAGGCAGCTTGATGGCCGCAGGGCAAAAGCCCTTCCTTATTATGAATCCATTTTTTCCGGGAAAAGGTCATATGCGGAAAGGATGCTCGCGGACTTCACCCAAGAGGAGATTTTCACCAGGCCACTCATTTCCTAATATACCCCCGGGATGCAGGTCGTCAAGCATATTTTTCAACGCGGAATCCGGTAATCTCTCCAGCAGCCACAAAATTGGGTAGAAAATTTCTTGGGTCCGCCGCCCGGAAATAATTCTTGTTTCCACGCCTTTTTTGTGGGATATAGTAACGGAACTTTCCTTGGGAAACCATACCCAAGGGGAGGCCCCGGCTTTGGTGAAGGGATAAAGCTTTTCTCCCCGGGGGTCCTAATTTCAAATCCCATGGGGCGATTCAAGGTCATGGAATTCATCGTCCATATACAGGCAGATGAAGCCAGATAGGAGGAAATAGCATGAAAAGCAAACGTCTGATCACGGGCATTATTTTATCCACCCTGGCCCTGTTGGTTGCCGCGGGACAACCGGCATGGGCCCAACCCAAGCCCATCGTGATCAAAGTCGCCAACGCCGGCCCGAATGTTCCGGACAACCGGACGGTCATTGCCCTCGATATGTTCAAACGCATGGTGGAGGGCCAGACCCGGGGGGCCATCGAGGTCCGGGCCTATCACGCCTCTTCTCTGGGGAGTGAAAGGGAAGCCCTGGAGGGGATCAAGATCGGCACCATCGAGATGGGCACTCTGTCGGCGGGAACGGTGCCGGGATTCTTCGCCCCCGCCATGGTGTACGACATTCCTTACCTCTTCTCTTCCGCGCCCCTGGCGTGGGAAGTGTTCAACGGGCCGTTCGGGCGGGATTTTTCCGAGGCCATGCGGAAAGCGACGGGGGTCCGCATCCTGGGGATCACCGAAAACGGGTTCCGGAATTTCACCGCCAACAAGCCCTTGCGGAAACCCGAAGACCTGAAGGGCCTGAAGATCCGTACGATGGAAAACCCGGTCTACATCGCCATGATGAAGGCTTTTGGGGCCGAACCCACGCCCATCGCCTTCGGGGAGCTTTACATGGCTCTTCAGCAGAAAGTGGTGGATGCTCAGGAGAACCCGGTGGTCCTCATCCATGACATGAAATTCTACGAAGTCCAGAAGTACATGATCCTGGACGGACATGTGTACAACCCGCTCTTCATTTTTATCAGCGACAAATTCTTCAATTCCCTTACCGCCTCCCAGCAGAACGTTCTTCAGGACGCGGGGAAACTCCTGGCGACGGCCCATAACGGGTTCAGCCAGCGGCAGAACATCCTCGGGGTCGATGAGTTGAAGAAGAAGGGGATGGACGTGTACGCGCCTTCCCTGGAGGAGATCGACAGTTTCCGGAAAATCGCCCAGCCGGCCGCCCTGAAGTTCATCCGGGAAAAGGCGGGGGAAGACTGGGTGAACAAGATGTTGAAGGCGGTGCAGGAAGTGGAAGCCTATTACCGCTTCAAGAAATGATCGACCTCCGAATTCGGTGAGTCTGAATCTCAGACCCTGAAAATTTCTCCCGCTCCCCTTGGGAAAGGAGGGGCGGGAGGAGATCTGGGAAAAATATACGCCAGAGAATATGCCCGCATCTCCCTCCCCCAAGCCATCCTGCGGGGGTCTGCACATGATCGTCGACATCCTGGAGGCCGCCAGCCGGTTCTGCAACCGGGTGGCCCGTCTTATCCTGGTGGTCGCAAGCACGGCCATGGCGGTGATCATCTTCTGCCAGGTCTTCTTCCGTTTTTCGATCAAAATCCCGCTGCCCTGGTCCGAAGAACTGGCCAGATACCTGATGATCTGGATCGGGATGATGGGAGCTTCGATTGCCTTGTATGAAGGGAGGCATATCGGGGTCGACTTCGTGATGGAACATCTGCCCGGGCGCCTGCGTCGGATTCTCTCGGTCGCCGCCATTTTGGGGGTCGCCTGGTTCTTGTGGCTGATGGTCCGGGAAGGGGGGGATCTGGCCTGGATCAATTACTCTCAATTATCGCCGGCCATGATGATCCCCATGCTCATTCCCTACGCCGCGATTCCGGCCGGGGGCGCATTCATGTTGATTCAGATCGGGCGAATCCTTCTGCTTACGATCCTGGGTCATAGGACCCGGGAAGAGGTTTAAAGGGGGCGCGGGATGCTTTCCACCATGGGGATGATCTTTCTGGCCTGCATGGTCCTGGGGGTGCCCATCGCCTTCTGCCTGGGGATTACGGCGGCGGTCTCCCTGGTCCTGCTGGATATGCCCCTTCGGGTTGTGGCCCAGAGGATCTTCACGGGAATGGACTCCTTTCCCCTGATGGCCGTTCCCTTCTTCGTGCTGGCGGGAGACCTGATGAATTATGGGGGGACGACCATTCGGTTGGTCCGCTTCTCCAATGCGCTGGTCGGCTGGATCCGCGGAGGCCTGGCGCACACCAACATCGTGGCCAGCATGTTCCTGGCCGGGATCAGCGGCTCGGCGGTCGCCGACGCCTCGGCCATCGGCGGCATTCTCATTCCGGGAATGACCAAGGAAGGATACGACGTGGATTTCAGCGCCGCCGTAACCGCTTCTGCCTCCACGATGGGCCCCATCATTCCCCCCAGCATCCTCATGGTGATTTATGGAGTGACCACCGGCGTGTCCATCGGCGCCCTCTTTGCCGCCGGGATCATTCCCGGGGTCCTGATCGGTTTCTCGCTCATGGCGGTTGCCTACGTGATCGCCCGGAAGAGAAATTACCCCAAGCTCCCCATGATGTCCTTTCCCGAGTTTCGGACCGCTTTTCGCAAGGCCGTCTTCGCCCTGTTGGCCCCGGTGATTATTCTGGGGGGAATCCTGGGCGGAGTCTTCACCCCGACCGAAGCAGCGGCGGTGGCCGTGGCTTATGCCTTTTTCGTCGGGGTCTTTATCTTCCGGGAACTGCGCATGGAGGACATGCCCCGGATCCTGGTCCAGAGCGGGGTGACCACCTCCGTCTTGCTTCTGGTCATCGGAACCGCCAATGTGCTCGCCTGGGTCCTTTCCGCCGAGCAGATTCCCCAGAAGATCGCCCAGACGATGCTGGGGGTGTCCAAAGATCCCTACTTCATCCTCCTGCTGCTCAACCTCTTTTTGCTGGTGGTGGGGATGTTCATGGAAGGAGGGGCCGCGATCATCATCTTGGCCCCCGTTTTGGCCCAGGTGGCCCAGGCGGTAGGGCTTCATCCCCTTCATTTCGGGTTTGTGATGGTCCTGAACCTGGTCATCGGGCTTCTAACCCCGCCTCTCGGAGTCTGCCTCTTTGTCGCCTGTAGTATCGCCCGAATCTCCCTCGCCACGCTGGTAAAAGCTATTTTCCCCTTCCTCATGGTAGAGATTGGAGTGCTCTTCCTGGTGAGCTACATTCCGGCGATCGCTCTCTGGATACCGAAGCTTCTGGGTTATGCCTGATTCCTGAAATCCATCCTACTCCGAGCGGTTGTCCCTGATGACCGCCACCGAAACCAGGATAGAAGGGACGGCCCGAGAGCCTCGAAAATCAACGCCGAGAACCAATAGGCGCCCCTCGCGGGAAATGGCGCCGATCGCCGCAAAGAGGAGGCCTCAGACCCCGCCACAGAAGGCCAGAGAGCAGACCAGGGGGGAAGAGGTTGGCTGGCTGCATGGGAAAGGAGGCTTAGGCGGGAGAGCCAAAGCCATAGAGAACAGCCAGCATCTCCCGACGGGAGAAAAGGGGGGAATACGGTTTGACAATGAAGGTTGATTGGGTAAAATAAGCGAGCGTTCGGAAAATAAACCGAAGGAGAAAGAGAATGGCTGGGAGCGGACTTCAGGATAAAATTTTGCAGCAAGTGGACAAGAGTTTCGGTGAAGAGACGGACTTTCTCTCTAAGCTGGTAAAGATCAAAAGCCTGGTCGGCCAGGAAGGGGAGGGGCAGAATTTCTACGCCCAGGCCTGCCGGAACCTGAGGATGAAGGTCGAAATGTTCACCGCGGAAAAGGGAAAGATCAAAACCCATCCGGCCTACACCCCCATCGACCTGGAATACCCGGGAAGGCCCAACGTGATTGCCGAGATGCCCGGGACGGGCGGCGGGCGCTCCTTGATTCTAAACGGGCACATCGATGTGGTCTCCCCTGAGCCGGTTTCTCTGTGGACCGTGGACCCCTGGGGCGGGCAGGTGAAGGAAAACCGGCTGTATGGCCGGGGATCGGTGGATATGAAGGCGGGCTTGGCGGCCAACCTTTATGCCCTGAAGGCCATCCTGGACTGCGGGATGAAACCGAAAGGGAAGATCATCCTGGAGAGCACGATTGAAGAGGAGTTGGGAGGAAGCGGTGGGACACTGGCCTGCTTCATGCATGGGGTTACGGCGGACGGTCTGCTCATATCCGAGCCTTCGGCCGA
>PMCE01000070.1:6317-8189 GCA_003154025.1 Syntrophaceae bacterium
CCTGCAATCTTTCATTGGGCCGGATGCAGGCAGGCGACTGGGTCTCCACCGTTGCCGGTTGGGCCACTCTGGAATGCCGGGTAGGATTTGTTCCCGGGGAGACGCGGCAGATGATCGAAGCCGAGATCAACCGGACCCTCCAGGAAGCGGTGAAGAGCGACCCCTGGTTCAAAGAGCGTCCTTATAAGATCGAATGGTTTGGCTGGGACACGGACCCCTGGGTGGAGCCGACGGATTCCTTGCTGGTTCAGTCTTTTCTGGAGAACAGCAAGAAGGTCTACGGATCTTCACCGGAACTTGCGGGGGCTTCGGGCGGGCTGGATACGAGGTTTGGCCGGTACTTCAATACGCCTTCTTTATCCTACGGCCCCGCGGGAGCCAATACTCATGGAATTGATGAGTATGTGGAACTGCCTTCCCTCCTGAGAGCAACTAAGACGTTGGCCCTTTTTATTGCCGGTTGGTGTGAAGTGGCTGCCTAGAATGAAAAAACAGTGAAAGTGAAGGTGTAAGTGAAAGGGGTGATAAAGCTCATCCTTTCACTTTCACTTACACTTACACTTTATTTGGGAGGTTTGGTTCAATGGGTTTTATGGTCGATGCGGATGTGGTGCTGTTCAACGGAAACGTGATAACTGTTGATGAGAAGAAGCCCCGGGCCCAGGGTGTGGCCGTGAAAGACGGGCGGATCCTGTGGGTTGGGACGAATGAGGGGGTCAAACAGGCCATCGGAAGAGGGACCCAGGTTCGGGATTTGAAGGGAATGACCGTCATCCCGGGATTCATCGAATCTCACAACCACACGATGATGTTCGGCCTCGGGCTGAGTTCCATCGACCTGACCAGGGTCGGCTCCATTGAAGAGATCATCGCGCTCATCAAAGAAAGAGCCGCGAAACAGAAAGAGGGAACCTGGATCACCGGGGTGGGTTATAACCAGAATGAGCTGAAAGAAAAGAGGCATCCCAACCGGCAGGACCTGGACAAGGCTGCCCCGAAACATCTGGTCAGCCTCCGCCATACCTCCGCCCACGGCTACGCAGTGAACAGCCTGGCCCTGGCCAAAGCCGGGATCACCAAAGACCGGCCGGATCCCGAAGGGGGAAAGATCGGCAAAGATGTGGCCACCGGTGAGTTGACCGGCCTGCTCTTTGAATCTCCGGCCATGAAATTGATCGACGATATCACTCCCAAGCCCACCCTGGAGGACCTGGTCGCCGCCTTGGGCAACGCCGGCCAGCGGTTCCTTTCCGAAGGAATCACCAGCGCCATGGATGCGAGCGTGGGGGGGAACGACATCCCTATGCAGATCGCCGCTTACCAGGAGGCGGTGGAAAGAGGGACTCTCAAAGTCCGGCACAACCTGGCCATCTGGAGCGAGGCGGTCTTCGATTATTCCCGTTTCGAGGAATCGTTGAAAGAAGCCCCGGCGAAGCTCCTCGGGCTGGGGATCCGGTCCGGCCTGGGGGATGAGAAGTTGCGCATCGGCCCCTTTAAGATCATCGTCGACGGGGCTTTCAGCACGGTCACCGCCGTCACCTATGAACCCTATGGCCTCGACCCCAACGACCGGGGTTGCGGTGTTTTGGTCATTGAACCGGAGAAACTGGCCAGGCTTGCGACCCTGGCCCACGGTTTGGGGTGGCAGCTTTCCATCCATGGGATCGGCGACAAAGCCATCGATGTCTGCCTCGATGCCTTCGAAGCCGCTCAGAAGTCCAAACCCCGGAAGGACCCCCGCCACCGCCTGGAACACTGCACCATGGCCCTGCCGCGGATGTTCGACCGGATCAAGAAGCTGGGCGTGATCCCCGTCCTTCAGCCGGGATTTATCTGGGAGCTGGGAGATAACTGGTTCCGTCAACTGGGGAA
>PMCE01000070.1:8227-11904 GCA_003154025.1 Syntrophaceae bacterium
CGGTGCTACACCATGAATGGCGCTCACGCTACATTCGAAGACAAGATCAAGGGGTCCATCGAGGCCGGGAAGCTTGCCGACCTGGTCATCCTGGCTGAGGACGTTATTCAGGTTAAACCGGAGAGGATCAAGGATATCCCGGTCATGGCGACGATGGTTGGAGGGGAATTTTGCTACCAGAAATAGTGAAGGCTGTATCAATTTAACGGTTTGAAAATGAGCGCCATCGGATGTCTTATTTTAGGTCGTCATCCCTGCGAAAGCAGGGATCCAGGATTTTTTCTTTATGCTTCTGGATTCCCGTTTCCACGGGAATGACAGGAAAGGAATCTTTTCAAAGAGCTATATCGTTACCGAAGGCCTAATTCATCTTTCCCCAAGCTCGGTTCGTGTTCGCAACGAGACTTTTCTGCCGGTTGGGAATATCATCCTCTTTTTGCGGAAACAGCCTATGAAGAAGCTTTCCGATCTCCTGGACAAACTGCCAATGAAACCTTCTACCCGGGAATTCATCCGGGAAGGCCGGAAAGTCCCCGGGTATACCTTCCTGGATTTCCTCCACGGATACTTCTACGGACGGTGGCCCTATTTTTACATCGGGGTCGGTACGGGGAATCACCCCCTGTCGAAAATCCTGCAACGTGCCGGCGTTTTTCTCCTCGGAATCCTCGGCATCGATACCCAGAACGATAATGGCAGGGGCAAAAGGAACCAGGGGAAACAAACCTCTTTCGCCGATAGCTATCATGGCAAAGTAATGCCCCTTCAGGCAGCAAAGGGGCTGATCCAGGTGGGGCGGGAAATTCGCCTGGAGAATCTTGAAAGGGTCATTCCGTATGCCCTGGCCAAAGATTTGATCCTGAAACAGCCGGATCACATCGTTGCCCTGGAATGTCCCTGCCGCGCCGTCCGCCCCGATCCCTGTCTCCCCCTGGATGTATGCCTGATCATGGGAGAGCCCTTCGCTTCTTTTGTGGCCGAGCATCACCCCCGCCGCACCCGCTGGGTTACCTCCGAGGAAGCAGCGTCGATCCTGGAGGCGGAACATCGCCGGGGTCATGTCCACCATGCCTTCTTCAAGGATGCCATGCTGGGACGCTTTTACGCCATCTGCAACTGCTGCTCCTGCTGCTGCGGGGCCATGAATGCCCACCGGACGGGGATTCCCATGCTAGCTTCCTCCGGCTATCGCTGCAAGATACAGGAAGGTTCGTGCACCGGCTGCGGCGCCTGCGNNTGGACCCGAATCGGTGCATGGGCTGCGGGGTCTGCGTCGATCGATGTGACCACGGGGCTATTTCGCTCGAACGGGACAGCTCTCTGCCTGAACCCCTGGAGCTCGTAGAGCTGATCAGAAAACCATAAATTCCCTTCCAAGAACCCTACACCGGGCCTTTTGATAAACTCTCGTTTGTCGATGATTCTCTGATTCAGGACATCAGCGGCGGGATGCTCAAAATGAATGACCTGAAAATATCTCCCGTTTTAGGGGATTCCGGAGAAACCGTTAACGTTCCTGGGAAGTTTCAACGGATACGTAACCTTTCCTGAAGGATTTCTTCTGANNGGTTACTGCTGAATTAATGCGCTAAATAAGAAGTACACCTACCTATACGTAACAAAGTTGATTGATCGTTAGAATCGCTAAGGGTCATTATCTATCCTGCTTTTTCTTGAAAAAGAAAAGGAGGAGAAATGACCCAGGCACAGCCGAACAGCAATGAGTCAGTAAAGAGTGGAAGTGGAGTACTACATCAGCAGCTTCTTGTACAAACCCCGATTGACCCTATCCTCCAGAAGCTCACTGTCCTGGAGCTTCCCGCCAAGGCCCATTTCGAGGGCTACCTGCGCCACAAGCGGCGTCTGAATCACAAGCCGAGGACCCTCCAGAGTTCCTTTACGTCGGTCAGGCTCTTTCTCGAGTTTTGTAAGGAGTTGGGCAAGAGAGAGATCGAGGAGATTGAACGGGCCGACCTGGAGGCCTTCATTGAGCACGAGCAGGACCGGGGAATACGGATCTCCACGGTGCGGACGAGGCTTGCCTGCATTATTGCTTTTCTGCATTTTCTGATGGAGCAGGACATCATCCCCGGTTCCCTTCTAAAACGGCGCATTAAGCTCAAGCTTCCGGACGTCCTTCCTCGGGCCATGAACTCCGCCGATGTGAGAAAGCTTCTCTCGGGGATTGACGACATCCGGGACCGGGCCCTTATCCTTCTCCTTTTACGGACGGGCATGCGGATCGGTGAGGCCTTGGGACTGACGTTGAACGATCTCGACATCAGGGATAGAAAGGTCCATCTCTTCGAGGGCGAGAAGAACAGCATGGGGAGGGTGGTCTACCTGAGCGATGATGTTCTGTTGGCCCTAAAACTCTGGCTCCGGCGAAGGGACCAGAACAAGGAGTTCGTCTTTTACGGGCAGGGCAATAAGCGCCTCTGTTACAGTGCCGGCCGGCTCCGTTTCGTGAAATATCTTAAGAAGGCAGGCCTCGAACAGAAGGGCTACACCGTGGTTTGTCTTCGCCACACGTTCGCCTCCGAGCTGCTCAACGCCGGGATGCGCCTGGAATGTCTCCAGCAGCTCCTGGGTCATCAGGATATCGAGGTGACCCGCCGCTACGCCCGGCTCACGGACAGAACCCGTGAGGAAGAATACTTCCGGGCCATGGCCATTATCGAAAAAGGAGGGATCGATGGAGCCTACTGAGCTAGTCCGGTACCGGAGAGCTTTGAAGAGAAAAAACTACTCGGCCCAGACGGTGAAGAGCTATATGAGCATCCTCGATTGCTTCGTGAAAGGGCTTACGGTATCCCTTCCCGAGGTGACCCGCAAGGAAATAGGAGTCTATGTGGATCATCTGCTCCGGAAGCGAGGAACGCCAAAGACGATCACCTGCCACCTGCAAGCGATACGCCTCTTCTTCGACTATCTCATAAACGAGGAGGGGATCCCGATTGCCAATCCGATCACCAGGATCTCGCTCCGTCTCCCCAAGCCGCTGCCCCGGCACTTGAAGGATGACCAGGTCACAAGGCTCTTGGCTGTCATCACGGACCTGAGAGACAGGGCCATGTTCATGTTGATGCTCCGCTGTGGCCTGCGGGTCCAGGAAGTTGCAGACCTAACTTTGGATGCGGTAGAGTATCAGAGGAGACAGATTTCTGTCTCCCATGGAAAAGGCGGTAAGGGCAGGGTGGTCTACATGAGTGAAGATGCCCGCTCGGCTCTTTCGGCGTACCTAGCGAAACGATCCTCCAAAGCGAAAGGATTGTTCCTCGTGCAGAAGGGACCGATGAGGGGGAAACCCCTATCGGTCCGAGGTATCCAGAAGAGGATGGAATCCTATGCGCGGAAAAGCAAACTGAACGTCTCCTGCCATCGGCTTCGCCACACCATGGCCACTCAGCTACTCAACGCTGATGCTGATCTGGCTACCATTCAGGACCTTTTGGGGCATGGCCAGATTACCACCACCCAGCGCTACTGCCGGGTAGCGAACCTCAAGGTCCAACGAGACTACTACAAGGCCATGGAAGTGGTCTTGCAAAGGACGCAAGCACAAGGAGAGGATGAGGACGAAGGGCAGAGAACAGATCTCCCAGGGCCACGTTGAGGCGGGTCGCCACCTTCCTACCTTACACCGGCGACATGCAAGGCAATCACTATGACCTACG
>PMCE01000522.1 GCA_003154025.1 Syntrophaceae bacterium
GCGGAAATTCTTGCCGTCCCCCAGAAAACTCAAGGAAAAAGCGGGCAGGAGGCTTGATCCGGAGCAAGTGATTCCTCTGGGAGAAGGAGCTTTCAAAGAATTCTAGGCGGGACCCGTTTCTAGGAGTTTCCCAAATTCCGTTCCAGGCATTTGGCAGAGACTCTAAAAGCGAATTCAGGGAAAAGATATTTCCTCCGGGTGGCAAGGGGGGTGGAGGAACTTGGCCATACGGGCGGCGGAATCGGCCAGGAGCACGGCTGGATTGATGGGGAAGTTTGTACAGAAGGTGAAGAAGGGGGAGGAGCTGGTGGGGGCTACGGCGAAGGAGGTTGGGGAGGTAGCCGGCGGTTCGGAGAAGGCAAGGCAGTTGAGGCAGGAGATTGTCGCCGCTTCCTAGGAGCAGTCCCGGGGGATTGAGCAGATCAACAAGGCGGTGGCGGAGATGAACAAGGTAACGCAGCAGAATGCGGGGAGTGCCCAGGAATTGGCCTCCACCATGGCGGTCTTCCGAGTGCAGGAGGGCGGGGAATAAATATTTCGCCATTCCGTACGGAAAGGGAGCCAGCTGAGTTTCCGGCATGAACCCCGCGGAGGAAAATCGGGCTCCGGCGAATGGATCCGGTTCTTTTCTAACCATCCGGAGGATATCGGGAGACCAGATAGTTTAAGACGGGGCAGGACAGAGAGGGATCTTATGGCGAATATCGTTACGGCGAAAGAAGTGGGACAGTATCTGAAGCTCTCCGAATCGACCATCTATAAACTGGCGACCACCGGAGAGATTCCGGGCTTCAAGATCGGGGATTCCTGGCGGTTTGACATGGAGGAAATCTTGAAGATGATCGGGGAGTCCAAGAAAGGAACTTCTCGAGGAAAGGCCAAGCCGGGAGGAGAAGCAAAATGGCAGAGCTAGGCAAGGTCAGGGGGCCCGCGGCCAAGGGCGACGGGGGGCAGGAAGGAAAGTATTTAACCTTTGCCCTGGGGCGGGAGGAATACGGCATAGGAATTCGGAAGGTGAAGGAGATTATCGGAATCCTGCCCATCACTCCCGTTCCCCGGACCCCGGGGTATATGAAAGGGGTGATCAACCTCCGAGGAAAAGTGATTCCCGTGGTGGACCTGAGGCTCAAGTTCGGAATGGAGCAGATTGGCCATACGGAACGGACCTGCATCATCGTCGTGGAGGCCAGCCAGCCTAGCGGGGCAGTCCTCACGGGAATCATGGTAGATTCCGTCTCCGAAGTATTGAACGTCAAAGTGGGGGATATTGAAAATGCTCCGGATTTCGGCGTCAGACTGGATACGGATTACATCCTGGGATTGGCCAAGATGAACGGAGGGGTGAAGATTCTCCTTCACATCGATAAGGTCTTAGAGAACGGCGAGGGGGGAGAGGTCTTTTAAACCTATTTCACCGCCCCAGGGAAGGTCTCTGGAAGCCATTGTTGGCGATGAAAGCAGTGGGTCGGGGAGTATGGGACCGGGGCCAGAGGAGAGAAAAACCCTCCGGCACCAGCCCTTCATTCCCTTTTGAAGAAAAGGGGGGCCGGAAACGCAGTAGGCATCAGCCTCCCAAGGAAAGGGAATCAAGACCGAGCAAGGGGTTTCCTCCCGGGGAAATCCCGGCCAAGGAAGGTTCAAATCTGTCACCCAGCGAGGTAAAGGATGGAAAACATTATTACGGCGAAGGACGTTGGGCAGTACCTCAAACTCTCGGAGTCGACGGTCTACAAATTAGCCTCCAGCGGAGAGATTCCCGGCTTCAAGGTGGGGGATTCCTGGCGGTTTGATATGGAAGAGATCCAAAAGATGATCGAGCGATCCAAGGAGAGATGCCAAAGAGGCCGATTGGGCCAAGGAGGAAAGTAAAGATGGCCGAGGCGGCAAAAACGGAGGAGAAGGAAGTCAAAGGTTTGGTGGACCGTGAAGGGAAGTACTTGACCTTTTCCTTGGGCCAGGAGGAATACGGGATCGGAATTTTAAAGGTGAAAGAAATCATCGGGATGATGCCCATTACCCCTGTGCCGCAGAGCCCTGGGTTTGTGAAAGGGGTGATCAACCTCCGGGGCAAGGTGATTCCCGTGGTGGATTTGCGGGCGAAATTTGGAATGGAGGAGAAGGATTATGCCGAACGGACCTGCATCATCGTGGTTGAGATCCGGGGAAGCGCAGGGCAGGTGCTAATGGGGATTGTGGTCGATGCGGTTTCCGAAGTGCTGAATATCCGGGGGACCGATATTGAAGATACCCCGACTTTCGGGGTGAAACTGGATACCGGGTACATCCTCGGTTTGGCCAAGACGGACAAGGCATTAAAAATCCTACTCGACATTGACCGGGTGTTCCATAGCGAAGAGAATTCCCTTTTTGAGAAAAACAGCTTAAGCGATGAACCTGCTTTGGCGGGTTAGAATTGGGCCGCCCTAAAGGAATTCAGGAAATAGAGGAAAGAGGGCACATGGACCTGGACCGCCAACTAACCTTCCCTCCCCCGCAGGTGAATTCCTGGCAGGCTAAGGAAAAACCCCATAAACCGCCACTCCCGCGAAGCTTGTCCTCGCGAAAGCGGGGAGCAGGAATCTAGAACGCCACGGAAAGACTGCATTCTCGCTTCGGCGGAAATGACAAAACGAGACGGAGAAGAAGTTTTTCAGCAATTATCATCTGCTGCTTCCTCCTTCAGGGAGGGAGGCGGTCGACCTTAAAAACATGGATTCAGCTGACGAAATCATTCAAGGGAATAGAGTAAAGGACATCCTGCAGTCTCTGATCCTTTCCGGACAATTGTGCAAGATGGAGATTTCCCGCACCCCCTACTGCTGGCTCACTTTGCTGACGCAGGTCAAGGAGGATAGGCATGGAAATCTCCTGCTGATCGACCGAGTTCCGGATTTCGAAAAGGCCCTTTCCTCCTCCCGCCGCCAAGAGGTCTTGATCGAATACCTGGAGAGCAACACCGTTCCCTGCAGTTTTATCTCCCGGGTGGTCCGAGTCGATGCCCAAGGAATTTGGGTTGAATTGCCCGGAAAAATTCATCGAATTCAGCGGAGGAAGTTCTTTCGCCTGCGGGCTCTGGTGGGAACGGAAATCGTCTTTTATATGAGGGCGGAAGTGGGGGAGAGAGGAAAAGTCAGGGACTACAGCCTGGGCGGCGTAGCCTTTTTGATCGGCAGGGGGGTGATTCTAAAACCGGGTGATCAACTCAAAGGGCTCCAGCTGCGCATCCCCGAAGGGGAAAATTGGCTGGAAATTCCCATCCCCTTGGCGGTGGTAAAGAGGGTGCAGGCGGATTTTTTCCATGGGGAGACTCTCTATGCCCTGGAATTCCTGGACTTTCCCGAAGCCGCGATGAAAGGGTTCAACCAGCATATATTTGAGAAGCAAAGGACTCTGCTGCGGCGGGTAAAGAAATAGGCTGGTCTTCCGGGGATAGGAAGAAGTTTCAGAAATCGGTTAACCGATCTCAAGTCTGGCAGAATTTTGGCGATAAAATTGGATAACAAACCATAAGAATTCGGAAAAATGACGAAGATCCATGAGGTATTGAAAGATGATCTCCGATGAGATCTTCAACATCAAAGAAGCGGCCGATTACCTCAAAATCCCGATTTCTACCGTGTATCGATTAGCCCAGAAGAGAGGAATTCCGGCAGCGAAAGTGGGGAGACATTGGAGGTTTAGGAAAAAGGAACTTGAAAATCTCTTTGGGCAAAAACAGAGAGGGGAATCAAATATCGATGATTGAGGAAGGAAGAAAAAAGATGGGCATGAAGGCAGAGTTCATCAATCCTTTTCTGGAGGCAACCGTATCGGTATTGAAAACCATGGCCTCCCTGGAAGTGGTTCCCGGAAAGCCTTTTATCAAAAAGGAATCTTCCGCCTGCGGGGACGTTTCGGGGATCGTGGGAATCACCGGGGAGACCGAAGGGTCGTTGTGCATCACCTTCTCCCGAGATTGCATCCTTCAAGTGGTCAGCAAATGGTTTGGAGAAGAGACGAAAGAGATCAACGACGAAGTAAAAGATGCGGTAGGAGAGATTACCAATATGATCTCGGGAGACTCCCGGAGGAGGCTCCAGGAAGTCGGCTACACTTTTCAAGGGGCGATTCCTTCGGTCATTTCCGGCCCCGGACACGAGGTCAAGCACATTACCCGGGGTCCTGTCCTTTCCATCCCTTTCAGCCTGAATGGAAAGGGTTTTGTAGTCGAAGTCTGTTTCAAATAATTTTGAAGGAAAAAGCGGAGGGGATTTTGTTCTCCCAAGCGGGGCCATTCCATCCGGTAGAGATGACGGATGCGGATTTTGGGAAGATCAGCCGGCTGGTCTACGAGGTTTGCGGGATCAACCTTACGGAGGGCAAGAAGGAGCTGCTAAAAGCCCGGCTGGGGAAGGTAATCCGCCAGGGCGCCTTTCGATCCTTCCGGGATTACTACGAACATGTGGTGAAGGATTCCTCCGGGAAGGAACTGGTCCGTTTACTCGACGCGGTCTCGACAAACTTTACCAGTTTTTTCCGGGAATCGCAGCACTTCGAATATTTGCGGAACGAATTTCTTCCCGAGGCCGTGGGCCGCAAGAAAGGCCAAGGGAAAAAGCTCCGGTTCTGGAGCGCCGGTTGTTCTTCGGGGGAAGAACCCTATTCCCTCGCCATCGCCGTACTGGAGAGCCTGGACTACCCGGAGACTTGGGACCTAAAAATCTTCTCCACCGACCTCTCCAGCAAGGTGTTGAAGATGGCGGCGGAAGGTATTTATCCCCAAGAGAAAATTCGCTCAGTGCCGGTGCCCGTTGTGCGGAAATATTTCTTAAGGGGCGATAATGAATGGAAAGGGTACGTGAAGGTCAAGAGCTCGCTNNGATAAGCCTACCCAGGCTGCTTTGCTGGGGAGGTTCTTTCACTATTTGTCCCCGGGAGGAGCGCTCCTGATCGGACACTCTGAGAGCCTAGCCGGAATTCAACATTCGTTTTGTTATGTCAAGCCGGCTATTTACCGCAAGGAAAGATGAATTTAATCGTCGGGATGGCGGCCATGCAGGTTTCGAAGGATCCAAGGATCACGATTGTGACCTACGCCCTGGGGTCCTGCATCGGCATAACGATCTATGACCCCCTGGCCAAAGTGGGAGGACTCCTCCATTATATGCTTCCCGAATCGTCCACGAATCCCGAGAAAGCCTCGAAGAACCCTTTCATGTTTGCCGACACCGGGGTTCCCCTCCTCTTTCAGGAGGCCTATCGGCTGGGAGGCGAAAAAACGAGAATGCGGGTCAGGGTGATCGGAGGGGCCCAACTGCTGGATGATTCCGGGTATTTCAACATCGGAAAGCGGAATTATATGACCTTGCGGAAGATCCTTTGGGTGAATAACGTCCTCATTCAAGGTGAAGAAGTCGGAGGCCAGGTCAACCGTACGGTTCGTCTGGAAATCGACTCGGGAAGAGTCTGGGTGAAGACTTCAGGAGACGGAGAAAAAGAACTATGAATCTTGTGGAAGCCATTCTTCAGTCGGTGACGCAGCTGCCCCCCTTTCCGGCAGTGATCCAACGGGTTCTGGAGCTCGTAGAGGATCCTAAAACCTCCGCCCAGGATGTGGTGGAAGTCATCCAATACGATCAATCCATTACCGCCAACGTCTTGATGGTCTGCAACTCCGCCTACTTCGGTTTGCGCAAACCAGTCTATTCGCTCACCGAAGCCCTGGTCCGGATCGGGTTTAATAGCCTGGTCGAGATCATTCTCACCCGGGGAACGGCTTTCCTCTTTTACCAATCCTGTCAGGGGTATCAATTACAGCGCGGTGAACTCTGGCGTCATTCCGTAGCCTGCGCCATTCTATCTCAGATTCTGGCCGAACGACTGAAGCAAAAAAAGTCTGCCGTCCAATTTACCACCACCCTTCTGCATGATGTGGGGAAAATTATCCTCAGCGGATTTGTCAAAGACCATTTTGAAGAAATCCATAGGTTGGTCCAAGAAAGAAACCTGTCCTTCCTCGAAGCGGAACAGGAGGCTCTGGGGATCGACCATGCCGAGCTCGGGGGGAAGATTGCCGAGGGCTGGAAATTCCCCCGGAACATCATAGCCGGAATCCGCCATCATCATACTCCCTTTCTGGCTCCGGAATTCCAGGACCTGGTCTCTCTGGCCTATTTATGCGATGTCGTGGCCCTGATGACCGGGATTGGAGGAGGCGCCGATGGCCTGTCCTATCACGGCTACAAGGAAATCATGGAACAATATGATCTGAGGGAGAGGGATCTCGAGGAAGTGATCAGCGACCTGGAAGGTGGCATGAAAAAGGTGGAAGGGATGTTGAACCTTCAGTGAAATGGGTCTGGGGGGAGATCGAATTTCAGGGGGCCGCCTCGGGGAAAATTCTGCTGACCCTTCCTTACGGTTTAGCCCTGACCCTGGCCGCCAATTTCCTAGGGGCCGAGGAAAAAGAAGTTTCGGAAGCCGAATTGCTGGACGCGGTCAGCGAATTGAATAATATGATTTCAGGAAACCTGTTCTCTCTGTTGAACAAGAAGGGCAAATACTCGCTGACCAAGCCGAAGACGGAACTGGTTTTGGAGGAGGAGAAGAAGAAGCGGTCTCCCGAATCCGGTTTAACGATCTATTTCAACGCGGATGGACAGAAGGTGGAGTTGAACCTCCAGATTCCCCAGCCGGAGTAAGGAAAACCATGAGCGGTCCCCGGATCAAAGTTCTCGTCGTAGACGACTCTGCGGTGGTGCGAAAGATTTTCAGTGAAACCCTATCCCGCGAGGAGGATCTCGAGGTGGTCGGTACCGCCCCGGACCCTTTCGTCGCGAGGGACAAAATCGTCCAACTGAAACCCGATGTGATCACCCTGGACATTGAAATGCCGCGGATGGATGGGCTGACCTTCCTGAAAAAACTGATGCAATATTACCCCATGCCGGTCATTGTGGTGAGTTCTTTGACCCCCAAGGGGAGCAAGACTGCCTTAGATGCCCTGGAGAACGGGGCGGTCGAAGTCCTCGCCAAAGCAGAGGGATCCTATTCGGTGGGAAACATGGGCGCGCAGCTCGTCGAGAAGATCCGGATGGCGGCGCAAGCGAAGGTGAGCCGCCCGCAAAAGGTTCTGGCCTCCCCTGGGCCCGTTGGGCAGGCCAATTCTCTGGCCCTTTATGAGACCACCCAGAAGCTCATCGCCGTCGGGGCCTCCACCGGGGGAACGGAGGCCATCAAGGAAGTCTTAATGCGGATGCCTCCGAACATCCCGGGAATGGTGATCGTCCAACACATGCCCGCGCAGTTCACCACCTCCTTTGCCGAGCGCCTGGACAGTCTGTGCCCGATTCGGGTGCGGGAGGCCAAAGACGGAGACTCGGTGCTGAACGGACAGGCGCTGATCGCCCCGGGAAATTTCCACATGGTCTTGAAGCGGAGCGGGAGCCGCTATTTTGTCACCATCAAAGAGGGCCCCATGGTCCATCACCAGAGACCGGCCGTGGACGTCCTTTTCAACTCCGTGGCCAAGTATGCCGGCTCCAACGCCACCGGGGTCATTCTGACCGGTATGGGGGCCGACGGAGCGCAAGGAATGCTGGAAATGAAGCAGGCGGGGGCGAAAACGATCGCCCAGGATGAAGGCAGCTGCGTTGTTTTCGGGATGCCCAAAGAAGCCATTAAGCTGGGAGCCGTCGACCGGGTGGCGTCGCTGGACCGGATTCCCCAGGAAATCATTCACTCCCTACAGGTAACCTAAGGCGACCCTCCCAAGATGGGAGGGCACAAGCGTTTTCACTTCCAGGGGAAAGAGAATTCTCATGCCGTGTGAAACGGAGATTTTCCAGGTCCATAAAAATAGAGCCGCTCATTGGCGAAGGGTGATCGGTTTCTTATGTTTGATTGCCTGTTCGGGGGTGATGCCATTCCCCGGCTCGCGCCTCCAGACGGGAATGGCCAGCGAGAAAAAAGGGGAAACGGGGCATGGAAAGACGAAAGAGGGGGGAAACACCATCAAGATGAATCCTATGGTGGTGAACCTGAATGAGCCCAGCGGGAGACATTACCTGAAGACCACCGTCATCCTGGAAGTCGGCAAGAAGGAATGGGTGGAAGAGGTTCAGAAACAGATTCCCTCCATTATGGACGTGATGATCATGACCCTGGGTGACAAAAAACTGGCCGAACTCCAGACTCCCCAAAGCAAGGATGAAATCCGGAAAGAATTACTGGCCAAAGCTCAAAAGACCCCTGCTGGCTCCATGATCAAACATATCTACTTTGATGAATTCCTATTCCAATAGGTCTTCGGCCCGGCAAAAAATGCCCAGTGCTTCCGTGAGGGGAGCGAAAATATTCTAGCAAGGCCGCGTCTCGGAAATAAATGGACAAAATCAGACCCCGGTGCCAGGAGCCGAGGGCTGGACCGCCACCCCCGCCCCGGCGGGGCAAAATAGGCGGCGGTTCCTTCGGAGCCTAGGGGGATCTTATGATGGGTTCCGCCAAAGGGTTGGCTTCCCGGGTATTTACAGAGAAGCAGCCTCTTGGCCCATGTTCCTTTGCAGAAACAGAGGGATGCGGTAGAAGGGAACTTTTTCCCGCCGGATTTTGGCGGCACGTAGCGATCCGGCCCTCGACTCCACGTGGGAATTCATTCATATCATTTCTTATTCGTGCCCCTAAGGCATGCCCGCATTCGTCGCCGAGGAGACAAATTTCCTCTTGCCTAAATTTCCCCTTATGGATTTTAATCTCTTTAGGTTGGGCGGCTTTCGATTCAGGGCGGAGAAGATATTTTCTTAGTGGGCACTGATTTTGCATTCTCCAAGGGAAAGGTGGATTGGACAGGAGGAATGTAACCATGGATGTGAAAGAGATAAAGGGTGGAACTCTAGCTTCAGTTGCGACGAAAAAGGGAAAGAACGAAGATTTGAACGGATTTGACTTTCAGAAAATGCTGCAGGAAGCGCAGTCGAATACCCAGGAAGCCGGCCAAGCTGCGTCGGCAGGGGCCGCAGGGGTAGCCGAAATCCCGGGAGAAAGCGTCCTTCCCGTGAATTTGCTGGACGGGGTAAAGGAATCTTTTCCCCTCCGCAGTCAAGGGGTAGAGGCTACGGAAAAAACTCTGAACCTCCTGGAAGAATACCAAAGAGCGATCGACAATCCCAGGGTAACTCTGCGGGAAATCCATCCCTTGGTCCAGTCCCTTGCTGAAGAGACGCGGGGGTTGAACCAATCGGTGGAGAAATTATCTCCCTCGGACCCGCTGAAGAAGATCATGACGGAGGTTGGAATTCTTTCTTCCATCGAGGTCGGTAAGTTCAACCGGGGAGACTATGTCTGAAGGGCATCCCTCAGGTTTTTCCCCACCGGCAAACAAGTTCTCCGAGGCATGCCCTCCGGTCGGGAGGATTCTTCTTGAAGAAAATCAGGATTCTGCTCTTTTTCATGGTTTTCCTCGGATTTGCTTCCTCTCTCGGCCACCAGGGGAAACCTAGACTCATTCCTCTGGTTTACGCCGGCCCGCAGAATCCTCCGAAAACCCTAGAAACAGAAAACAGCTTCCCTGACAAGAGTTTGGGTACTCAGGAGATTCCGCGCAACGACGGGGGGAGAGACAAGGTCTATTATTCCATCACGACCCAGGAGGAAGAAAAGAAAAGTCGAGAGGAAGAAAAAGAAAAAGCGGATAAATCCTGGGAGATGCTGAATAACATTATTATCGATCGAAGATCCCGTTAATCCCTCTTAAACCTGTTTTCCCTTTTTGGTTCAATTTCCGGATAAGATGGCATGTCCATTTTTTGAACATTCTTGCTACAGATCCATTCCCCGCATCATGCCCCTCGCGACCAAGATCTCCAGAATCAATTCTAAGTCTTTAGAATAATTCAAATCCAAAAAAAATAAAAATTGACAGAAATTTTGACATGGTCTAAAATATGAACAAAATCTATCCGAGGATAAAAAGATGAGCAGTGAAAAAATTCTGGTCATCGATGATTCTCCCGAAATATTGACTCTTTTTACGGAATACCTGAGAGCCGAAGGCTATGAAGTGGATACCTCGGCCGATGGGGCCGGCGGCATCGAGATGATCGAAAAAAAGTCCTATGATTTGATCATCACCGATATGAAAATGCCCAGCGTGGATGGAATGAAGGTTCTGGAATTTGCCCTGGAGCACTCCCCCGATTCGATCTGCATCATCTTGACGGGATATGGAACCGTGAAGAATGCGGTGGAGGCCATCAAGATGGGGGCTTTTGATTATCTGACCAAGCCCGTCAAGATGGATGAAATCCTGGTCACCTTGAAGAGGGCTCTGGATTACCGCAACCTGAAGATGGAAAACCTCAAC
>PMCE01000108.1 GCA_003154025.1 Syntrophaceae bacterium
CTCCGTGAAGGATCTGCTGAAACACCAGATGCTTTGGAAAGGGGTCGAAGTCTTTGTCACCCAGTTGGAAACTCCGCTGGAAACGGTAACCAAAGGTCTGACTATGGCCAAGGGAAAGGGCTCTCTTACCATCCTCAATCCGGCTCCGGCCGTCCCCCTCCCCCCGAAGGTTCTTTCCCTGGTTGATTTCCTGGTTCCCAACGAATGGGAGGCTCAGACCCTTGCCGGGATGAAAATGAAAGGGAAGAAGGACCTCCCCGCAATGGCCCGAAGGTTGCTGGACAAAGGACCCGGCAATGTGGTGATCACCCTGGGAGCGAAAGGACTTTACTTCCAGAATCGGGATGAAGAGATCTGGATGGATGCTTTCCGGGTGAAGGCCGTGGATTCCACGGCGGCAGGAGATGCCTTCATGGGCGCCCTGGCTTGCGGCCTGGCAGAGGGGAAACCCATCCGGGAAGTACTCCTTTGGGCCAATGCGGCCGGCGCTCTCGCCACCACGAAACTGGGCGCTCAACTCTCTCTTCCCCGTAGAAAGGAGGTCGAAAGGTTATTGGAATAAATGCTCAGTTTTTGGGGCGCGCTTCCCCGGATTTTTTCGGCGGTGAAATCCGCCCGATGGCCGCCATTTTCCGGCTGCCGGTGGGAGGGACACCCAGAGAACGTTCCTTCCGCATCGACATCCACTTTCCGGATATCACGCCCCCTTTTCCTTAATTCCTCCACTTTTTCAGCGGCCGGGAAAAACATCCCTCCTAGGTTTCTTCGAAGCCATCCCGCTCTGCCGAGATTTGCCGGAGGCGCTCCCATTGGTCTTCCCAGTTCCAAGCTATCCCGATTTTAGTTTGTTGATTATTTCGTTAGTCCTGGTTCCTCCTCTTAAGCCCTTAGAAGAAAATGAGGAAAGAGTATTTCTCATTTATCGGACCGAAGAATATTTTCCCAAGGTTGGTCTTGCCGAGCGAGAAATCTTTACAGAAACTGGGATTTTTTTTTGAACTCCTTGGTATAATAAGTAATTAAGACTCCCAAAAACCGGAGGAAAGTATGGCCAAGACAGGGGAACCCAGAGGAGCCGCCGGCAAGGCTATGGAGGAAAAGACCGAGGCCCGGCTGCGGGAGCTTTTTGAAAAAATGCCCTACCCGGCGCGGGTCCTTCTCTTCACCGATAAAGCACGGAACGAACCATTCAACCAGGCCGCCCGGCAGGTCTTGCAGATTTTCCGCCAGATGTCCCCGAAAGTTCAACTTGACGAATTCGACCTGGGCGGTGAACAAGCCCGGAAGTGGCATATTGAGAGTTCTCCCGTGCTCCTCTTTGACCCCGAGCACTACCGGATTCGCTGGCTCGGGGCTCCCATCGGCGAGGAAACTCGAACTCTGATCATCGCCCTCCAGATGTTGGGACACCGGAAAACTGGTCTCAGCGACGAATCCCGCAAAATTCTGAAGAAGATCGACTCCCCCCGGAACCTCAAGGTGTTCGTGAGCCCTACCTGCCCCTATTGCCCCCAGCAGGCCGTCAACGGGCTGAATGCCGCCATTGAAAGGCCCGACCTGATTTCCCTGGAGATCATCGACATTCAAGCCAACCCCGACCTGGCCCGCAAGTACGGCGCCCAGAGCGTCCCTCAGGTCTTTTCCGACGAGAAGCTGATCGCCATGGGAGCGCAGCCGGAAGAGCTCTTCATGTCCTCCCTGGAAAAGATGGAGGAGCAGAGGATCTTCATCCCGGAAAGCGATGCGGCGGAAGTGAAGGCAGACGTCGTCATCGTGGGGGGCGGGCCCGCAGGGCTCACGGCCGGCATTTACACGGCCCGGAGCGGCCTTCAAACGGTCATCGTGGAGAAAGGAATCCTGGGCGGCCAGGTGGCGACCACCCCGGTGGTGGAGAATTACCCGGGGATCACTCAGGTGGGCGGGAAGGCGCTGGTGGACATCATGGTGGAACACGCTCTCCAGTATGTCAACATCTTCCCCGGAGAGGAAGTCATGGAGATCCAGCCCGGCGATCCCATCGGGGTCCTGACCAACCGCAGACGCTTCAAAGCCAGGGCTCTCCTTCTGGCCACCGGGGCCCGTTACCGGAGCCTCGGGGTACCGGGAGAGGCCCTTCTTTCCGGTCACGGCGTGAGCTATTGCTCCACTTGCGACGGACCCCTCTTCAGGGGCAAGAAGGTCATCATCGTGGGGGGCGGGGACAGCGCCGTCACCGAAGCCCTGAACCTGAAGAATATCAACGTGGATGTGACTCTCGTCCACCGGAGGGATGGCCTGAGAGCCCAGGACCATCTGCTCAAAAGCCTCCAGGCCAACAACATCCCGGTCCTCTTAAACACCGAGATCCAGGAGATCCGCGGCGATCAGGAAGTCAAGGAAGTGATTCTCTCTAACAACAGGACCGGCGAGAAGAAAGCCGTCCCGGTCAACGGCGTCTTCGTGGCCATCGGTTACGACCCGGAAGTCGAGCTGGCCAAGAAGCTGGGAGTGGAGCTGACCCCCGACGGCTACATCAAGCACAACGGGCGGCACCGGACGAACATTCCGGGCATTTATGCCGCCGGGGATGTGGAGGGAGGCTACAAGCAGATCGTCATCGCCGCGGGCAAAGGCTCCGAAGCCGCCCTGACCATCTTCGAAGACCTCATCAACCCGTACTGGAAAAAACAGGTTTGAGGTTCGAGGCCCGAGGCCCGAGGTTTAAGGAAAAAACAAGAACATCGGATTTCTCTTTAGCCTCGAGCCTCGGACCACGTGCCTCGCGCCTCTATTCGATCGGCGGTTTCTTATCCTTCCAACCCGTTAGGGTTTCATAAGCGGCGGCGGCTTTCAGGACCGTCGTCTCGGCCAGCCTGCGGCCCACGATCTGCAGCCCCACGGGCAGGCCTTCGGAAGTGAACCCGCAAGGGATGGAGATCGCGGGAAGCCCGGTCATGGTGATGGCGTAGGTCAGGTACAGCCACTCCTGATAGTTCTTCATGGGTTGTCCATTGATCTCTTTCGGGTAAATCCATTCCTGGGGGAAGGGGGGAACCGCCACCGTAGGGGTCAGGAGAAGGTCGACCTTCTCGAAGAACTTCCGGACGGTGTGGTATAGAGCCGTCCTTGCTCTCTCGGCTTCTCCAATCTGCTTGGGCGTCAGCGGAAACCCCTGTTCGATGTTCCAGACCAGGTTGGGATTCATCTGGCCGCGCCACTTCTCCAGCTTCTCCCCGTGCAGAGCCACCATCCGAAGCGCGCGGGTCACGTGGATGATCTGCTGGACACCGCTAAAATCCGGTTCCGCCTGCTCTACCCGGCACCCCAGTTCGGCGAATCGGCGGGCCGCAGCGCTAAAAATTCTTTCCACTTCATGGTCCACGGCGGAAATCTTCAGGTCCGGGCTCCAGGCCACTCGGAGTCCTCGGGTTTCCGGATTTTCCACCGCCGCCAGAAATTCTCCGGGTTTCACCGGAAAAGAGATGGGGGAGCGGTCGTCTTGTCCCGCCATCACCTCAAGCATGAGCGCCGTGTCCTTAACCGTCCGGGCCATGGGGCCTTCCACGGCCAAGGCATCCCAACCCAGTTGGCTCGGATACATGGGCACCAGCCCGGCTGAGGTGCGGAACCCGACGACTCCGCAGAAGGATGCGGGGATCCGGAGGGACCCCCCCAGATCGCTCCCCGTGGCCAGGGGGCCGAGCCCGCAAGCCAAGGCCACGGCAGATCCTCCGCTGGATCCGCCGCAGGTGTGGCTCAGTCTCCAGGGATTGCGGGTGGCCCCGAAGACCTGGTTATAGGTATTGGCTCCCGCGCCGAATTCGGGGGTGTTCGTCTTTCCCATGACGATCGCCCCCGCAGCCTTCAGCCGCTCCACGCTCAAGGCGTCCTCTTCGGGGACGAAATGCTCGTAAATTTTGGATCCCCAGGTGGTTCGGATCCCGGCCGTGAGGGTCAAATCCTTGATGGAGACGGGAATCCCATGCACGAGTCCGAGTTTTTCCCCGCGCATGACCGCGGCCTCGGCCTTCTTCGCCGCTTCCCGGGCCATCTCCGGCACAACGGTGCAATAGGCGTTGACCTGGGGGTTGACCTTCTCGATTCGCGCCAGGACCGCATCGACGATCTCCACCGGAGATATTTTTTTGTTCTTTACCGCCGAGGCCATCTCTGCGGCCGGCATGAAGCATAGATCTTTCGCGTTCAAGGGTTTCTCCTTTCAGGAATAAAAGATGAGGGCGGGACGGAAAAGACTCTGAGGATCGAAAAAAGAGGGACTCCCCGCCTTTCGAGAGACGCGGGGAGCATCTAAAAGACTACTTGGCTTCCACGGGGAAGTTGGCCTGAGACCATTCTTTCCATCCGCCCTTGAGGGCGTAGACTTTGGTGAATCCCATGCTCATCAGATCCTGTGCCACCCGGGCACTGGTCCCCTCGCTGGGTCAGGCGCAGTAGAGGATGATGGTCTTGTCCTTCCCGTATTTCTGGGCCCACGTCTTGGTTGCTTTGCTGGGATCTTCCCGGACCGCCCCCAGGATCTTCATCTGGGCCTTGTCCCAGTCTCCGGTAGCCCGGACATCCAGGACGGCCACATCCGGCTTGCCCAACATCTCCTTGAGCTGTTCCTTGGTCATGCGGGGAATTTTTTCCGCCCCCCCAACCGAACCGACCCCCATGGCCAGGACGGCGAGAATGGCGGTTATCCCGCAAATCATCGGCATTCTTTTCCGCATCGTCGAATCCTCCTCGAAAAAATTCCTTCCTCCTTGGCAAAAGGGGAGGGATCCGCGGGCCGACCGCAGAAGCCGGTTTACAGATAGCGGACCAGGCGAACAGCCTTGGAGAGGACAAACACCCGGGCGTTGTTGCTCTTCGGATCGGCCGGGAAGACGAAGAACCCCGGCCGTTTGGGGTCATAGCCCAGCGTCGAGCCGACCATGACCTCTCCATCGATGAAGGTCACTTCCACGATCCGCCCGGAGGGGCGTTCCCCCGGAGTATATTCCCTTCGGTCGGCATAGTCAGGCTTTCCGGAAAAATCCCGCACGAAGAAGACGGCCTTCAAATCCCGGAGAAGAATCTCCGTTCCCTCCTTGAGGTCGGCGGCTTCCGTCGGAAAAATATGGAAGCTGGGTTTGTTGGGGGCAAAATCCTGGGTAAAGCCTTTGATCATTTGGCCATCCAGATACCGGGCAACAATCTTTACCTTTTCCACGGCGCGAACCCGACCTTTTCCGTTTCCCCGCATTCATCCCGGAATTCGGATTTTTTTCCGAGAATCCAACCTTCGCCACCATTTTATAGACCTTTGCGGGCCCAGTCAAATAGATTTCAAGGTCGAAGAAGGAATTCTCCCCCCTCCTGATCCGTGACTGCCACGGGATAGAATCGCTCTATTTTTGACCGCGGACGGACGATGGGGTAATATATAAATATATAAAAGGAGGCGGGCTGATGAGAAAATTTCTCATTTTTTCTCTCCTTTGGTTCTGGGCGTTATCCGGTCTGTTTTCCCCTGTCCCCTCCCGGGGAGAAGATCGAAGCCCGGGGGCCGACGGGAAGGCAGGAGTGAAGCAGAGCACCTCGGGAACTCTCAAGGGAAAAGCCAAGGAGGAAATGAAAGCGGTCCAGAAGGACACCAAACGGGCCGGTCAAGAAATCCAACAGTCGACCCAAGAACTCCCCTCGAAGGCGGGAAAGGAATTCAAGAAGACGGGCAGCGCGCTGAAAAAAGCGGGGAAAGAAATAAAAGACAACGCCGAAGAATCCTTTGAGGACGTCAAAAAGCTACTCAAGAAATAATCTGCGCCCAAGAATCCCTCGTCGCCCTTTTCAATTTCCAACCTTCCACCTCCCCCTCGCAGACTCCGACGCAATCGGCGAAAGAATCCATCAGCCGTCCAAAGCGGGAACCTTGGTCAGGGCCGAAGTCACCAGGGCCGCGAGAGCGATGGTCTCATATTCCATGCGATTTCCCGGGAATACTTAGAGGAGACGGCAAATTTCGACGGCCAGTCGCGCCGCCCTTCTGGATGCGAGCCAGAAGAGGGGATTCAAAAACCCGGTCCGCCACTTGAGGGAGGAAAGTTCATCGGAAACCACCATGATGCCCCCCATCTGTACCTTCCGGTAGGCCGCTACGGTGAAGAGGGCGGACATCTCCATCTCCACGGCCAGGAGTCCCTTCTCCGAGTACTCTTTCGTCTTCCCCCTGGTCTCCCGAAAGAGGGCATCGGTGGTCCAAACCTTCCCCGCCGAGACCTTGAACTTTTTCCCCTGCGCTTCTCTCCGGCAGAGTTCGACGATCGTTTCGTCCGCCCTGGCTTCCCTTCCCCGGGGCAAAGGGTAGTGGAGGGAAGTCCCCTCTTCACTCAACGCCGTCGTGGGAACGACCAGGGTGCCGACCTCCACATCCGGCTGCAGGGACCCACAGCACCCAAAGGCCAGGATCTTGGTGGCTCCCATGGCGATGAGTCTTTCCAGGACCATGGCCGCCTGGGGTGCCCCGAGGGGAGTTCCGAAAATGGATATCTCCTTTCCGGCTGCGGCCGCGGAGCAGCAGGTCATGGAAGGAAAGCGAAGTCTTTTGAGGGATGGTTTTTTCACCCGGAGCTCTTTTCTCAGGTAATCAAAGTAAGGTTCAAAGAGGTTCAGAATGATGGGGTGATCGATTCGCGGGTCCCCGGGAATCCTCCGGGGTTCGATTAACGCGCTGTCATCGTCCATAATTTCTCCAAACCGTATAGATCATAAGTTCTCAGCTATCGGGCTCCAGCCTCACTCCTTGAGCCTTGAACCTTGCTTACTCTTCGCTCCTCGAACCTCGCGCTTCTAACCTTTCTTTTGCAGGTGCCATTTCGGCCCTTGCGAAGTATCCTCTACCACGATCCCCAACTGGGTGATTTTATCCCGGATGAAGTCGGCCAGTTCCCACTGTTTGGCGGAGCGGAGTCTCCCCCGGATCTCCAGGAGAATGTCCATCAGCGGCGCCATGGTGGAAGGGATATCTTTGGGCAGTTCGTCAAGCCGCAGCCCCAGTTGGACGATCATCCCCCTGAAGATCTCCCGGGCATCGGAGATTCTTTCTTCGTCTTCGAATTCCCGGCAGGACTTCCAGAGTAGTTTATCCAGGGCCACCAGGGCGTGAATCAAGGACTCGGGTCTATGCTCCTGAAGATAGCGCCCGAAGGCCTCCTGGAGAGATCTCACCTGAACCATGAAGGGTTCGGCCCCCGGCTCGGTCGTCTGGATCTTCGCAGAAACGGGAGGGTTCTCCGGAAGGGAAGAAAGGGCCATCTTCCGGAATTCTTCGAGGGAGAGAGCCTCTCCATCCCGGAAAACCTTCTGATCTCCGCCATGGCGCAAAGTCACCCCTCCCACTCCCCGGATCAGAACCTGGCCCGACGAAAAGTCCAGAATGCAGGCCGTATGCTCATCGACCCCCAGGATCGGCGTCCCCGGGGGAAGCATGGTTTCGAGGCGAATCAGGCGGGGCTCCCCCATATAGCAGAAGCGGGTGTCGTGGGTTCCCCCTTCGGCGTTGTTCCAGTGGGGTATCACCACGACGGGAAGCCCAAATTGCCCCAGCAGGTTCAACCCCTCCACCCAGTGAACCTCTTCTCCCACTTTGTAGACCTCATACACGGGGAGGGTGAACCGGCCGAGCGTCAGGGCCGCGGCGCTGGCGGCCACAAAGCATGCCCCCAACCGGATCCTTTCCACCAGGATCTGGGGGATGGGAGTGCCCATCCAATTTCTCAGGGCATAGGTGGGGCTGCCGGGTCCGACGAAAATATAATCAGCCTCTCGAAGGGCATGGAAGGCCTTTTCCGCCTCGTAGGCTGATATATTCTTCGCCGATTTGAAAGAGGCTTGCTCCAGGGGCTGGTTCAGACGCTTGAGGAAATATTCCCGGGACTTCTCGAAGAGGTCATCGGCGTTCATCTGAAAGCCGGCGGGAGTATCTATGAAAACAGCTCTCGCGGGACGGTTCAGCTTTTCTAGAAGAAACCGGTGCACCCGGACCATTGAATCCGTGGTTTCCCCGGAACCCATGATGGCGATGCTGCCACGAGGAGTGGACACACCCGTCAACCTCCTCTCTCAAATCTAGCGGCCCATTTGGTGAAAAGCAAGGAGGATTTGGGAGGGACTTTGTTCCAGGCCTCAGACTTCAGACATCAGACTGAACGGGTAAAGGGCCAGGACTGAAACAAAGAAAGAATCTGGAGTCTGAAGCCCGGCGTCTGCATGGCAGTACGACGGAGAAGGAGACCCCTCTCCCGAAGAAAACCGGCAACGATGAAAAGGATATCCCCGGGCAGGCCGGAAGGCCCTCTCCCCCCAAACCCATGAGAGCACCCCTGCCACCCTCATCTACCGCCGTCTCAATGTGCTTAATGATCTTACGCCCCTGAGTCTCACCCCAATAAACAAATCTGGTGCGGAATCAATGATAATATGGAATTGATTCTATAATATTTTCAACATAGAGGGATCCACAATAATCCCTATTCTTTCATCCTTTTTTAATAAATACAGAAAGTTATTNNACCTTCAGCGCTCTTGGCTCGAAGGCACGGTTTTCGCAATGGTTAGGTCTTAGAAAGTTTGGAAAGAGGAGAAAGGATGGTATCCAAGGAAGTATTCCTGGTCAAGCAAGACGGAGGGAAACTCTGGGCGGAGCAAAAATCCAACGGATCTCTCTGGCAAGACGGGGAAGAAATTTTTACTACCGAAGCTGAAGCCGGGAAAAAAGGATGGAGGGTCGACGCCGTAAAGGTCCGTTGGGGAAGGGCCGAGGGAGGCTGGAAGATTCAATAGGGAGGACGGCGGGTTCTCGCCCACAAGTTCGAGCTAGATTCTCCGCCGCTTGGCCCGCATCTCCGGAGGAAACAACTTTTACGGGTTTGTTAAGGTGACCCCGGCACCTGGAAGTCGGCGGGAATGGGCGGGCCGAAGGTCGCGCCGCTCCGCTCCTTTTTCACCGCCAGCCTGGAATATTTTGTGACCGGTCCTGCGTCTTTTGTCCGGCCATGAGGTATCGATTTCGCGAGGGATCCTGATGACCATTGCATTCATTCCCATCAACGATAAATTGCTGGGCCAAATTCTGGTCGAGAGAAATATCATCTCCGCCACCCACCTCCAGTCGGCCCTGGATCGGCAAAGAAAAGGGAAAGGAAAATATATCGGGGAGATTTTGTTGGAGATGGGATTCCCTCAGGGGAAGATCAATGAGGCCCTGGATGCTTCCGGAAAGAGAAAGCGAATGGGGGAGATCTTAATCGATTTGGGGGTCCTGACACCCGATCAGTTGCGGTATGCGTTGGAGAAACAAAGACAGCTGGCCAGGATGGCCATTCGTAGACCCCTGGGGAAATTGCTCGTCCAGATGGGGTATATCAACTATGAAGCCCTTCTCACCGCTCTCTCGAAGCATTTCAACATACCCACCATTTCCTTAAAGGGCTTCTTCCCCTCTTCTGCCCTGCAGAAAGCCGTGGGAGACTCCTATGCCTTGAAACACAAGATCGTAGTCCTGGAAAATGATTTCAGCAAGATCCGGCTCGCTCTCGCCGAACCCAACGCCTTGATCATGGACGAACTGAGAAGGGCTTTCCCGCCGGGAAAGAGGGTGGAATTTTATCTGGCCAACCCCCTGGAAATGGAGCACTGCCTGAGACAAAAATTCGACCCCTTTCTCGTCTCCCATTATCGGTGAAACCCACGCCTCAACCTTTCGTCAAGCCGCGGGTCCAAGGGAAGGAACGACTGAACTTACTTTCCCGATAGAAAATCCAGGAGGGTGCGGTTCACCGCCTCGGCCTTTTCCAGGAAGAGCAGGTGGGCGGCGTCGGGGAAAACTTTGAACTGGGCCTGGGGGATCTTCCGGGCCAGTTCCTCGGTCAAAACCAAAGGCATAACCTGATCCTGGGCGCCGGCGAGGATCAGGGTGGGGTGGCCGATCAAATGCGCCCGGTCATGGCCGTTGAAGCTCATCGCGGCGTTGGATTGCCGGGTGAAGGCGAAGAGGGGCTGGAGGTTTTCCATACGCAGGGCGACACTGCGTTCGATCAGCTCCGGATGCTCCCGGTAGAATTTCTCCGTGACCGCGAAGGCCATCCCTTTCCGGATGATCTCCTCCGGAGGAAGCCCCGCGAGTTTGGCGATTTCATCCCACAGGGGTTTGGTCAGCTCCATAAGGCGCGGTCCCCCGCACGAGGTGGCCATCAAGGCCAGGCGATCCACACGCTCCGGATGGTTCAAAGCCAGCTCCTGAGCGATGTATCCCCCCAAAGAGACCCCCACTACGTGGGCCTTGTCGATGTCCAGGGATCGCAGCAGTTCCGCGGCATCGGAAGCCATCAGACGAACGGTGTACTCTTCATCGGGCTTGTCCGACCGCCCCACCCCACGATTGTCGAAGACCACGACCCGGAAACGTCGGGCCATGACCGGAACCTGCCGGAACCACATCCCCGAAGGGTATCCGAGCCCCTGGATGAAAAGAACCGGATGGCCGGTCCCGTGTTCCTCGTAGTAGACCCGGATACCGTTGACCTTTGCGAAGGGCACAAATTTCCTTTTCTAAAAAGTTTCGCGCTACGGGTTCCAAGGCCGTAGGGGCGATTCATGAATCGCCCCTACAAACAGGGTTGTGATCTATTCAGCTAGGGATCATTGCCCCATTGGATCAAGGCCGCCCCATAGGTAAACCCGATCCCCACCGANNACATCGTTGGGACCATGATAACCCATGTCTGAAAGAGCGTCGGTTGTTTCCACCCCGAGTTTCAACCCCTCAAGAATCTTGGTGCGTTGCTTCGGAGGGAGATGGCGGAGAGCGAGGTAGTCCGGAGCCGTTCCGGAACATCCTGCCTGGGCCATGGCTCTTTGGATCACACCCCCCAGCTGTGCAGCGACTCGTTCGGCCATATAAGCTTCCATTTCTTGCGGGTGGGGTATCTGGAAAAACATGGATTCCGTGTTCAAGATTTTCGGGCTGAAGGGCTGGACCGTACCTCCCCCCGGAACATAGGCTTCATCGGCCATTTCCGAATCGACCAAAAAGGCCGTTCCCAGCAGGCGGTTATACGGATGTCGGCGCCGCAGAAGCAAAGCTGCGCCACTGGCCGAGGTGGGCAGCATCCATCGGGTGGGGGGGTTGGAGTAATCGACCAAGTCGATGTTCCGGGTCCCTCCCGCCAGGAGGATGGTGCGGACCGCCGGATCTCCAATCATCAAATCCTGGGCCGTCCGCAGCCCGACCAACGAGGTGGTTCCCTGCCCGATTAAATCGAACCCCCACGCCTTGCGGGCCCCCAGCTCTTCCTGGACGCGGATGCCGGCGGTTTGGCAGATATAATCTTTATATTCCTCGCCAATCCAGATGACCACGTCGATCTCCCCGGGATCGACATCCGGAGCCCTCTCCAGCGCCTGCCGGGCTGCTTTTACGGCCATCACCACCGGCAGGTCTTCAGCTGAGGGGAAACACTTTCTCTCCACCCCCAGCTCTTCGATGACTTGCTCACGGGAAAGCCCGCTCCGCCGGGCAATCTCCTCCGCGGTCTCAAAACCGGAGGGAAGATACAGGCCGTAACTTACGATCCCCAGCTGGAATTCGGTGGTTTCCATTCAAAACGCCCGAACTTTTTGAGATTTGGATTCTTCCAACCTGAAACCTGCGACTCGCAACTCGCGACTTGATTATCGGTTATCCGGTTTTCCGTGCTTCTCCTTCAATATAAACTTCTGAACCTTGCCCGAGGCTGCGGTCCGGGGCAGGTCCTTCACCACGACGGCGTACTTGGGGATTTTGTATTTTCCCAGGCGATCATTCAGGAAAATCTGCAGTTCCTCCAGGGGGAGTTTTTCCCCGGGCTTCAGCTCCAGGACTGCCTTGCCCACCTCTCCCCATTTTTCGTCGGCCACCCCGATGACCGCAGCCGCAGCCACCCGCGGGTGGCCTTCGATCGCTTTTTCGACCTCGGCCGGATAGATGTTGATTCCTCCGGAGATGATCATGTCCTTCTTCCGGCCCACGATGGCTACATGGCCGTCTTCGTCGATCCGGACGAGGTCTCCGGTGTGGAACCACCCGCCCCGGATGGCCTCCGCCGTTGCTTCGGGCTTGTTCCAGTAGCCGCTGCACATATGGTCTCCCCGGAGGAGCAACTCTCCATCCTGTCCCGGGAGTACCTCCCTTCCTTGGGAATCCACGACTCTCACGTCCACGTGGGGCATGGGGTTCCCCACGGTCCCGGGTTTGCCGTTGGCCATAAAGTTATTGGGACCCACCTCGGTCAGTCCAAAACCCTCCCACAGCCGGATGCCCTTCTGGGCCTGATACATTTCGATGAGTTTTTTCGGCAGGGGGGCTCCTCCGGAGACCAGAAAACGGATGGAGGAAAAGTCGGTCTTGGCAAACCGGGGCGATTCGAGGAGCATCTGGAACATGGTGGGGACCCCGAAGAAAAGGGTCAGCCGTTCGCGTTCGATGAGGTCCAGGATCAAATCGGCGTCGAAGCCTTTGACCAGGACATTCGCCCCCCGGAGGTGAACCAAGGGAAGGGTGAAAACGTTCCAGCCCGCGGTGTAGAAAAGGGAGGAATGAAGAACCGTCCGGTCTTCCGGGCGAAGTCCCCAGCCCAGGTTGGTATTGATGGAATTCCAGGTGATCATACCGTAGGTCAGGATGACCCCTTTGGGGACCCCGGTGGTCCCGGAAGTATAAATGATCAGCTGGGGGTCCGATGGGCTGATAGGCACTTCCGGCGGAGTGTCCGAGGGGAGTCCTTCCCAGAGGGAAGCTAGGCTCCGGCCTACGGTATCGCTCCGGTCAAAGCACACCGGATGCTGGATCAGGATTTTCGATTTCATCTTTTCCACGATGGGCTGATGTTCTTCATCGAAGAAAATGGCCTTGGGGGCGGAGTCTTCCAGGTAATAGGTGAACTCTCCCGGGGCCAGCCGGGTGTTCAGGGGCACCAGGATGACCCCCAGGCGGCTGGCGGCAAAAAAGAGCGTCAGATATTCAACCCGGTTGAAGGAGAGGACGGCCACCCGATCGCCCTTTCGGATCCCCAAAGAATCCAGGAAGTGCGCCAGGCGAAACACGTCCTTGGCGAATTGGCCGTAGGTGTAACGCCGATTCCCAATGGTATCCACCAAGGCTTCCCGTTCAGGGCAGCTCTCGCCCCAGCGGCCGATCCAGTCTCCGTACAGCATTCATTCCCCTCCCCTAACCTTCCCGGCTTCTCCCCACCTTACGACCAGGGCGTTCCAGGCATACCCGATTCCCGCCGAGATCATGAGAACGACGTCTCCATCTTTGATCCGCCCTTCTTCCATGGCCAGCTCCAGGGAGAGAATCTGATCGTTCTGGCCGTGGTGGCCGAATTCGGCAAGGTAGCGGGTCTGCTGGGGCTGAAGCCCCAGCTCTCTCATCAGCGCATCATGGGCGCTCCGCTTGACCAGCAGGGTGTCCAGGTAGGTCACATCCTTTCGCGTATAGCCGCTCTTCTCCAGGGCTTGGTCGATGCAGAAGAGCCAGTTGGACAGGGAGATCCTTTCCAGCCGGTCTTTCATCCCTTCGGGGTCAAAGACTTCCAGATACTGTCTTCTTTTCGCCAAGGCTTCGAGGTTCATGGGCTGGGCCGCCCCTCCGCAAGGGACATAGACATCCTTCGCGAAGGAGCCGTCGCTCATGAAATGTCCCTCCAGGATCTGATTCTTGGGGTAGTCCCGCTGCAGAATGCACGCCGCGCCGCCGGCAGCCAGGTAGTACATCCAGCGCAGGCGCGGATTCTCGTAATCGATGAGGTCGCAGTTGCGATACCCGGTGGCGATCAGCACGTTGCGGATGGAATCATCCCCCCGGATCATGTCCCTGGCCAGTTTGAGCGCCACCAGGGTGGTGCCGCAGCGCTGCTGCATGTCGAAGGACCAGGCCTTGGTCAGTCCCAGCTCCTTCTGGATCTTGGGACCCACGGGCCAGCTGCGGTACTCTTTGACTTCCTCCCCGCTCCAGATCACCAGGTCGATGTCCGATGGTTTCATCCCGGAGTAATGGAGGGCCTTGCGGGCGGCTTTCAGCCCCATGGCCACGGTGTGGTCTTCGGGCCCGGGAACGGTCTTCTGGTACCACCCCAGTTTCGTCCGGATGATCTCTGCCGGGGTCTCCGAGTGGACGCCGATGTATTCGGCATCATGGTAGGTCCTGGGGATGTAGGCGGCCAGGCTGACAATTCCGGCGTTGGCCTTTTGATTGGGCATCTGCACTCCAGTAGGAATGGCTGAGGAAGCGATCCAGGATCCCAGACACCAGATACCGGATATCGGATACCGGATATTTTTTTTAGCAGTACCTGATATCGGGCATTTAGTCACAACCTCCGGCAGAATCAAAAGCCTAAAATACGTTACCGCTAAAAGCGGATTGAGCCCGGGTCACCCAAAGGTGGCGTCCGCCCCGGTGCCAGGCCCGGACGCAAGGGGCTGGGGCCCAAAAACCATGAGGCGCCTTCTATTTCATGGACCGGGCGGGCCAACCGTTCTCGCCCCCCCGTGGAAGTTTCCTTTCCTTGTAGGGGCGACCGGCCGGTCGCCCGATCGGGCCGCCTCATTCTGCGGATGCCCGTCCAAGCCTCCAGGAACGGGGCCAGCCCGGCCGATGCTTTTTGCGCCCCAGCCCCTTGCATCCGGGCTACGACCTAAGCTTCCAGGAAAAGTCAAACTCTATGAGTCCCCGGCACATGCAGGGATTTACCTTAGGGAAATCAAATTCCCAGGTAGGACCTGCGGATGTGGTCATTCCCGGCCAGGTCCTGGGCGCCTTTTTCCATGACGATCCGGCCGTTTTCAATGACATAGCCGCGGTCGATGGCCTTCAAGCACTGGCGCACGTTCTGCTCGGCGATGAGCAGCGAGACTTTTTCTTTGATCTCCTTCAGCCGGTGAAAGAGGTCGGAGACCAGGGACGGCTGCAGGCCGCAGGAGGGCTCATCGAGAATCAGCAGCTTCGGCCCGGCCATCAGGGCCCGGCCGATGGCCAGCATCCGCTGCCCTCCCCCGCTTAACGTCCCGGCCGGCTGTTTCAGCCGCCCTTTGAGCGGAGGAAAGATCCCGAAGACGAATTCCAGACTCTCCGGGACCTTGCCCTTGGCTTCGGGAATATAAGCCGCCCCGGACCGCAGATTTTCCATGACGGTCATTTCCGGAAAGAGCTCCCGCTCCTGGGGAACCACGGAAATGCCCCGGCGAACCCGTTGGAAGGTCTCCAGCGGAAGAAGGGGCTCGCCGTCAAACTGGACATCCCCGCTCACCGGTTTCACCAAGCCCAGGATGGCATTGATCAAGGTGGTCTTCCCGGCCCCGTTCGGCCCGAACAACCCCACCGATTCTCTCCCCACCCCCAGGGAAAGGTCCCAGAGGATGTGCAGCTTCCCGTAGAAGATGTTGATATGGTTAACCGCCAGCATCACGCTTCCTCGCCCAGGTAGGCCGTAACGACCTTCGGGTCGCTGGAGACCATTTCGTAAGGGCCTTCGGCAATCACTTCTCCCCAATCCAGAACCACGCATCGATCGGTTAATTCCCGGATGACTCTCATCACATGTTCCACAATCCCGATGGTGATGCCCCGGCGGTGGATCTTCCTCACGAGGTCGATCATCTCCATGGTCTCATCGCCGTTCAGCCCGGCCATCACTTCGTCCAGGAAGAGCAGCTTGGGTTGAGTCGCCAGGGCATGGGCAATCTCCATCTTTTTGACCTCCAGGGCGGTCATCCGGGTAATGTCCCGGTTGCAGTCGGAGAGCGCCAGGAATTCGCACCATTCTTCAGCCTTCTTCCTGGCTTCTCTCTGCCCCAGTCCTTTCCCGAATAAGGACCCCACCATGACATTTTCGACCAAACTGAGCCCCGGAAGCGGTCTTACCAGCTGAAAGGTCCTCCCGATGCCCATCCGGCACCGTTGATGGGCCGGAAGTGCACTGATGTCCTGACCCTCGAAGAAGATTTTGCCTTCCGTGGGAAGATAGATTCCGGCAATGACATTGATAAAGGTGGTTTTCCCCGCCCCGTTGGGCCCGATGATCCCCAGGATCTCGTTTTCCCGGAACTCCACGCTGACCCGGTTCAGGGCTGCCAGGCCCCCAAAATGTCTGACTATATTTTCCGTCTTCAGAACCGCCATGGAATACCCTTTTACCTGGAACCGTATTTTCTGAATCTCTGCCCGAGGGTTCCCACGATCCCCTGCGGGAAAAAGAGAATGGTGATTACGATGATGAGGCCGTAAACCAGGAGATGGCCGTAGGGAATCTGCAGCTTCAGGAATTCGGAGACCACTCCCAGCAACACCGCGCCCACCACCGGCCCCCAGGTGGAATGCATCCCCCCCAGGAGGGCCATGGCAATGGGCAGAAGGGTGAAGTCCACGGAGAAGCTCCCCTCCGGCGAAACGAAACCGTAAATGTGGGCATAGGCGCCGCCGGTAAGTCCCTGGATGGCCGAGGTGACCATAAAGATGAACACCAGGTATTTGAATACGTCGATGCCGCTCGACTTGGCCACGATTTCATCGTTGCGGATGGAAGTCAGGGCGAAATGAATCCGGGTGCGGCGGAAAATTTCGGAAGCGATGATGCTCACCACAGCGACGGACAGAGTCAGCCAATAAGTCTTGGTGGAATTTCCGGAGAAGATCGCCGAAGGGAGGACGGTCCCCTCCGGTCCCCCGGTCAAGTCGGGCAGATTCCGGACGATCACCCGGAAGATTTCGGCGAGAGCCAGGGTGACGATGGCGAAGTACATCCCCCGGAGCTGCAGGACCGCCACCCCGATCAGCCAGGCCAGGGCCCCGGCGATCAGGCTGCCGAGGACGATGCTGACCAGGGGATTCAATCCGGCGTTTAAATGGAGGAGCACGGCGGCATATCCCCCTACCCCGAAAAGGCCGGCCATGCCGAAAGAGATCTGCCCCGAGCGGAGCAGCATGTCCCAGCTCAAGGCCAGGGCCATGTAGATCAGGATGATATCCATCACGTTCAGCAGGTAGACCCCGGTGTAGAAGGGTAAGGTAAAGAGGACGGCCAGGATGAGAATATAGAGGAGGGTTCTTGAATTTCTCATTTCACCTGCCTCTGGCGGGAGCGGACGATAATCACGCCGACAATCAGGGCGAAGAAGAGGATGTCGGCCCACCCCGCATATCCCCGGAAGGAGAGAACAAAGTTCTCCGCCAGCCCCAGGATCAGGCTGCACCACAGGACCCCCATGAGGTTGCCGATGCCGGCCATGGCGATCAGGCAGAAGGATTTCATGGTGAAGGGCGCCCCCACCAGGGGGAAGATGGAGTGCCGGGTCATGAAGATTGCGCCGAAGGCCCCCACCAGGGCGATGGAGAGGCTGAAGATCAGGAGATAGGTGCGGTCCACATGGATGCCCACCAATTTCGCCCCCCGGGGGTTCTGGCCCACGGCTAAAGCGGCCTGTCCCATGCTGGTCCGTTTCAAGAACAGTTGGAGCCCCACCAGCACGATCATGGCGGCGCCCACGTAAATGAATTCATAAGTGCCGAAGGTGAAGGAGCCGATGGTGGCCGACGCCGAGACATATTTCAAGGGCAACTTGATGGGACGGGAGGTCCAAATCAGGTTGGCCATCTGTTCCAGCACCATGGCCAGGCCGAAGGTCAACAAAAGCTGGTTCAGCTCCGGGGCCCCCAAGACATACTTGATGATGGCCCGGTAGCTGGCCATCCCGATCAGGAAGAAGGCGATCAAGGCGGGCACGATGGCCACGAGCGGGTCCATTCCCACATACACGTTGAGGCAGTAGGCAAAGTACCCTCCCAGCATCATGTATTCGCCGTGAGCCAGATTGATGATCCCCACGATCCCCAGGATGAGGGCCATGGGAAGAGCGATCACGGCATAAAGGCAGGCCCGCTGCAGACCCTCGACCAGCACATGAGGTTTCCAGAAGGCGAGGATCGCCACCAAGACGGCGGTGATGACGGCAATCTGATAATTGCGCTGCTTTAGCTTGCTGACTAGACTCATGACCCGCTCCAGTGTTCTGGACTCACCCTTCCCTCAAGATACCGTTAAGAAACGCCACCCCTCACCGCGGAGGTTCCTGACTTGGCCTGCCAATCGCTGAAATCCCCCCTTTGCCCCGCTGATGCCTTGAAATAATCCCCTAAATCACCCCCGCCCTTCCCCTCCCCGAAGCTGTGAAAAAATCGAGGCGCGGGGAAATTGGGGGACCCCACCATGTCCAGGGGAGGAGAAAATTCACCCCGCCAAAAGAGGCGCTGGTTTCTCCGTTGTCCGCCCGGTACTGAACCCAGCCTGAGCCGAAGTGGGAATCCTTTTGTTTTTATCAAATTATCTCCAGGTTGCCGGCGTCGCCTGGCGGAAGTCAAGGGAATGCCTTGCGGCCCTGCATCTCCCGCCGATTTTGGCGGGGTGAATTTCCCCCTCCCCTGGACAACGGGAGAGGCCTTTCCCTCTCCCGGGTTGAATTATTTCACAGCTTCCCCCGTCAAGGGGGAGGGAATTGATTTCCTATTTCCAGATGTCTCCCCTCTCCCCTCGCGGGTGTATAGACGGGAGTCAAGGGT
>PMCE01000071.1 GCA_003154025.1 Syntrophaceae bacterium
GCTGGCGCGCCAGGGCTTCTTCCAGGCCGCGAATCGAGGATACGGCCGGGCTCCCGCCGGTGAAATGCAGCCAGGCGTCTACCTGGCCCAGTATGGCGGAGAGGACTTCTCGACTTTCGGCGGTGACTCCCAGGATCAGGTCTCCGGGGGCCGCGGCATCGACCTCCACCCCCTTGATGCCGATCTCAGCCAGCAGCCCCTTGTTTTTATCCGTCCCCATGAGGGCCGCAGCCTGTAGGACCCCTTTCTGTTCCGAAATCCTCCGGGCCACCCGCATCAGGAAGACGGAGTCGTGGTATTCATTTTTGCGGATAACAATTCCGGTGACCAAGGGTATACTCAGAGTGCCTGAATAAGTGCTGCCGGGCTGCGGTGAGGCGGTGCTGCTGTTTAAAGAACAAGCATGGAACCGCAGCACAGCAGAACGGCAGCACGGAAGCACATTTAAAAATTATGACCTCATATACTTCTGCCCAAAGGCCTTCAGGGCTTTTTGGAAGCATTCCAAGGGAGCCCTGACTAGACCCGCCCCGATGATGGCGTGGCCCGGGTTTTTGTGGGCGATGGCCGTGTCGATGATGGGCGTGATCCCGGTCTGGACCACCTTGCGGATGTCGATCCCCACGGGCGCACCCTGAAAGCCGAATATGGGNNAGGATTCCCGTTGCCCCGGCCAGGACAAAGCCTCCCCAGCCCACTGTCTCAGTGATGGCCGAATCCCCCATGTCACAGCCCGCATCGCTCTCCGCGTAGCTGGAAAGGTACAACCCGTTGACCCGGGGAGAGGGCGCGGTAAACCAATCTTCCCCCAATCCACTGACCTGAATGCCGAATTCCGTGCCGTTGCGCGCCATGGCCACGACGACCGTGCCGAATTGGATGCCCCTCGCCGGGTCGGCGGAGGCTTTCCCCGCTGCCATGGATAACCCCAGGCAGAGGAGCTCGTGGCCGGTGATGTACTTCAGCGTTGCCAGGAGGGGTTCCGGATCTACTCCGGCCTCCACCATGGCCACGGCCATGGCATTGGCAAAGAGGCTGGAGGCCGCCACCGGGCGGTTGTGCAGCTCATCGCCCATCTGCAGGGCTTTGGCAATGAGGGGTTTCAGTTCCATGCCCCCTCTCTTCTGGANNCCTTCCACCTGCCGGCAGAAGGCCCGGTTGCCGAAGGCCCGGTTTTCCACCACCCAGACGGGCATGGAGGCGGAGATCGTTCCGGCCATGGGCCCAACGGTTTGATGATGATGGTTCGGTTCGAACTTGACCGCTCCGCTCTGGAGAAGCTTCTCCGCTTCCTCGGGGCTTTTGGCCCATCCCTCGAATAGGGCCACTCCGATCATGGCGCCCCTCTGGGCTCCGCACATGCTTTCCCAATTGACCGGGGGGCCGGAGTGGAAGATCATCCGGTCCTTGAGCCCCGCAATCACTTCGCCGGCCGGAGCAATGTCCACCAAAACCGGGTCGGCGGCGTGGATCCGGTTTACCGTTTCGGTATTGGCGGCTTCAATTTTCTGTTTGATGTCGGACTGGGTATCCGGTGACATGAGATCCTCCTTCCGGCAAATTCAGCGGAGAGCAGAGATTCGACAAATCGTATTAGGGTGTATTTACCTTGTCCCTTGTCCCTTGTCCCTTGTCCCTTGTCCCTTGTGTCTTGTGTCTTGTACCTTGCGCCTTGTACCGTGTACCTTGTCCCTTGCGCCTTGTACCTTTCTTTCCTACACCATCAGCATTCCCGTCAAGAATCCAGCCAGCATGTCCCACCCGGAAGAGTGGCCGATTCTCGTCAAACGGACNNTAGTCCGGATACGTCGGCCTCCGCCCGCGGAAAATCTTTTGGGTAAGCCCGGTAAAGTAAGTCGGAGGCAAAAAACAACCCGCCCAGGAAATCGTCTCCGGAAGGCGTCAGGCCGGGCCCCAGCCCAGCCACTTCTCTTCCCTTTAGCGCCACCGAGCGGAGGTCTTGATGACGGCAGTCTTGAGCCAGGTCCCAAATCCGGTCTTTGACTTGCTCCATCAGGGACTCTGGAGGAAAAGATGGAAGGGGCCGTCCTCTCGCTAGAGCGGAAACCAGGGAGATCGATGGTCCCAGCCCATCCGGAATTTCCAACAGGTCGAGGACGACAAGCAACTGACGAAAACTCTTCTGTACACTAGCCCGGGGAGCTGCATCCTCTGATCCCGGCCTGAAAGGCTCCCATTCCGTCGCTCCAGGGAAGACGACGGACAACCCCCCGCCGAATGTCAGACCGGAGAAATCGACGAAACATTTTTCTCCCGGAGTCACGAGCGGGGGTCGAGAAACGAGAATACTCCGTCGGTGAAGCGGGGACCCTTCCGGGCAGATCCAGAAAATCTCTCCGTTTTGGGCAGAAAGGTATATCGTACCGGAAAGAACGGCAAGGACCTTCCCTGCGAATTCAGGCAAGGTAAGCAGCTCTTTCGCCTTTGAGCCTACCTGCCTTGCCGCGGAGCAAGAAGTGCGGGCTTCCTTGCCCGTCCTCCCCTGCGGGGGGTTCGGCCCTATAAAGCTGCAGACTTCATTTGGTTTGGCCAATGATACCCTCGACGAGCCAGTCCATCTTCCCCAGATTATCCACCGGCCAATGCTCGCCGGCCTTCACCCTCTCGCCCCCTGTGTTGTCATTGATCGGCCCGGCGAAGACCTCTTTCTTACCGTCCACAAACGCCTTTTTGGCGTCATTCACCAGTTTAACGGCATCCGGAGGAACGGCCGGACCGAAGGGCGCGAGGGTGATCATGTCGCTGGCCAGATTCCCGAGGATGTTCCCGCTCTTCCAGGTGCCGTCCATGACCTGCTTGGCAAACCGGGTGTAAAGGCCTCCCCAGGTGAAAGCCACGCCGCTGATCCAGCCTTTGGGGGCAAATTTCTGCACCCCAAGGTAATGGTAACCGACGGAATAAGCGCCCCGTTTCTCCGCCGTCTGGACCACGGTAATGGGAGATTCCACGATCATCCCCAGCACGTCCGACCCCTGGTCCAGGAGGGCATTGGCCGCGGTGGCTTCCTTCCCGGGGTCCAGGAAGGTGCCGGTGAAGACGATCCGGGTTTCCACCTTGGGGTTGACCGACCGGGCTCCCAGGTGGAGAGCGTTGACGTTGGCAGGAAGAAACTGACCGGAAGGGCACACACGAAGCCCATCTTATTCGTCTTGGTGGTCCTGCCCGCCGCGATTCCCATGAGATAAAAAGCCTCCGGCGTGCTGGCCCAGTAGGTGGTCAGATTGGGAGCCCGCTTGTACCCGGCGGGATGGACGAACTTTACTTCCGGGTACTTCTTGGCCACCCTCAAGGCGGGGTCCAGGTAGCCGAAGCTGGCCGCGAATATGAGCTTGGCCCCCTGTTTAATCATGCTTTCCATCACCCGTTCGGCATCGGCGGTCTCGGGAACGTTTTCGACTTCGATCACTTCCACCTCGGGAAGGTTCTTCTTCATGATGGCGATGCCCTCGGCATGGGCCTGGTTGTAGCCACCGTCGGTCATGGACCCGATGTGGATGATTCCCACCTTCAACTTCGCCTGGGCCT
>PMCE01000274.1:0-16026 GCA_003154025.1 Syntrophaceae bacterium
TCACCCTGAATAGCAGTGTAATGGACAAACAGATCCTGCCCATTCTCCTGCTGGATGAAGCCGTACCCCTTTTTTTCGTTGAACCACTTCACTTGCCCTTCACCCACAGCGATATCCCTCCCTTCTACATCTAGCTTCTACGACAAGTCAGGATATCGCTTCGGCCAAACAAAAAAAGGCCATCGGGGTTTGGAACCTCAACCTCAACGGCCAATTTATCTGTTTTCCAAAACTACCATCCGACTCATCCAGGGCCATATTACTCCGGGGGAAAAAACCTGTCAATAAAAAAATGAATAAAAATAAGGGCTGTGCTTAGGGATGATCCCCACCCCCGGCGTGACGATCTTCAAGGCCGCCAGGCCGATCACTCCGTATTTCTCCCTCTTGACTGCAAGGATTCGCAAAGATAAGATAAAATTAAAAAAAGGAAGAGAGAATAAATCGTGAGCCCAGTAATCCTGCGTTTTGCCCCCAGCCCTACCGGCTTCCTGCATATCGGGGGGGCCCGGACAGCTCTTTTTAATTGGCTTCTCGCCCGTAACCGGGGCGGAAAGTTCATCCTCCGGATCGAAGACACGGATCAGGTCCGTTCCACCAAAGAATCCATTGACGCCATCCTGGAAGGCATGACCTGGCTGGGCCTGGACTGGGATGAAGGTCCGATTTATCAAACGGACCGGATTGCCATGTACCGGGAACATGCCGACCGTCTTTTGCGGGAAGGGAAGGCCTATTATTGCTATTGCACCCCCGAAGAACTGGAAGAGAAGCGCCAGAGAGCCCTGCAGGAAAAACGCAAACCCAAATATGACGGGCGTTGCCGCAGCCTCCGGAGCCCCCTTCCGGACCGGACTCCAGCCATTCGTTTCAAGGCTCCTCAGGAGGGGAAAACGATCCTTCCTGATTTGATTAAGGGAACGGTGGAGTTTGACAATGCCGAAATGGACGACCTGGTGATTCTGCGCAGCGACGGGTGGCCGACCTACAACTTCAGCGTGGTGGTCGATGACGCCACCATGGGAATCACCCATGTGATTCGGGGAGACGACCATGTGAACAATACTCCCCGGCAGATTCTCCTCTACCAGGCCTTCGGATACCCCCTCCCGGAATTCGCCCACGTCCCCATGATCCTGGGAGCGGATAAGGCCCGGCTCTCCAAAAGACATGGCGCTACCTCCGTCATGGCTTATAAAGACATGGGATATCTGCCCCAGGCTTTGGTGAATTACCTGGTGCGTCTGGGCTGGTCTTACGGGGACGAGGAAATTTTTCCGATCCCGGAACTGATCCAGAAGTTCTCCCTGGAAAACGTGGGCAAATCCGCCGCCATATTCAACCCGGAGAAGCTCAACTGGTTGAATGGCGTTTATATCCGGCAGGAAAAGCCGGAGGCCCTCGCCGAGCTGCTCCTTCCTTTTCTGGAAAAGAAGAACCTGAAACCGCGATCCACGCGTTGGCTGGTGGAGGTTGTGAAGACGGTCCGGGAGAGGGCCAAGACCCTGGTGGAAATGGCCGACATGGCGGAGTTCTACTTTCGGGACGATTTCCAGGCCGACGAGAAGGCCGAGAAGAAACACCTGACTCCAGGCATCAAGGAGTCGCTGGAGATTCTAACCGGCCGACTGGCCTCAACCCCGGAAGTGGACGAAAAGAGCCTGGAAGAGATTTTTAAAGAGATCGTCACGCAGAAGAATATAAAACTGGGGGCGATCGCCCAGGCCGTCCGGGTGTCCCTAACCGGAAAGTCCGTCAGCCCCGGGATCTACGAGGTGATGAAGATTCTGGGGAAAGAAGAAGTCCTTAAGCGGCTATCCAGAACGATAAAAAAAATATAGGGTTCAAGGATTGGAGGATCCAAGGGGTCAAGGGAAATCAAGGTACACTGGAACCCTCGAACCCCTGGACCCTTGAACCCATCAGTCCAGCGTTATCGTCTTCCCCCTCTCCCCGATCAATACCTGAAAGTCGCCCTCCAGTTCTCCCTTCATGAATTCCATCCCCTCTTTTTCGCCATGGATCAAGACAATATTACGGGGATTGATCTTGCGGGCTATGTCCAGAAGTTCGTAACGGTCCGCGTGGGAGGAGAGGTAGAACCTACGGATGTTGGGGTTACGAATGGTTACCGGGTCCCCTTCGGGAGAGAAAGAAAGGGCCTCCCCCGGCCGGGCATGGAATACCCGGTAGCCCAGGGTGTCCGGGTCCACATAGCCGCAGAAAAAGATCCCGTGCCGTTCTTCCTGGACCATCCAGCGGGCGATCCGGGCAGAAGGGGTGTTCTCCACCATCATGCCATTGGTGGCGACGATGATCCCGGGTTCTTTGAGGAGAGACCGGACGGAAAGATCGTCCAGGTATCCCAGGACGGAGAAAAGATCGAAGCTCAGGATGGAGGCCTGGGGGCGGAGATAACGGCGGTGATCCTGGTAGATTTCGGTGATGTTCTTCCCCAGTCCCGAGAGGTAGAGGGGAACCGGAGGAATCTGCCCCTGTCGCATCAACTGGTAAAGGATGCAGAGTAATTCCTGGGTCTTCCCCAGGGCAAAAGCGGGGATGAGGACGCAGCCTCCCGCGGAAAGAATGGAAGTTGTCTCCCTGGCGAGAGATTCGATTTCTCCCTGACGGTTCCGGGAATGATACACCGGATCATTCCCATAGGTGCACTCCAGGATCAGGGCGTCGATCTTCCCCTCCGGGAGGATTGCGCCGGGAATCAAGGTCTGAGGCTTCAGAGAGATATCTCCAGTATAGTATAGAATCCTTTTCCCCTGCCGGAGGAGCAGCCCGGCAGCCCCCAGGACGTGCCCTGCGGGGATGAAATGAACCTGGATTCCCCGCCGGAGGTGCACCCACTCGCTGTAAAGATTATCTCCCTGATTGGAAGGGATTCTCCTAGGCCGGTATTCCACCCCGATCATCTCTTCTTTCAGAGGCCAGAGGTCTTTTCGGTTGAAGAAAGGGTACTCCAATAAACCCTTCTCTTCCCGGAAGATATTCATGACCGTTACGGTGTTGTGAAGCATTCGCAGGGCGATGTCTTTCGTCGGGATGGTGGCGAAGATCGGCGCCTGGGGATGCCGGCGATTGGCGAGAGGGAGAGAGCCCACGTGGTCCAGGTGAGCATGGGAGATAAAAATCGCTTCTAACTCATAGTCGATCCGGTCATAATCCGGAAGGCTTTCCTGGCCGTACTTCTTGGGATGAAGGCCGGCATCCAGCAGGATGCGGGTTCCCGAGAGGTTCAGGAGGTAAGAATTGGCTCCGATTTCCTGTCCGCCGCCGAGGACGGAAAAAGTCCAGGCCATTCATCCCTCATCCGCGGTCCGTCATGGCAGCAGCAGGCCGATGATTCCGGTGATAATCGATTCGAACAGGGAGATGAGCGGGTTGAGGATGTTCAGGTAAAGCAATCCGATGATGATGAAAAATCCGTAGGGTTCCAGCCGGGCCAGCGTGTATTGAACCTGGCGGGATGAGAAGCCCATAAGAATCTTGGACCCATCCAGGGGAGGAATGGGGATTAAGTTAAAGGCCGCCAGCATGATGTTGATCTGGGCCAGGTAAACCAAAAAAGTCGAAACGGCCCCGAAGGGAGCCGGATTGATTAAGCGCAGAAGGAGGAGGGCGATAAAAGCCAAGATGGTGTTGGCCACGATTCCGGCTGCGGAGACCAGGATCAATCCCTTGCGGGGATCGTTCAGGTTGTTGAAATTCACCGGAACGGGTTTGGCCCATCCGAAGCCGAAGAAAAAAAGCATCAGGGTGCCGATCGGGTCGAGGTGTTTCATCGGGTTCAGGGTGAGGCGGCCCATCCATTTCGCCGTAGAATCCCCCATCCTGTTGGCGACCCATCCGTGGGCCAGCTCATGGATAATAATCGAGTAGAGAAGGGGAATGATGAGAAGAATAAATGCGGACGGATTGCTAAAAAGGAGACGAATCAAGCCCATTCTTCGAACCTCACGGGTTTTCTATAAGTATCACACAGTTGAGGATGGATTTCAACCTGATCTTAAATCGACCAGCCTCTGGCCGCGAGGAGCGGTCGCTGCGCTCCCTTGAGGACCGCCAAGTCTTCGGCTTGACTCGAGGACCGGGCTTCGCCTTCGGAGCAAGAGAATTTCCGTTTTTGCCTCAAGCGAAGCGCTCCTCAAACCACGCCCCGGCGTGGCGATCCTCAAGGCCCTTTGGGCCGCTCCTCAAGTCGCGCCCAGGGCGCGACGNNCGCGACGGTCCTGTTCCGCTTTATCGCCCAGCGGATCAGGGGATAGAGAATAGATACGATAGCGGCACAGAGGAAGACCGCGGAAATCGGATGGTGGAAGAAGGTGGAATAGGAGCCGTTGGAGATGATCAGGGCGCGCCGGAAATGGGTTTCCAGCATGGGGCCCAGGACGATTCCCATGATCACCGGTGCGGAGGGAAGATCGGCATGCTTCATGAAGTAGCCGATGACCCCGAAGATCAGGGTGACATAGACCTCCGTCACGCTGTTGTTGGTGGCATAGGTGCCGGTGATGGCGATGACCAGGATGAAGGGAAGGAGAAGGGGGAAGGGGATCTTCAACATCTTGACCCAGATGCCGATCAAGGGAAGGTTAATGACCAGGAGGAGGAAATTTCCGATATAGAGGCTGGCGATCAGCCCCCAGACCAACTCCGGGCTTTTCTGGAATAGAAGGGGGCCGGGGCGCAGTCCGTAGAGCATCAAGGCCCCCAATAGAACCGCGGAGACTCCGGTGCTCGGAATTCCCAGAGTCAGAAGAGGAACCATGGCCCCTCCGCTGGCCGCGTTGTTGGCCGTCTCCGGTCCCGCGACGCCCTCGATGGCCCCTTTGCCGAATCTCTCCGGGTGCTTGGAACATTTTTTCTCCACCAGGTAGGAAACGACCGAAGCCAGGGTCGCGCCGCCTCCGGGCATGCAGCCGATCAGAAACCCGATCACCGTGCCCCGGGCGATGGCCCATTTGCTGTCCGCCCAGTCTTTTAAAGAGGGCAGCAGGCCTTTGATCTTTTCCACGACCGGCCTCATCATCTCCAATTCGGCGGTTAGCAAAACCTCGGCGATGGCGAAGAGCCCGATGGCCACCGGGAGGAACCCGATCCCGTCCATAAAATCGGGGATCCCGAAGGTGAACCGGTCCACCCCGCTCACCGGGTCGATTCCGACCGTTCCCAGGAAGATTCCGAAAGCGGCCATCAACAGGCCTTTGATGACCGATTCCCCCATCAACCCTCCCAGGGTGCAGAGGGCCAGGATGAGCATGGAGAAGTATTCCGTGGGACCGAAGCTCAACGCTACTTTGACCAAGGGCTCGGCCAGAAGCATCAACATCAAGGTGGCAAAAGTCCCGGCGATGAAGGAGCCAAAGGCCGCAATCCCCAGAGCCGGGCCGGCCCTTCCCTGGAGGGCCATCTGATAGCCGTCCAAGGTGGTCATGATGGCCGGCGCCTCGCCGGGCGTGTTGATGAGGATGGCAGTCGTAGAACCGCCGTACATGGCGCCATAGTAGATTCCGGAGAGCATAATCATGGCGGCCGTGGGGTTCATGCCGAAGGTCATGGGAATGAGGATCGCCACCGCGTTCATCACCCCCAGGCCGGGAAGAACGCCGGTGACGGTCCCGATGAAAACGCCCAAAAGGCAATATAGAAAATTGGCGGGAGAGAGGGCGACGGTAAAACCGTACATGAGGTTATTGAAGATTTCCAAGGAAACCCTCCGCTAGAACCCGAACCAGCCCTTCGGCAGGGGGACTTTCAACAGGGTGTCGAATAGAATATAAATCGAAATTGGAGTCACCAGGGAGAAGAATATGTTGAGAAACCATTTCCTCCGGTTAAAATAGGCCAGCAGCGCAAAAGTAACCACCCCGGTCGATAACAGGTAACCCAGTCGCTCGATGGTGAACCCGTAGACGAAGCACCAGGCCACGATCCAGATAATCCGGTTCCACATCCGCTTCTCCGGGGGAGTGTCGGGGCCCTTGCCCGCCCCTTTGGGTTTTTGAACCAAAAGGGCGATGGATAGCCCGGCCATGAACAAAGCGGCGATGGCCGGGAAGAAGAAGGGGCTGGGTCCCGAGGAGTCCGGAGGAGTGGGACTCCCCAGGATAAGAACCAGGATCGTCCCGCTCAGGATGAGCATGAGCAGGCCGGTGTACATTTCCTTTTTCTTCATTTCGATGGACGCTGAAGGCGCAAGGCCGAGAATTCGAGGTTCAAGGATCAAAGGTCAAGGGCCAAGACAAAAAATGGAGGCCCGAGGCCGTCAACCCGTAACTCGGAACTCGAAACCCGAAACTTATTTTTTCGAAAGTCCCAACTCATCCATGATGGGTTTCACCATGTTATAGTCGTTGTCCGCGTCTTTGAGGAAATCCTCTTTCACCAGCCAGCCGTCTTCCAGGAGGCTGGTCTGCAGGAATTTCTTCCATTCCGGCGTTTTACGAACCTTATCCAGGACCGCAATCCAGTAATCGACCGCTTCTTTCGGGATTCCGGCCCGGCCGACGATGGAGCGGGTCTGGACGCTGATCACGTCATACCCCTGCTCGCGGAAAGTCGGTTGGTTGGGGAACATGGATGACCGCTTCTCCGTGCATACGGCGAGGATCTTAACCTGTTTGGCCTCGAGCTGGCCGATGCACTCATTGGGATTGGCCCAGGCGGCATCGATGTGCCCTCCCAGGAGGTTGGTCACGACCTCTCCGCCGCTGTTGTAGGGAACATAATTGAACTGCTGTTTCGTGGCCTTGTTGAGAACGAAATTTCCGACCTGATCAGGCCCCCCGATCCCCGTGCCGCCCAGGGAGATTGACTTGGGCCCCTTCTTCTTGACGGCCTCCACCAGGTCTTTGCCGTCCTTCAGGGGAGAGTCGGCCTTCACGATGATTAAGTTGATGTCACTGACGATCCGGGCGATGTAGGCAAAGTCTTTCCGGTAATCCCACTTGGCCTTCCCGTCGATTTGATGGGAAACGGTAGCCAAATCGAAGCAGGTGAAGGAGTAACCGTCGACCGGCCTGGAAAGACAGAATGCTTTTCCGATCGACCCCCCTCCTCCTGGTTTGTTTACGATGTTGACCGGCTGGGGCACCAGCTTGTACTGGCTGATGATCTTCTCGATGTTGCGGAACATGATATCCGTTCCGCCGCCGGGAGCGTAAGGAACGATGATATCGATGGGTTTGGTCGGATACTTGCTCTGGGCCGGAGCCGATCCCGCCGCACCCAGGATCAGAAATCCCAAAGAGACAAACAGAAGCATTTTTTTCATCGACAAACCCTCCTTTTAGAATTGCAGCCAAAGATAATTGAAATGTTGGGTTTCAAATTCGAATGTTGAAATCCGATCCAGGTCCGAATTTCTAAATTCCAAACTTGATGGTCTCGAAAAAAAAGTCTCTCAGGTCGTCACCCCGGCGAAGCTGCTCCCGGCAGCTTTTAAACCGGGAGCCGGGGGCCAAGCATCGTCCCGCGAAAGCGGGGAACCATTAAATAAAACCTGGATTCCCGTTTTCACGGGAAACCCTGGATTCCGGCGCCTCCCCCGGACCCGCTCCGGCTTTCGCCAGAAGGAATGACGGAAGAACTTATTTCTGGCCTTTTTACGAAATCATCGGAATGGTACGGGGAAACTTTTGATGGAGTGGATTATAGCAGGTTTTTTTTCCCAAGGGGAGAGATATCAATAAATGCTTCGGGATGAAAAGAAATCGCCGCAGCCGGGGCAGGGTGCGCAAAGTCCCTTCTCCTCGCGCCGAAAGAGCAGAGGAGAAGGGACTTTGGCTTTACAGCCGGTTTACCGTGTACACGGGAACGAGATCCTTGAGCATTTCCACGGACCGGTAGGGGTTGACGATCCCGCAAGCGCACGGTGCGGCGACAATCAGGCTTGCCTCCCAGAGGTCCAGTTTGCCCGTTTTGATCCGGCGGATCACGTCCCGCACCAGCCGGGGGGAGACCATGCCGTGTCCGCACATGGTGGTGAACTGGCGGATGTCCGCCGGCGGGAGTCGGTCGGTGCGCCCGTGGATTCCGAGGGAGAGGTTGATGGTGTGGGGGTTCAGGCCAAGCTCGGCGGCCACCTCCCGCACCCGGTCCGCGACTCCGCTCACCATGATGGAGATCCCTTCATCCATCTCCATGATCTTGGCCAGGGTCTTTTTGATCTTTTCTTTTTCGTTGAAGACGGAGTAGATCTTGGCCCCGTCTTTGATGCTCTTCAGGATCTCCTCCTGAGGAATCCCGAAATACATATTCTTGCGCAGGGTGCTCACGAGCATGTTGGCCGGGCCCTGGGTGTAGAGCATCTCCATCAGCCGCCGGGACTTCGGTCCGCTGCCATCGTAGTTGAACCCCCTGGCCGGATAGATGAAGAGGACGTACTCCTGGTTCAATAAATCCAAGGGTCCTTCACGGTGCAAGCTGTGGGTCATGAGTCTTTCCCCTTGTTGGCCCTTCCCAGGCCCATGTTGATTTTCGAGTTCGGCCGCCAAGTGTAGCCTTCGGCTTCGATGGTGTTGAGCACTTCCCGGGGAATGATCACCCCCGGCTCCAGCCGGGTATAAACATCCACCACGAAAACGCTGTCCACCTCTTTGGCCACTTCCTTGATAGTCCGGAGAACATGGCCCAGCTCGGACCTCTTCACCTTGAATTCCATGATGGCGCTGAGAACCCGCTCGCCCATCAATTCGGGCTTCAAGTCTCCGGTCTCCCGGACCTGAATCATGTCGTTAAAGGGATTCTCGGGCTCGATCTCGGTGATTCCCGCTTTGGCCATGGCCCGGGTGATCTTCTGGATGTTGGGCAGGTCCATCCCCAGGGTGGGGCGGCCCACTTCGATGGCGATGCCCACATCCTCCGGGCCGACCCGGTTGGTCACATCGTTGGTCTTGGATTCCTCGGTTCCCCGCCCGGCGATCCCGGTAAGGGCATGCGTAGCGGTGGGGTCGCTGAAGAATTTCCGCAGGGCCCGGGGGTAATCGAACACATAAGGCGACTCTTCGATGGCGTCCACCGGGCAGATCTCCGACCGGAAACAGGTTCCGCACTCGTAGCAGATCTCCTGATCTACGGCACTTTTCAATTCTTCGAAATGGATGGCGTCCACCGGACAGTAGGGTTGACACCGCCCACAACCCACACAGAGATCTTTTCGGATTAGCATGTTTATTTTTCCCCTTGTCCGCTAACAAAAATCGGCAGCCTCCTTAGGGACTCGGGAAGAGGCTGCCGGACTTGGTCCTACCATAGTGCAGGCGGATGTAGGGGCGACCCGCCGGGTCGCCCCTACGGTCTTCGATCACAGACGGTTTACGGAATAGAGGGGAACCAGTTCTTTGAGCATCTCTGCAGACCTGCAGGGGTTGAAAATCCCTCAGCTGCAGGGGGCGGCGGCCAGCAGGCTTGCCCCCCAGAGGTCCAGCTTCCCCGTCTTGACCCTGCGGATCAAGTCCTGGATCAGCATGGGCGAAACCATGCCATGACCACACATGGTGGTGAACTGGCGGATGTCCGCGGGCGGGAGACGGTCCGTCCGGCCGTGGATTCCCAGGGAGAGGTTGACGGTATGGGGGTCTATGCCGAGGTCCGCAGCGATCTCCCGGACCCGGTCGATGACCCCGCTGATCACGATCGAGATCCCCTCGTCCATCTCCTTGATCTTGGCCAGGGTTTCCTTGAATTTTTCCTGGCCATCCAGCACGCAGAAAATCTTGGCCCCTTCCTTGATGCTGTCCAGGATTTCCTCTTGGGAAACCGCCAGGTACATGTTCTTCCGGAGGGTGGTCGCGAGGAGGTTGGCCGGACCCTGGTGGAAGAGCATCTCTCCCAGGCGCCTCACCTTGGGTCCGCTGCCGTCATAGTTGAATCCCCTTGCCGGGTAGACGAAGAGGACATACTCCTTCTCCAGCAGGTTAAGAGGGCCTTCACGGTGCAAGCTGTGAGTCATGAATCTTTCCTCTTATTGGCCCTTCCCAGGCCCATGTTGATTTTGGCATTCGGTCGCCGGGTGTATCCTTCGGCCTCGATCGTGTCGAGCAATTCCCGGGGGATGGTGAGCCTCGGCCCGACGCGGGTGTACACGTCCACCACGAAGACGCTGTCCACCTCTTTGGCCGCTTCTTTGATGGTGCGAAGAGCCAGGCCGACCTGATCCGGCTTCACCTTGAATTCCATGATCGCGCTCAGGACCTTTTCGCCCATCAACTCCGGCTTCAAGTCTCCGGTGGCATGATTCTGGATCATGTCATTGAAAGGGTTTTCGGGCTCGATCTCGGTGAACCCGGCTTTGGCCATGGCCCGGGTGACCTTTTGGATGTTCGTCAGGTCCATTCCCAGGGTGGGCCTTCCGAATTCGATGGCCATCCCCACTTCCCCGGGTACGACCCGGTTGATGACGTCATTGCTCTTCGACTCTTCCGTTCCCCGCCCGGCGATGCCGGTAAGGGCATGGGTGGCATTGGGGTCGCTGAAGAATTTCCGCAGCGCCCGGGGATACTCATACACGTACGGGGATTCCTCGATGGCGTCCACCGGACAGACCTCGGAACGCAGGCAGGTCCCGCATTCATAGCAGACCTCCTGGTCCACGTTACTCTTCAGTTCTTCGAAACGGATGGCCCCCACCGGACAGTAGGGCTGACACCGCCCGCAGCCGACACAGAGATCTTTTCGAACCAGCATTTCTATTTTTCCTCTCCAGGAATGAGCCTGGCCCTCCTGCGACCGGTCCCCCGCTCCGACAGGTTCGGGGACATGAGGCGGAAGGAAGGCTTGATTAATCTTTCGACTTGGGAACGGGAATCTCCGCCCTGGATCATCCGGTGATGCAGAGGTCCCGCACCGGTAATGTCTCCCACCAGCGCTCCTCCGGTGATTCGACCCTCCCGCAGGAAGACTTGGCGAAGGAGGCCTTCCGAGGGCGTCGCATAAAGGATCTCCTCGGACCCCTCCGCGAAGGCCCCCAGCATGTTGAGGGCGAGACCCTGAAGGTTCATGGAGTTTACCCGGGTCAATGCTTTGAGGGGGAGGGGGTTCGACCGGTACAGGTTCGCGGCAGCCAGTTTCCCCTGGGAAACCGCCTGGGGCCAGGTCCAGGGGGTGTACGTCTTCCCGTCCGGAGTGAGAATCGTGACCGCATCGCCGGCGGCAAAAATCCTTGGATTCTTTGTCTGGAGGGCGGCGGAAACCCGCAGCTTTCCTTCTTCCAACAACCCGGAACTTTCGAGGAAAGAGATATTGGGGGCTGACCCGATCGCCAGAAGCAGGGCATCGCAGGGGATCCATTGCCCTCCTGCTTTTGCCCTTTTAATCTTTCCGGTCTCACCCTCAACGGACTCGAGGGTCTGGCCCAGGTAGAGGTCGATGCCCATCCGGCGGAAGTGCTCTTCTATATATTTCGCTGTTTCTGTTCTCAGCGCCTGGGGAAGGAGATGGTCCTCCTTCTCCACAATCGCGATTTGGAATCCGGCGGTCCGGAGGTAAACGGCGGTTTTGACTCCCACGAGTCCGCCGCCCAGGACCACGATTCTCTGATCCTTGGTAATCCAGTTATGGACCCTCTCGGCTTCAGGGAGGTTGCGGACCGGGAAAACCCCCTCCAGGGAATCGGCCCCTTCTACACGGGGAATGATGGGCCGGCCTCCCGGAGCCAGGATCAGCCGTTCAAAAGCGATGGTCTCCCCGTCTTCCAGCTGAACCTTCTTCCCTTCTTTGTCCAGGGATTGAACCTTGGTCCCAGTCTTGACCATCAGCAGGGGATCTTCCGCGAGCTTGAAAAGAGAAAGCTTCTCTTCTTTTACCTGGCCCGCCATATACTGAGGGAGCATGGGGCGGCAGGTACCGATGCTCTTTTCCCCTTCGATCAGAGTTACCGATTTCCGGGTCCAGCACTGCCGGCATTGAAGAGCGGCATGAATGCCAGCGGGCCCGCTTCCGACGATGACGATGTCCATAGGAAATACTCTTCCTAAAAGTGCTGCGGTGCCTTACAATCCTTTTAATCTTTTGTACGGCAACACGGCAGGACTGCAGAACGGCAGCACTCTATTTTATAAACCAATCCAAAATCTCTTCCGCCTGGGCCGGATGGTCATAATGAGTCAGGCTTCCGCCCAAAGCGGCCAGTTTTTCCTGCAGCAGATTGCGGACTTTTTCGCTTCCCCAGAGGGGCAGCGGTACGGCCACGCTGACCTTCAGGCCCATCCCGGCCAGCCCAAGGGCTACCCCCAGGTCCTGGCAGCTTTTCATTCCGGTAAAACATACCCCTTTCACATCTTTCACCCGTCCGGAGGCCGCCAGCGCTTTCAGCGCCAGAATCGGCCCCTGCTCACCGCCGAGAATCTGGACGGGGGATTTCATTTTTGGGGAGGCAAGGCCCTTTTTGACCATCCATAACGCGCCATCCCCCCAGCTCGAAACCGCGAACCCCTTGCCCTGGAGGGCGGGGGTTACTTCGGTCGGGATCCAACCCAAGGGGTGGTAGGGATGATCGGCTCCACCGAGAAGGGCCAGTTTTTTTGCCGGCCCCTTTCGGAAGGATTCTTCCAAAAGCGACGCGCTGCCGGCCGCCTCGGCTTCTTCCACCAATGAAAGCTGTGGGTTGAAACCGGATTGCGGCGGGGCCCCTTTACCCTCTTTGACCTTGGCCCCTAGATTCCGCACCGATTTGGGATCCAGCGATGAAGCGGAAGGAATATTCAAGGTTCGGCAGAGCTCGAGGATGGAGGGATCGGTACCCGGTCCGGCAATCAAGAGCTTGATTTTCCCCGAGCTCAAAACCAGCTCGGATTCCCCCGAAGTGCAGACGCAGGGCAGGTAACTTCCATCCAGGGGGATGAATTCGCCCAGGGAGATAAGCTGTCCCCCGCCGGAAAGACTTCGGTTGACTTCGGCCAGGACCGCTTTCTGGAATTCAGAAGACGGCTGCCCACAGACCCCGATGTTGAAATCCTTTTGGGCCAGAAGGCCATAGCCGACAACCAGGGGGAGAGATTTTTTCCGTCCCTGGGACGCAGCTCCCTTGGCGAGCCAGCCGATCGTCAACAGGGCCAACCGCAAGGACTGGTTGAGCAGACCTTCGGGGGATTCCATGGGTCTCATTAAAAAGGAAGCGGCGGTCTGAATCTCCGCCGAAGAGATCTGTTCCCCTCCGAGCTTCTTCGAGGCCCGCGAGACCGCATCTTTCAAAGCGGCATCCCAGGAAAGTTCCCTGGCGGGAGCGGGCATGGCTTCCAGGGCCCCGGAGAGGCTCAGGCGAACCAGAAGCGCGGCAACCATGCCGTCCCGGTCGAGCCCGCAGAGCCCCCGTTCCGGTCCGCGGCCAAAGGGGTCGATTCGGCAGGGCCCCTGGAGGCAACCGTAAGGGCAGCTCAGCCCCATCCGGAGGAATCCATCCTGCGGCTGGAGTTTTTCGAAACGGTCCCAGGTCAGCTTGATTCCTTTCTGGTAGGCGGATTTCAGAAGGTCCTGGCTGATGGGATCGACGGTCTTAACCTGGATTGTTTCCATAGTCGATTAAACTCCTTGCTAATTTGGAAGTATTATTTCAGGTCGAGAAGAAGCAAGCCCTTCTTCTTATTCTCGGCGATTTTTTTGGCTACTTCTAGCCTCCGGTGTTCGAATATTTTTTCAAACTCCTCCACCTCCACCAGCTCCAGCGCTTTGCAGGGGCAGACTTCCACGCAGACCGGATTGTCCATGAAAGCGCAACGGTCGCATTTCAGGGCGATCTTCCGGTCCGGCCAGGGGTAAATGACCCCGTAGGGACAGAACATGGTGCAAGTCCAGCAGGCGATGCAGCGGTCCTCCTGGACGACCACCAGGTTCGACTTGGGGTCCCGGGTCAAGGCCCCGGTCAGGCAGGCGTCGATGCAGGGAGCGTTTAGGCAGTGGCGGCAATGCATGGGAAGGGGAAACGGATTGCTTCCTTCCACGCGGACACGGGCCTTGGGCCGGGGAAATTCCTGGACGGCTTTCAGCAGAGTCTTCCCATCGCTTCCTCTTTCCGCCGCGCAGTAAAGCTCGCAGGTTCTGCATCCGGTACAACGATCCAAATGGACTCCGATGACCTTCATAAAAACCCTTCACTCCTTTCGAGTGTAAAAAAAGTTCTCCTTTTTTTCTACCATGACTGGACGGAGGAATAAAGAAAAATTCCAAATTCCAATCCCGCGAAACGCGGGACCAAATTCCAAATAGTCCCCAAACAAAAGGAATAAACAAAACCCAAGCGGGTTTTGGTCATCGGGTTTTTTGATTTGGAAATTATTTGGGATTTGGAATTTGAGATTTGGAGCTTGCCATCCGCACCGCAACCCTGAGGGCCGCCTGAAAAGCTCCGATGTCCGCAATCCCCTTACCGGCTATATCATGGGCGGTGCCATGGGCCGGGGTGGTAATGGGGATGGGAAGCCCCCCGGAGACGGTCACTCCGCGGTCAAACCCAAGGAGTTTGGTGGCGATCTGCCCTTGATCGTGGTACATCGTCACGACGCCGAAAAATTCCCCCTTCCGAGATCGGACAAAGATCGTATCCGCGGGGAAAGGCCCCTTGACCTCCATTCCTTCTTGCCTCGCTCTTTCCACCGCAGGCTTAATGATACTCTCCTCTTCCGGACCGAAAAGGCCCTTCTCTCCGGCATGAGGATTCAGAGCCGCCACTCCAATCCGCGGGTTTTCGATTCCTCCCCGAAGCATGGCTCGGTGGAGGAGGGTAATGGCCCTTAAGATCCGGTCAACCGTGAGTTGACTGCAGATTTCCCGGAAACCGATGTGAGAGGTAACCCGCGAGGTCCACAGGGGGTCCAACACGTTAATCTCCCCGAAAAGTTCAGTCTTGGTCAGGTGCGCGAAGTGCTCCAATTCGCCTTTGTAGGGAGATCCCGCCAGGCGCATGGCCTGCTTGTTCAACGGGGCGAAGACCATGGCCTCTGCCTGCCCGGCCAACACCTGCGGAATGGCCCACTCCAGGTACTCGAGGCATGCCTTTCCGACTTTCGCGTTGACCTCGCCGATCTTGTATTCTTTCGGGTCCAGGTTGGCCAGGTCAAACATTTCCATCAGGCCGGCCTCCCCCCTGACGTCTCCCCAGCCCTTGCGGATGACGATCTTCAGGGGGACCCTGGTGAGCTTGATGGCTTCGGCCATCACCCGCGCATCCCCGACGACTGCGGGGAGACAGAGCCGACGGGTCTCTTCGGTATTCATGGCCTTGGCCACGATCTCCGGGCCGATGCCCGTGGCATCTCCCATGATGACGGCGATTTTGGGACGGTTCGCTTGATTGGAGTCCAAGATTTTTTTCTCCTTCTTAAAAGCGGGAAAAGAGCAAGTAGGGGCGATTCATGAATTGCTCCTACCCGAGGGTTGCCGGTTCATCCCCCGTAGGGGAGGGTTTGAACCCCGCCCCTACTAACCCACCATCTTTTTCAGAAGCTTGGCGGCCCGGTCCGGGTTGAAGATCCCGCAGAGGCAGGGTTTGGCCAGCTCAATCGCCGCCTTTTCCACGGTGATCTTTTTCTTCTTCATATCCTCCACCATCTTTTTTACCAGACGCCCGGAAACCAGCCCGTGACCGCACATGGTCACGAATTCCAGGATCTCGGGAGGCCAGAGCTTCTTGGTATTCCCATGGATCCCCAGGGCAAACTCAATGAGAGGAGGCTTGAGCCCCGCCTTGTTGCAGCACTCAAAGACTTCGTCAAAAAGCCCGGAAACCACGATGGAGATACCCTGGTCTTTTTCTTTCAGCTCTTTCATGCAGCCGATCAGGCTTTCCTTATCCTTGAAAACGACCTGGCATCCCACGGTTAGCTTGTCCATGATCCCCGCGGCGTCCATCAGGTATTTGTTTCCGACCTTGCAGTCGCCGAAGTGAAGGTCCGTGTACTTGGTCATGGTCAGGGCAATCTGCTTCAGTCTGGGAGCGGCGTTCTTATCGTTGAATCCCCGGGCCACGTGGGCCAGCATGGGAAAGTCGGCCTTCAAACTCGGTAAGTCTCCCGTGCGGTG
>PMCE01000274.1:16047-16654 GCA_003154025.1 Syntrophaceae bacterium
CCCATTTCCTTGACGACTTTGAGCGCCGGAGCTTTCTCCGATTCCTCGGGGAAGCTGATCAGGTCCAGGGAGAAGACGCTGTCGATCTTAGGGGATACGTCTTTCAACGCCTGGAGGACCGGCTTTAGCTGTTCGGGCATGACCACAAACTCGATGATCGCCGAAAGGACCTTCTCCTTCCGCACTTCGGGCTTCAGCTTGCCGGTCTTTACATCCTCGAACAGAAAAGTAACCGGATTCTTGGGCTCAAATTCCACCCCGAGTTTGGCCAAAGCGATGGCGATCTTCTCCAGGTCTTCCAGCCTGCCGGCCACTCCTGGGCGCCCAACCTCGACCGCCATCCCGTAGGCCCCTCTCTTAAACCGTCCCGTGACCTCGTTCGTCTTCATCTCCTCCGTGCCCCTTCCCGGGACCCCGGTATTCTTGTGCTCGATCATGGGATCGCTGAAAGCCAGTCGAACACTCCTCGGCCAGCCGATTTCCTGCCGGAAGATCGCCTCAGGCTTGCACACCCCGGCACGGAAGCATACCCCGCATTCCACGCACTCCTCCAGGTCGATGAGCGCCTTTTTCTTCTTCGGGCTTTTCTCATCCTGGATGTAGGAAA
>PMCE01000274.1:16738-17556 GCA_003154025.1 Syntrophaceae bacterium
TTGCCACCTCAAATTTCCTGGCTCCCTATATTTTCAGTCTAAATACCCCTTGATTCTTTGTCAAGATAACCCCCTCTCAACCATCGCTCTGCCTTACCGCCCCAAATTGGAATTATGAGAGGTTGACCACTCTTTTAGAGGTTCATGATGCGTGGAAGCACGAGGGTAAACCATGGAACAAATGCTACGATCAGTGCCCCAATCAGCAACACCAAGAAGTAAGGTGTATAAGCACGTGTGGCTTTTTCCACATTGACTTTCCCCAGCGTACAGGCAATCAGAAAACCGATTCCCATTGGAGGTAGAAATAATCCTATTCCCAAGGCTGTGATCATGATAATCCCGTAGTGAAGCGGGACAATATCGGCGAAATGGCTCATAATCGGGAAAAGGATCGGGGTAAAAATGATCAAGGCCGGGAGTCCTTCGAGAAATGCGCCAAACACCACGAACACGGCGATCGTTATCAACAGAAACGGCGCTGAGCTGCTCGATAGTTTCAATATCAGGTTCGCAAGCAAACCGGGAACGCTTTCGGCCGCAAAAATCCAGGAGAGGAGGGATGCGGTTCCCACCAAGAGAAGGATCATGCCGGTCAGGGAGGCCGTATTCACTAAAATAGGCATGAGATCGCGCAGCTTAATCTCCCGGTAAACAAATACGCCCAGGATCAGGGCATAAATAACGCCTATCATGCCGGCTTCGGTCGGTGTCACGATCCCTCCAAGAATGCCGCCCAGGATGATGACCGGCGTCATGAGCGGCAGGATTGCCCGGCGAAACGCCACCAGTACTTCCCTTGCGGACTGCCGCCGTTC
>PMCE01000239.1 GCA_003154025.1 Syntrophaceae bacterium
AGGGTGCGATCCGCCGCCATGCGGGTTCGCTCCAAGGCCAAAACATCCGCCAGCTTGGGCTGTGGTTCGCCCATATCTTTCCTCCTCCCGAAACCCGATTCGCTTTTCGAATCCCGGGCACCCCCGAATTCCCCGGGAGGCGCCCGGTACGGCTCCATGAACATGCCGTATTCCCCTTTTACTTCATGCCCACATCCTTGAGTTCCTGTTTGCAGCGGCTGCTCACCTGGGCATCGTTCTTCTGCAGGCACTCGAGAAGACGACCTTCACCCTCTTTAACCGCCGCGCAGTGTTTCCCCAAATCGGCGGAACACTCGTTCATCGCATAGGAACGTGCGGCCACCTCCCGCTCGAGCTGAACGGACGCATCGTAGAGGGCATATTCACAACGGCCGGAGAGCTTGTCCCCATAAGCATACAAACAGGCGAGTACTCGCCCCTCCCCGGGCGTCACGTTCTTGCAGTATTTCTCCAGCTCCGCCTTGCACCCATTGGCCACGGTGTCGATCAAAGTCTGCTGGGCCATCACCGGGGTGACGAACAAGAGAATCGCTCCCAGAGTCAAAAAACAAATGCCGAATCTTCTCATTTTCTTTCTCCTTTCAAGCTTTTTTTGATGGATCAGGGCCATTTTGTGCTCAAGTCAGCCGGCCCTGAAATGGGGCTGACACCTTATTTGACATCCAAAATCATTTAATTTTTGGGACAGCCACCGTGAGTCAACTCCTTTCCCCAATTTGGGGGAACCTTCTTGCTTTCTCGATGGTCTCGAAACCGGTTGATTGCGCGATGGCGTCGAACCGGATCTCCGGGGGCTCAACGGCCATCTCGACAACCAGGAGCACTTTGCGGTAATCTTCTGACTGGAGATGGCGCTCCAGGGCCTCTTCGTCCCTCCAGAACTCTTCGAGCAGGATCAGGTTCTTCACCTCCGCCCCCTGGTAGAGACGGCAGCTGATACAACCCGGTTCAAACCTGGCCCGTTCTGCTATGGGGCTGAGGATTTCCAGCATTTCATTCCGCTTGCTGGAAGAGATCATCATCTTTATGCTCGCTCTAACCATCTGTTTCTCCACTTTCCCATCTTGGCTGAAGGGTTGGGCCTTAACCTATTTGAGCATGAGCGCTTCCCCCAAAGGACTGACCTCATGGGACAGCCGTTTCTTTCCGGAATATCCTGGATAGAGGGAGATTCGGGATGAACACTAATGCAAACGAATTAAATATCGTTACCGGCATTGCAACCCCGAAGGGCGCGGCAACCTCGATTTTGTTTGAGACTGTCCCGCCTTTGGAGGGATCGCTCCGCTTCATGCAATGACACGCCACTTATTTCGTTTGTATTAGTTAGCGAAATGCGTGCCAGGAACGAAAAGGTGGTTTGCTTGTACGGTAAGGTCTTTAGAATAAAGGATTTTTCTCGAAGAGATGGGGGGTGAGGAAAGGCAGGAGAAAGTGGTTGTCTGCCGATATATCGGCAAAATGCCTTTATATCGGCATCAGGGGATGGGGCGCTTGATTCCCAGTTTCTTCATCTTGGACTGCAGGGTCGTTCTCTTGAGGCCGAGGACTTCAGCGGCGCCGCCGCTTCCGGTGACACGCCAGCCGGTCTTTTCCAGCACACCCAGAATATGGCTGCGCTCCATATCCTCGAGGTTGCGGGCCTCGGGACGTTCCGAGGATCCAGGCTTAGGCAAGTTCACCGTCAAGGTTCTTCCTCTGCTCACGATCATGGCGTGCTCGATGACATTCCGGAGTTCCCTCACGTTTCCCGGCCACGGATGGCGCTGCAGGGCTTCCATGCTTTTTCGAGAAATGGTATCGACCCGCTTCCCCATCTTCTTTTCGAAATGCCGGACAAAACTCCATACGAGCAGGGGAATATCCTCCGGACGTTCCCGGAGCGGCGGAACGTAAATGGGGAAAACATTGAGCCGGTAGTAAAGGTCTTTTCTGAATCGGCTTTCTTTTACATCCTGGGAAAGGTCTCGATTGGTGGCCGCGATGATGCGGACGTTCACTTGCAGGGTCTTTGGGGATCCCAGCCGCTCAAAGCGGCCTTCCTCAAGGACCCGGAGCAGCTTGGACTGGACGTCTTGGGGGAGTTCTCCGATCTCGTCCAAAAAGAGGGTGGACCCATCGGCTGCTTCGAATCGGCCTACCATCCGGGTCAGGGCGCCGGTATAGGCCCCCTTTTCCCGGCCGAAAAGTTCGCTCTCGATCAGCGTGGGCGGTAGGGATGCGCAGTTGACGGTCACCAAGGGCCGGCCTTGATGCACGCTCAGCCGATGGATGGCCCGGGCCAGCAGCTCCTTTCCCGTGCCCGTTTCTCCCTGGATGAGGACCGTGGTGTGCGTTCGCGCCACTTGCTCGACCAGGACCAGGACCTTCTTCATGGCCTCGCTTCGACCGACGATCTCTTCGTAAATGTAATGAAGCTTGATCTCCTCCCGGAGGTAGACGTTCTCTTGCTCCATCTGCTGTTTCAGCCCCTCGATCTCCCGGAGCCT
>PMCE01000165.1 GCA_003154025.1 Syntrophaceae bacterium
GCGGAGCCGGCCACCACCGCCACCTTGGCTTCCTCCAAGAGCATATCGGTCACGTCGCCCGAGTTGGAAATAACCTTGTCTCCCGATTTTTTCCCGAAGAGGCCGGTGATGTTGGGGAAGACGTAGAAAGCCCCCTTGGGCAGGGCGCACTTGATTCCGGGCATGGCATTCAGACGCTGGACGATGTACTTCCGGCGCCGGTCGAATTCGGTAACCATCTTCTGCACGGAAGCCTGAGGTCCGGCCAAGGCCTCGACGGCCGCTTTCTGGCAGAAGGAGACCGGGTTGGAGACGTTCTGGGTCTGGACCTTGTCCATGGCGGCCATGATTTCGGCCGATCCGGCGGCGTACCCGATTCTCCAGCCGGTCATGGAGTAGGTCTTGGAGACCCCGTTGATCACCACAGTTTGATCCTGAACTTCCTTTCCCAAGGACGGGATGCTGGTGAAGACCGTTCCGTCGTAGACGAATTTCTCGTAGATATCATCGGCCACGATCAGAATCTTCTTGGGGAGGAGAACGTCGACCAGCCCCTTCAGTTCCTCCGCCGTGTAGGTGGCTCCCGTGGGGTTGCAGGGGCTGTTGAGGATGATGGCCTTGGTGCGGGGAGTGATGGCCGCCTTGAGCTGCGCCGCGGTCATCTTGAAACCGCTCTCCTCCGTCGTCTGAACCACCACCGGTGTGGCATCCATCAGCAGGACGATATCCGTGTAGGATACCCAATAGGGGGCCGGAATGATCACTTCATCGCCGCCCTGGAAGAGGGCCTGAGCCAGATTGTAGATGATGAGCTTGGCCCCGGCGGAGGCGAAGACCTGAGACCGGTCATAGGTCAGGCCGTTGTCCCTCTTGAACTTCTGGATGATGGCGTCCTTGAGGTCCGGAAAGCCCGAGGCGGGAGTATATTTGGTGATCCCTTCCCGGATGGCCTTGTAGGCGGCTTCTTTGATGTTGTCGGGGGTATCAAAATCCGGCTCTCCCTGGGCAAAGCCGATCACTTCGATTCCCTTGGCCCGCATGGCCGCCGCCTTGGCCGCCGCGGCAAAGGTGGGGGATGGTTTGATGCGATTGATTCGTTCGGCGAATTTCATGGGATACTCCTTTCTGGTAAAGGGAGTGGGGGCGATTCATGAATCGTCCCCACGGTATTAGGGCAAATTCTGGTAGGCCGGAAATTTATCCTTCAGTCTCTGGTGGACGATCTCCGGGACGAGGCCCCGGACCGACCCACCCAGGGAAGCCGCTTCCTTGATGATCTTGGAACTGGTGTAGAACCACTTGTAACCGGTCATCAGGAACATGGTGTCCACTTTGCGGTTGAGTTTCCGGTTCATGAGGGTCATCTGGAATTCGTACTCGAAATCCGATAGGGCCCGCAGCCCCCGGATGATAACGTTGGCCCCCTGCTGGACGACGAATTCGACGAGAAGCCCCTGAAAAGAGGCGGTGCTGACCCGGGGGTCGTTTTTCAGGGCAATGTGGATCATCTCGATCCGTTCTTCCACCGTAAAGAGAGCCATCTTGCTGGGGTTGTAGGCAACCGCCACGATGAGTTTGTCGAAGATCTGTAGGGCCCGCTCGATCAGGTTCACATGACCGTTGGTGATGGGATCGAAGGAGCCGGGGTAAACCGCGACTTTTTCACTCATAGACAAAACCTCTTTTTTAAGGGACACAGATTAAAAATATAGAATTCAGGAGCCAGAAGTCAGAATCCAGAATAACGACCAATAACCTTTGCCTTGATTTTTTATCCTGGCTCCTGAATTCTGACTTCTGGATTCTTTTGCTCTAATCCGCCTTCATCCGCGTCCCAGGTATTCTTTCCCCTTGGGGCGAAAAATGGAGACTTCCGTCCCTCCATACTTCCGCCAGTCGATCCGCTCCAGGGAGGGGATGGAGGTGAGGTCTTCGTTCGGAGAATGTTCGGCCACGATCAGGGCGTCCGGGGACAGGAGTGAAATCCGGGTGAGCGCCTGAAGCGTCCGGCAGGCCAGCCCCTTTCCGTAAGGAGGATCCAGAAAGATCAGGTCGAATGAGCCCCGCCGTTTTTCCAGAACCTTCAGCCCTGCTTCGACTTCACGCATCAGAACCTCGGCCTGATCCGTCAAATGACAGGCTTCGATGTTGCGCTGCAGAACCGTGCAGGACCGTGGGCTCTCCTCGACGAAGACGGCGTTGGGGGCGCCCCGGCTCAGAGCTTCAATCCCCAGGGCTCCGGTTCCGGCGAAAAGATCCAGAACCCTTTCTCCCGGGGGGAATTTCTGCAATAGGTCAAAGATCGCCTCCTTCACCCGGTCGGAGGTGGGGCGAAGGGTCAAGTCTTTCAGGGCGAAAAGCTTTTTTCCTTTGAGTCTCCCGCTGATGACCCGCAAACGACTCGTTTTCCCTTCTGCCGCTCTGGAGCGAGATTGATTCTAGCATGAAGAAGAGAAAGGCTCAAGGCCGATNNCCGATCCGGCTCTCGATTCCCTTACGGTAATAGTGTTTGACCTCCCTCATCTCCGTGACCAGGTCTGCCCGCCGGACCACTTCGGGCTTGGCCCAGCGGCCCGTCAGAATCAACTCCACTTCCGGGGGCTTTTGCTTCATCAAATCGAGCAGCTCTTCCAGGGAGACCAGGCCGTAATCGACGGCCACGTTCACTTCATCCAGGATGACCATCCGGTATTTTCGGCTCAGAACCGAATCTCTCGCCAGTTCCCAACCCCTGCGGGCCCAGCGGCGATCGATGGGGTGGGGGCTTTTTTTGTCCACGAAGCATTCCCGCCCCATGGGGATGATCTTTAAGTAAGGGGAGAGTTTCTTCGCCGACTTTAATTCCCCGTAAGCAATCCCTCCTTTTAAGAATTGGACCACGAGGACTTTAAACCGGTGCCCGGCCGCCCGAAGTGCCAACCCCAGGGCAGCGGTCGTCTTTCCCTTCCCGTTTCCGGTATAGACCTGAATCAAACCCTTGAATTTTTTCTTTTCCATAAAATCCCCTCAAAGACGCAATGGTCACTGACCAATTATCAATGAGCATTGAGCGATAACCATTGCCTATTGCCCATTGATTCCTCGGCCTATCCCCTGAGTTTAAGCTCCAGGACTGTGAACCCCACCAAAAAGGCCAACACCCCGTAATCCCTTGCGGCCATTTTCGTTTCATGGAGGTGCGTTCGCCGGGCTCCGCTGACATATCCCCGAGCCAGAAGAGCGACGGCGAGGTCATCGGCCCGTTTAAAGACGCTGTGGAAAAGAGGGGTCAGGATGGGCAGGAGGTTCTTGGTCCGTTGAAAGAAGCCGCCGGATTCGAAATCCACCCCCCGGGCACTCTGAGCCTTTATGATTCGGTTGGTTTCCCCCAGGAGGATGGGAATAAAGCGAATGGCCAGCATGGTCATCATGGAGAAGTCTTCCACGGGGACTCGGAAGCGTTTCAGGGGAGTCAGGAGTTTTTCCAGCCCGTGAGCGAGCTTAAGGGGAGAGGTGGTCAGAGTCATCAGGGAGGAAAAGAGGATGGCCAGGAAGAGCTGAGCCGCCACCAGGGCCCCTTTGGCCAGCCCCGTCCAGGTGATATCGATGAACCCGATCGGGAAGAGGGGCAGGGAAGGCCCGGGGGTGAAGAAGAAATGGAGGACGGCACTGAACAGAAAAAGCCAGAGAAAAGGACGCGCCCCCCGGAAGACATACGTCCAGGATAGACCCGAGAGGACCAGACTGAGGAAGAATAGAATTCCCACCAGAGCGATGGACCAGAAGCTTTCGGCCGTGAAGATCACGGTCATCAGGAGGATCAAGGACAGGAATTGGGTCCGGGCATCCAGCCGGTGGAGGAAGGAACTCCCGGGCAGGTACTGCCCCAAGGTGATGTCCTGAAGAAATTTCATTTCCTCATCCCCCAACCCGGCACTTCTGGAACCGAACAGGGTGTTGTGGGGGGCCCGCCCTTGGCGGGACGGCCGCCCGCAAGATGGGCAATCCCGCCAAGCGCGGGACCCCTACGATTGGTCGCCAACTGGCGCAGGATTTCATTCCTAAGGGACTGGGCTTTTTCCGCGACGATGCAGGGGAAGAGTGGCCGCCGCAGCTAAATCCCGTAAGGGCGATTCATGAATCGCCCTACATCGGCCTCGCAAAGTGGACATTTCCTTCTTACCAACATGTTTGTATTAATGAGGCGCCTAACAAAAATGAGACTGCTTTCCTTCCCCCGGTACGGTCCGAAGACCGGGGCTCTCCTCGCCGTGAACCCCGAGCCTCCCGATCCCGGCCGGGACCCCCTTTGATCGGGGGGGAAGGAAACAATCTCATCCTAAGATGAAATAGGGCTGAAAGGAAGGCCTCCCCGGGGGCCGATCAGATATATTTCTCGATCAAAATTTCGGCGATCTGCACCGCGTTCAGCGCAGCTCCCTTGCGGATGTTGTCGGAGACCACCCACAGGTTGATTCCGTTGGGGATCGACTCGTCTTCCCGGATCCGGCCCACAAAAGTCTCGTCCCGTCCGGCCGCATGGATGGCCAGCGGATATTCATTGAGGGCGGGGTTGTCCACGACTTTGACCCCGGGGGCCCTTGCGAGGATCTCCCGTACCTGCTGGGGGGTGATCTTCTTTTCCGTTTCGATGTTGACCGATTCAGAATGGCTGTGGAATACGGGAACTCGAACGGTCGTGGCCGTGACGCGGATGGTGGGGTCCTCCATGATCTTGCGGGTTTCGTTGACCATCTTCATTTCTTCCTTGGTATACCCGTTGTCCAGGAAAGAATCGATGTGGGGGAGACAGTTGAAGGCGATTTGGTGAGGATATACCTTTTTCTGAATCTCCTGGGAATTGAGCAGGGCGCGGGTCTGGGCCATAAGCTCATCGATGGCTTTCAGCCCCGTGCCGGAAACCGCCTGGTAGGTGGAGACCACGATCCGCTTGATCCGGGCCACGTCATGGAGGGGCTTCAGGGCCACCACCATCTGGATGGTGGAACAGTTGGGGTTGGCGATGATCCCTCTTTTTTTATACTGGGCAATGGCGTGGGGATTGACCTCGGG
>PMCE01000424.1 GCA_003154025.1 Syntrophaceae bacterium
TACCTCATCCCGGCCCTCGAAATCCCGGCTTTCATTTTGGCCCTCAATGGGTACTCCCGGCTCACCAGACCCGACGCGGAAGAGGACGGGAAAAAAGTCTATAGCGTGACTTGGTCCACCTTCCGGGACCACGTCGTCCATGGCCCCTGGGGGTTCGACAAGGACGCCTTCGAGGTAAACCAGCTCATGCATCCGTACCAGGGAACCATGTACTATGGGTTCGCGCGATCGGCCGGCCTCAGCTTCTGGGAATCGTCCGCCTATACCTTCATGGGCAGTTTTCTCTGGGAGACGGGCGGAGAGACCACGTCGCCCTCCGTCAATGACCAGGTCGCCAGCGGTATTGCCGGGGCCTTCTTCGGGGAGGCGCTTTTCCGGATGTCCAGCCTGCTCCTCGAAGGCGGCGGCGAAAAACCAGGGTTCTGGCGTGAACTGGGCGCTGCGGTGATATCGCCTTCCACCGGCTTCAACCGCCTCGTTTTCGGCGAGCGCTTCGCGCCCGTGTTCCCGAGCCATGATCCGGCCACCTTCTGGCGCCTGCGGTTCGGCGTTTTTTTGAACAATCGCTTTAATGAGCAGAGCGGAGTGAACCCCTCCGGTAGGAAGGATTCGACGATCGACTTCTCCATGGCCTATGGGCTCCCTGGGAAGCCGGGCTATAGCTATACGCGCCCCTTCGATTACTTCCACTTGGAGGTCATGGCTGTCAGCAACGCAGACAACCCCCTCGAGGACGTCATGCTCCGCGGCCTCCTCTTCGGAGATAAATACGAAGTGGGCGACTCCTATCGAGGGATATGGGGACTTTACGGCGGCTATGACTACATATCGCCGCAAATCTTCCGTGTCTCGAGCACGGCCGCCTCTCTCGGCACCACCTTCCAGTGGTGGCTCGCTCAAGCGGTCGCGCTCCAGGGCACGGCCCTCGGCGGCGTCGGCTACGGCGCGTCCGGCAACATCGCCGGATCCGGGGAACGGGACTACCACTACGGCATCGCCCCGCAGGGACTCCTCGCGCTCCGCCTCATCCTTGGCGACAGGGCCATGCTCGACGCGACGGGTCGCGGGTACTTTATCAGCGGCATGGGCTCCACCGAGACGAAGGGGAACGAGACCATCGGCCGCCTGAACGTGGGGCTCACTGTTCGCATCTACGGCCGCCATGCCCTCGGGATTCAGTACTTGACGTCTCTCCGGGATGCGCACTATCCCGACCGGGCCGACACTCGCCAGACCGTGGGGACCTTCAGCCTCGTTTACACCTTCCTCGGCGACACCCGGTTCGGCGCCGTCGAGTGGCGCTGACAGCCGGTGAGCCATCAAAACCAAGGTGATTTGCTACGGCCTCAAAAGGGTTTGCCTTACCAAACGGAAAGAACCGGCACGGAGTCGTAACCTCCCCCTCGACATGTCTTCTCTGCTGCATTTCTTCGGCCTGCCCCGTATGATTTTATGGAACGTATTTTGCTTTTGACGTGATAGTTGTTTTACGGTAAGGTTTTATTTTTGCAAGCAATTACCAACACCGGAGAAAAGGTTGCGAAATAACTCTCTTAGAATAATAGCATTGCTTTGCGGCATGATCCCGGTCTTCGCTGCCGGCACGTCCGTTTACGCGGGGGATAGCATTAAGACGGCCGGGGACGCGTTAACCGTTCTTTTACCTGCAACCGGAGCGGGGCTGACACTTGGCTTTCGAGATGGCAAGGGTGCGGTGCAGTTCGGAGAGTCAGCGGCACTCACGCTTGGTGTCACGTATGGCCTGAAATATGCCGTAGATGAAAAGCGTCCCAACGATGGGCGCTTTTCCTTTCCATCGGCACACACCTCGATTTCCTTTTTCTCCGCTGAATTTATGCGTAAACGTTACGGTTGGGAGTATGGCGTGCCCGCCTATGTCGCGGCAACGTTTGTCGCCTACAGTCGGGTCGAGAGCAGAGAGCATCACACCCACGACGTGATTGCTGGAGCCGCAATAGGGATTGTATCGAGCTATGTATTTACCACGTCCTTCATGGGGTTGCAGATACAGCCGGACATAGACGGCAGGTATTGGGGCGTGAGGTTGTCGGGCAGTTGGTAGATAATAAGGGTTAGAATTGGGAAAGTATTTGGGGAACGAAAAGGCACGAATGTCGCTGGTTTTTTATATCCAACATCTCAACTGGGAATCAACAGGGTCAAGACCAGCATCAAAGTGCGGATAAGTCAAGTTCCTAAACGCACCCGGCTTGCCTCTCTCCTGATTAGGCGTAAATTTCCGGCAACTAAACATCAAGATGAATCTGGCGGGGCGTCAGGAAGGGCGTGATCCATCCCCTCGACTGCGGAATCCCATGGGCTTCGATCGGATTGGGAAGGCGGCTCTTAGGTTACTTCGTATTGCTTGACGACTTCCCAATCGATTTCCATGCCTAATCCGGGTCCCTGCGGCAGATGGAAATATCCCTTCTCGAACTTCAAGGGATGCTTGAAGACGCTGGCCTCGAGGTTTACATACAGGTATTCAATCGAGTCGGCGATTGGAGAACCGGCCACGAGGTGGGCGGTCGCCAGGAATCCGGGGCCGAAATAAGGAGAATGAGGAACGACTCTGACGTTATACGGTTCGGCCAGGGCGGCAACTTTCAGCCATTCGCTCACCCCGCCGACTTTGATCACACTCGGCTGGATGTAGGCGGCGGCCCCGGCTTCCAGCATCTCCCGGAATTGAAAAACCGTGCAGGCATTTTCCCCGCTGGCGATGGGAATGTCGCAGAGGCGTCTTAATCGGGCCAGGCTGCGAAAATCCTCGGGGGGCCAAATGGGCTCTTCGAACCAGGCAAGATTATAAGGTTTGAACTTCTGGGCCATGTCCAGAGCCTGCTCGGGACTCCAGGGGCAATTGACGTCTACCATCAGCCGGGTCTCTCCTCCTACTGCCTCCCGAACCGTCTTCACGCTCTCCACATCCCGCTGGTGAATTTTTATGGCCTCATATCCCGCGCGTTTGGCATGAAAAGCGGCCGCCCGTATCTCCCCCTGGTCTTTGTACCGCACCAGACTGGCATAGACCGGGACCTCGTTGCGTTGCGCCCCACCCAACAGGCGGTACAACGGGAGTCCCGCGCTTTTGCCCAGGATATCCCACAGGGCGATATCGACGCCGCTGATGGCAAAAGTGGTGATCCCATATCGCCCGTATATATGGGTCTGGCGAAACATAAGATCGGACAGGGCGGATATCTGAGCGGGGTCCGCGCCGATTAGCATCGGCTTCAAAACCTGATTGATGACCGACGCCGTGGCCTGGGGAACTCCGTATCCGAATGCCTCCCCATACCCCACAATTCCTTCATCGGTGTGGATGGCCACGATGATCTGGTTGAAATTCATCCAAGCCCACCGCGCAGGAAATTCTTTTTCTTTTATGGGAATGCCCAGCAGGTGAGCCCGCACATCGGTGATTTTCATCTTTTTCCTCCACCAGGGCTAATCTGGGAGGGATCATAGTATGGGAAAAGGATCCCTGTCAACGGGTTTAACATTTGGCTTCTCACTTCGGGGGAAGAAAGCCAAACTGGGTAAGGGCAATTCCGGATTTTCTCTTTCATAAGTGATCGTCCATGGGTCGAGATGAAGATTTCCTCCTGTATCACCATGCGTTTAATATCTTTGCGGATGAGAAAAAATTTCGTATAATTTGGCAATCTTGTCTGGAATCCGAAATATTTTACGAGGAGAGGTGCCCCATGAAGCAACGCCGAGCATACCGATCTTTTGTGAGCTACATCGACCGCAGCCGGGAGTATTATGCGGCCCACGGTTATGCCCAGCCGTATACCTGGGCCTGCAACGATGACGCCCCGTTCACAGCGCTCAAGAAGCCGCTCTCCCAATGCCGTGTGGGGATGGTGACGACCGCGGGGAAAATGGACTCCCCAGTCGACAAGGATGGGCGGCGGGTGCACCGGGAGCTGTACGCCATGGCGGCAATCCCCCCGCCGATTCGCATGTTCACTGCCGACCTGGCATGGGACAAAGCCGCTACCCACACGGATGACGTGGACAGTTTCCTGCCGTTGAACCGCCTTGCCGAGTACGCCGCCAGCGGCCGCATCGGGTCGATGTCCCCGCGCTTCTACGGGATCCCCACCGACTACAGCCAGGGCAAGACCTCGCAGCGGGATGCCCCGCAGATCCTCGAATGGGCACGGGAGGACGGGGTCGACGTGATGCTTCTTTCAGCCCTCTGACCGGTTTGCCACCAGACCGTGGGTCTGGCCGCCCGGCACCTCGAGGAGAGCGGCGTGCCTACCGTCATCATGGGCTCGGCCCGCGACATCGTCGAGGAATGCGGCGTCGCCCGCTTCGTCTTTACCGACTTCCCGCTGGGAAACCCCTGCGGGAAGCCCCGGGACGCCGGGATGCAGCGCTCGATCGTGGGAATCGCGCTTGATTTGCTGGAGAGGGCCTGGATGGCCCGCACTACGGTTCAGACGCCGTTCCGCTGGGGGAGCGAAGAGTGGCGCGACAACTTCATGCGGGTCGACGACAGCAACCGCGAAGCGCTCGCCCGGGCGGGAGAAGAGCGGCGTCGTCGTCAGGCCGAAACGAAGAAGGGAGATCGGCACCCCAAGGGCGAATCGTAAGGAATGAGAATCGAAAAGAAGTTGAAGGGAATGCAAGGGGCTATGGTCAACTGCTCATAAGGATAACCCGGAACGGAGAGAAAAAGGAGGCCTTTCATGGAAGGACCCGCTGTTCTCGATAAGACCTTTCATCTCATTTTGCGGCGCATGGTGGAAACCGGGCAAGCGCCTCACTATACGGAGATCGCTGCGGGGCTGGGGGTTTCACCGGAAGAGGGACGGAAGGCTCTCCACGATCTCTTTCGTATGAGGATCCCGGCCTGGCTATTCCCGGGGACTGATTCCATCGTCTCCTTCGCCCCGTTCAACAATCTTCCTACTCAATATCG
>PMCE01000203.1 GCA_003154025.1 Syntrophaceae bacterium
CCCTACAAATTCTTCCACAGCGATAGCGAAGCCAAGTACTGCCAGCTCCTGGACATCGACGTCACCCGGATCGAGCCTCAGGTAGCCTTCCCCCACCTGCCCTCGAACGTCAAGCCCATCAGCGCCGTGGGGAACGTGCCCATCGACCAGGCGGTCATCGGGTCCTGCACCAACGGCCGTCTGGATGACCTGCGGGTCGCCGCCAAAGTTCTGAAGGGAAGGAAGCGGGCCCCTTTCGTCCGGCTGATCATCATCCCGGCGACCCAGGAAATCTACCGCCAGGCCATGAAAGAGGGTCTTTTCGAAATCTTCATGGATGCCCTCGCGGTCATCAGCACCCCCACCTGCGGCCCCTGCCTGGGGGGATATATGGGGATCCTGGCCCAGGGGGAAAGGGCCGTGTCCACCACCAATCGAAACTTCGTGGGGCGGATGGGCCATCCCCAGAGCGAGGTCTATCTCGCCAACCCGGCGGTCGCCGCCGCGTCCGCCGTCCTGGGCAGGCTCGGAGGTCCGGACGAGCTGGGAATCGCTTGACAATTGCGCATTGCGAATTGCGAAATACTGATTCTTTCACTCCGAACTTCGAACTCCGAACTGTATTTGGGGAGGTTTTATGATTTATAAAGGCAAGGTCTGGAAATTCGGTTCCAACGTGGACACCGACGCCATCGTCGCCGCCCGGTACCTCAATACCTGGGACCCCCAGGAACTGGCTTCGCACCTCATGGAAGATGTGGACCCCCAATTCCGGGAAAAGATTCAGCCGGGCGACATCATCGTCGCCGAGGATAACTATGGCTGCGGCTCCTCCCGGGAACACGCCCCGATTGCCATCAAATTCGGGGGTATCTCCTGCGTGGTGGCCAAGAGCTTTGCCCGGATCTTTTACCGTAACTCTTTCAACATGGGGCTGCCGATCTTCGAATGCCCGGAGGGGGTGGACGGAACCAGCAAGGGAGACGAGCTGGAGGTCGACGGCCAAACGGGGACCATCAAAAACCTGACCACGGGGCAAACCTACCAGGCTCAACCCATCCCGCCCTTCATGCAGCAGCTGATCGAAGCGGGAGGGCTGATGAACTACGTGAAGATGTTTAAGATGAAAAGCTAGATCCATTTCAGATGGCAGATTTGAGATTTCAGATTTTTTAGGCCTTTAAATCTGCAATCTGAAATCTTAAATCTGCCATCTGAAATCTTTTTGGGAGGATTTATGGCTTACAAAATTGCAGTGGTCCCCGGAGACGGGACGGGTCCGGAAGTAGCGAGGGAAGGTCTGAAGGTTTTGCAGGCCGTGGCTCAGAAAGAAAACATCAAGATGGATTTCACCTCCTACGACCTGGGAGGAGACCGGTATCTCAAGACCGGAGAGATCCTACCCGACTCCGTCCTGGCCGAATTCCGGAAAATGGACGTCATTTTCCTCGGAGCCATCGGCCATCCCGATGTGAAACCCGGACTCCTTGAGCAGGGGATCCTCCTGAAGACCCGCTTTGCCCTCGATCAGTACATCAACCTCCGCCCGGTCAAGCTCTACCCCGGGGTGGACTCTCCCCTGAAGGACAAGGGCCCGGAGCACATCGACTTCGTGATCGTCCGGGAGAACACCGAAGGGCTCTACACCGGCGCCGGAGGAGTCCTGAAAAGAGGCACCCCCGATGAAGTGGCGGTCCAGGAGTCGATCAATACCCGCAAGGGGGTCGAACGGTGCCTCCGGTACGCCTTCCAATTCTGCATGAAGCGCAACCGAGCCCGCAAGCTCACCATGGCGGCCAAAACCAACGTTCTGAACTTTGCCTCCGACCTCTGGATGAGGGCCTTCCTGGAATTGGCCAAAGAGTATTCCCAGGTGAAGACCGATTACACCCACATCGATGCCCTGTGCATGTGGATGGTCAAGAACCCGGAGTGGTACGACGTGGTGGTGACCGACAACCTTTTCGGCGATATCGTCACCGACCTGGGAGCGATGATCCAGGGAGGACTGGGCATTGCCGCCGGAGGGAACATCAACCCGGACCCGGGCGGGGTTTCCATGTTCGAGCCCATGGGCGGCTCGGCCCCCAAGTACACGGGGAAGAACGTGATCAACCCCATGGCGGCCATCGCCGCCGCCATGATGATGCTCGAGCACCTGGGGGAAAAGAAAGCGGCCGAGCGGGTGGAAAAGGCCATGATGCAGGTACTGGCCAAGCACCTCAAGAGCATGGCCGCGGGAGAAATGGGTCATACTACCCAGGAGGTGGGGGACCTGGTAGTAAAGTACTTATAGTTTCAAGTCCCGGGTTTCGAGTTTCGAGTTGCGCGCCAGGCGAAAAAGAAAGTTACTCGTTGCTGGTTTAGAATCAGCAACGAGTAACCAATAACAGTCAACTTTAAACCTGAAACCCGAAACTCGAAACTTCCTCTTTGCGATTCATCAAACCGCTGAAAAAACAATCCAAGCCAATGAATGACCCGAGCTTCCTGGATCCTATCTTCAAACCCCAGTCCATCGCCGTTATCGGGGCTTCCACCCAGGTCGAGAAATGGGGTCACCGCATGGTGGTGCGCCCTTTCAACACCGGTTTTCGGGGGATGATCTATCCCGTTAATCCCGGCGCTAAAGAGATCGCCGGGGTGAAGTGCTTTGCGTCGATCGGGGATCTGCCGAAAAATATCGATCTGGCGGTGATCACTCTGCCTTCCAACCAGGTGGCAGAGGCGNNCAGGAAGGGAAGAAGCTCCAGGACGAAGTGGTCCGAATCGCCCGGGAAGGCAAGATTCCGCTGGTGGGGCCGAACTGCATGGGCCTCTGGAGCGACCCGGTCAGCCTGAACCTGGCCTTCGACGAAGCCCCCACTCGGGGTTCCCTCGCCTTCATTTCGCAGAGCGGAACCCTGGGAAACTACCTCATGCTGTTGGCCAGAGGGAAAGGGTACGGGTTCAGGGGTTTCATCAGCAGCGGAAATCAGGCCGTCCTGGAGGTGGGGGATTACCTGGAGTATTTCGGCCGGGATGAAAAGACCCGGGCGATCATCCTGTATGTGGAGGGGTTCCAGGACGCCGTTCGATTCTTCCGATTGTCCCGGGAGATTGCCCCCCGGAAGCCCATCCTCGTCTACAAGGCGGGGCGTTTCGACGTAGGCGCGCGCGCCGCCCTTTCCCACACCGCGTCAATGGCCGGCAACGACAAGATCTTCGAAGCCCTCTGCCGGCAGGCCGGGCTGATCCGCTGTTACGATCCTCTGCACACCTTTGACATGGCCATGGCCCTGTCCAGCCAGCCCCTTCCCAAGGGCAATCGAGTGGCCATCATCTCGGGAGGAGGAGGGTATTGTGTGACCATGGCCGAAGCCTGTGTGGCCTGGGGGTTGGATGTTCCCCAACTGGACCCGGCAGCTTCGGACAAGATCAAGAAGATTCTCCAGCCCTTTGCCCCTCGCCCCATGAACCCGGTGGACACCGCCTCCGACATCCGGCCCATGACCTACGCCCGGGCCCTGGATATCCTCATGAGCCAGGATAACATCGACGGGGTCTGCATGATGATCCCCTTCATGTTCGAATTCCAGCTCCGCTCCCCGGCCTCGATCCGGGAGCTGATGGACGCCACGGAAATCATATTATCCCTGCCCCAGAAATACAACAAACCCATCGTCGCCAACATGATCCCCCGGGTCGCCGTCGGCCCCGCCCTCGACCTATTCAAAAAAGCCGGCATCCCCTTCTTCGCCACCCAGGACGAAGCCGCCCGGGCCATGCACGCCCTCGTCCACTACGCCCGCATTCAGTCAAATCCCAAATAATGAATCGGAGGCGGAAAAGCGCGGGATACCTGTGCGAACCCCCCAAAGCTCATTAACAGCCGGCCATTTAAATTCCACCTGCCAGATATTTTTTTTGCGCGCCACTGTTCCTTCCTTGTACTATTTGCCCTTTATTTTCGACCGTCCGCTCCACATTTCAGTCGGCAATGCGCAGTCTCCCGCGCTGAAAAGATATCGCTTTTCATCATCGGTTCTTTTGTGCTATTAAATCGATATTATTCCGTAAAGTAATGAAAGGGGATTAGAGGATAAAAGATGGTATCTTTTAAGGGCCGCATTCCCAAGATAACCTTATTGATCACAGCGATTTTTTCTTTGTTTTTCCTAATCGTGCCTTTTATGGCATCTTGTCAAGTATCCTGTCAGCCGCCGATGACTTCTTGTGGAGGAGTTTGTACTAATCTTCGGATGGATCCTAAAAATTGCGGGGCCTGTGGTAACGCCTGTTCCCTACCCAATGCCACAGCTTTCTGTTCAAGCGGGTTGTGTTGGGTGGAAACTTGTAATTTCGGGTGGGGAGATTGCGATGGTGTTTTCTCGAATGGGTGCGAAACAAACGTCCTAACAAATCCTAAAAGCTGTGGAAGCTGCTTTATCACCTGCCAAGGCGGAACCACATGTTCTTCCGGGCAATGTAGATAGCTTGCTGATTTGAGATACCCGACATTGAGTGGCGTGTTCGCGACCGGGATGGGCCTCCCCATGCCGCCGGCGCACTCCTTTCCCGTTCAAATCAGCATTCCCTTTGCCCAGACAGGATTGGCAGAGATCACCTCGGACGGTGCCGCAAGGAGCGGTTTGACGAGCTGCTGATATTCGGCGTACCATTTTGATTGATTTGCGGCCTTGAAATCCGCCGGATCAGAAAAGAGTTCAAAGAAACAGATGATAT
>PMCE01000086.1:0-505 GCA_003154025.1 Syntrophaceae bacterium
TCTGGCGCTGCTGGCGCCATCCGGAGGCCGCGCCCCTGGTTTCCGAAGAGGTGCGGAACATGCCGCTTCGGGAGAAACTGGCCACCCTGAAAGAGCTGGCCATGCCCCTGTGTATCGCCGGAGGGGTGCTGGGCTCCATTTACGTCGGAATTGCCACCCCATCCGAGGCCGCGGGCGTAGGCGTGATTCTGGTCATCCTCGCCGCGGCGATCAACCGCAAGCTGAACTGGCCCATGGTGCGCGACTCTCTCTACGAGACGCTGCGAATCAGCTGCATGCTCACCTGGCTTTTTTTCGGCGCCCAGACCATCATCGGCGCCTACACCCTGGCCGGCGGCACGAACTTTGTGACCAGCGCCATCAAGGCCCTGGACCTGGGGCCCTGGGGCACGGTCATCCTCATGAACCTCATCTGGATCTTTCTGGGCTGCTTCCTGGACTGGATCGGGATCCTGTTCCTGACCGCGCCCATCTTCCTGCCCCTGATCATCGATTGGGGCTTCGA
>PMCE01000086.1:574-15460 GCA_003154025.1 Syntrophaceae bacterium
ATCGTCACCGCCTGGCCGGGCTTGTCGCTCTGGCTGCCCAAGCTTCTGCTGAGGCACTGAAAAAAATGAGGAGTGAGTAGTGAGGAGTGAGGAGAAGAAAGAGACTCTTAGGCGCTTAGAGCCTCGCTAATACAAACGCGTTGGTAAGAAAGAAAGATCCACTTTGCGAGGCCGATGTAGGGGCGATTCATGAATCGCCCCTACGGAATTTGGCTGCGGGGGCCTCTTTTCCCGCGCACGGTCGCGGAAAAAGCCTGGGCGCTCAGCGGTTAAATTGACGCCAAAATGGTCACCAATTGTAGGGGTCCCGCGCTTCGCGGGATTGGCCATCCTGCGGGCGGCCATCCTGCCGAGGGCGGGAGCCCTACAACATCCTGTTTGGTTCCGGTTATGCCGGGTTAGGGTTTGGCAGAGGAGTCTGTTCCCATGAGCAACCAGCCGGATTTTGAAAGATTAAAAAAGGCCATCCGCCATGAAGAACCGGACCGGGTTCCTTTGATCGAGGCGTTGGTGGCTTATGAAATCCAGTCCCAGTTCCTGGGGAGGAAGGTGGAAGATTCGGACCTTCGGTCCCAGGTGGAGTTCTGGGTGAACGCCGGGTATGATTCCATCCCGCTGACCGTGGGAATGATGAACCCGGGAGAAGTGACCAAAGAGTCCAGCATCTACCGGGTTGTCCAGAAGACGCTGCGCAAAGAAGAGGAAGAGGTGGTTCCCTGGAACATCGAAGAGAACGGGGTGATCAGGGATCTTCAAGATTATGACCGGTTCCCCTGGGAAGAGGCGGCCAAGCTGGATTTCCGCAAGTTCACCGACATCCAGCCCTTCCTGCCCGAGGGGATGAAGATCCTGGCCTGCTCGGGAAAGGTTTTCACCGTCACCTGGATGCTGCTGGGGTTCCAGAATTTCTGCCTCAGCCTCTACCTGCAGGAGGAGCTGGTATCCAGGGTTTTTCAAAGGGTGGGGGAGATCCAGATCCAAGGAGCGAAGGAACTGTCCCGGGTCCCGAACCTGGGCGCCCTCTGGGTGGTGGATGATTTGTGCTATGGCACGGGCCCCATCATCGACCCGAAATTTTTCCGCAAGTATGTCTTTCCCTGGTATGAAGAGCTGGGCGCTCTGGCCAAGAAGCAGGGGTTGCTCTTCTTCTTCCATTCCGATGGAGGTATCTGGCCGATCATGGAGGACCTCATCTCCATCGGGTTCGACGCCATCCATCCCATCGATCCCACGAGCATGGACATCCGCGAAGTCAAGGCCCGGGTAGGAAAGAAACTGGGAATCATGGGCAATATTCACACCGACCTGTTGAATCGGGGAACCCCCGAGCAGGTTCGTAAAGTGACCCAAGAAACCATCCGGGACATTGCCCCGGGAGGGGGATTTGCCCTGGGGTCCGGCAACTCCGTTCCCAATTGGGCAAGGTTCGAAAACTACCAGGCCATGCGGGAGACGGCCCTGGCCTGCGGCCGGTATCCCATTAAAATTTAGGTTTCATTCCTTTCATTTCTTTGGTTTAATAATAAATAAACCGCAAATAGGAAAAAAGAGACTCGATTTAGAGCCAACAAAGGAGGAAATGGAGAATGGTTGATCAGGAAAAATTTTACCAAGCCCTTTCTGCCGGGAAGATGGACGAGGTGAAGGCGCTGACCCAGAAAGCTCTGGATGCGGGTGACCCGCCCGAAAAGGTCCTGAAAGAGGGCCTCATCAAAGCCATGGATCGGATCGGGGTGCAGTTCAAGAATAACGAGATCTACATTCCCGAAGTGCTTATCGCGGCCCGGGCCATGCACGCCGGCCTCGGTGTTCTGAAGCCCGTCCTGGCCAAATCCAACGCCGCCCCCTCGGCCAAAATTGTGATCGGGACGGTCAAGGGAGACCTCCACGACATCGGCAAGAACCTCGTGGGCATGATGCTGGAGGGAGCGGGCTTTGAGGTGATCGACGCGGGAATCGATGTTCCGGCGGAGAAGTTCGTTCAGGTGGCCAAGGAGAAGGGAGCGCAGGTGATCGGGATGTCCGCCCTCCTCACCACCACCATGATGCAGATGAAGGGAACTGTGGAAGCTTTGAAGGCCGCGGGGCTGAAGGGGAAAGTGAAAGCCGTCGTGGGAGGCGCCCCGGTGACCGAGGAATTCGCCCGGCAGATCGGGGCCGATGGGTATGCTCCGGATGCGGCCTCGGCGGTCAATATGGTGAAGAAGCTCCTGGGGGTTTCCTAAGGAATGAATTCCCGGGAGATTCCCCCACCGGCTTCGATTCCGAAAACCGGCTTGAACTTCCGGGAAGAAGGACTTTCCCGCCGAAGAACGGGTCTGCCGATCCCGAGGAGGAGAACCTTGAAAGGAAAGCTTTGGCTGGTGGTGTTCGGGCTGATGCTGGTGCTTCCCGCCCCGGCTCCGGCTCAGGATTATCCCCGGAAGCAGATCAGCCTGATCGTCCCCTATGCGGCGGGGGGATCCACGGATGTCCTGGCCAGGGCTCTGGCCAAACTGTCGGCCAAGCATTTTCCCGTCCAGGTTCTGGTCGTGAATCAGGCGGGGGGGGCGGGAATCCCCGGCCGGGTGGCGGTGGTCAACGCCAAGCCGGACGGGTACACCCTGCTCTTCGGGTACGGGTCCGGAGAAGACCTGGTCACTCCCCACACCATGAAGATCCCCTACCATCAATTCAAGGACCTGGTGCCGGTCTGCCAGATATCGATCGTCTCCCTGGTCCTGTCGGTCCCTAGTACCCATCCGGCCAAGACCCTCAGGGAATTCGTCGATTGGGCCAAGAAGCAGAACCGGCTGATCACCGGCGCGGTCTCCACCCGCGGGGCATCGGTGGATATCACCATGCAGGCGATCATGAAAGTGGCTGAGGTGAAGTCGGAGACCATCCCCTTCCGGGGCGGGGCCGAGGCCGTGACCGCCGTCCTGGGCGGGCACACGGACTTTGCCGGGAACACTCCCTCGGAAGTCCTGCCCCACGTAAAGGCCGGAAGGCTGCGGGTCCTGGCGGTATGCCTGCGGGAGCGAGACCCCATCATCCCCGATGTGCCTACCTTCATGGAGCAGGGCTTCAACGTCTATACCATGGGGGCGATCCGGGGGATAGGGGCTCCGAAAGGGACGCCGGAACCCGTGGTCAGCTACCTGGAAGCCAATTTCAAAAAAGTGACCGAGGACCCCGAGTTCCACGCCATCGCCAAGGAAATCTACCACCCGGTCATGTATCAGGAACGAAAAGTCTTTCTGAAGAACATGACCGACGGGTTTGAAATGTACGGTCAGCTGATCGATAAGCTGGGGCTGAAACAGCAGCAGTAAGGGTTGCCGGGATCATTCCTTCCCGGCGGCCTGCCAGGAGGAAACCGCAGTTCCAAGGGAACGAAATACATTTTTGATTGGGAGCTGGGGCGACCGCCGGTCGCCCCTACCGTTTCTAAGGATGGGGGAGAACCAAGGTTATGGACCTTGAAGGAAAAATCAGACGGTATCAGGCTTTCTGGGATCGAGCCCCTGTGGAAAGGCCCTTGGTCGGCTTTTCCCTGGGAGGATGGTTCTCCTTCCAGAGCTACAGCGCGGTCCAGAGGTACCGAGGGCGGGAAAACATCCTTCCCGACATGCTTTCTCCGGAGAAGTATTTCCAAGATTACGACCGCATCGTGGCTTCCTTCGAACGGATCGAAGACGACATGATCCATTCCGTGGCCCCTATCCCCGCCTTCCCCTGGTTCGAGGCCATGCTGGGGATCCCGGTCGAGGTCGGCAACGAGTCCATCTGGGCCAAAGAGGGGGGCTTCGACTACCGCGATACGGGCAAACTGAACCTGTCCAAGGAGAACGCATGGCGGAAGAAATACCTGGAGTTTGTGGCCGCCCTGCAGGACCGGTACGGAGACCGTTACCCGGTTGGCCAGCCCATCCTCCGGGGGCCTGCGGACATGGTGGCCGCTTTCCGAGGTTCGCAGCAGATGATCTTCGACCTCTACGATTGCCCCGATGATTTCCAACGGCTCTGCCGGGTCTGTACGGATTTCGCCATCGGGCTGGTGCGGGATCAACTGGCCGTTACGCGCCCATTCCACGGCGGCTATGAAGTGGAGAGCTTCACTCTCTGGGCCCCGAAGGGGATCGTCCGGATGCAGGAGGATGCCTCGGCCCTCTTCTCCCCGGACCTCTACACGAAATACCTTCAGGCCGAAGACCGGCGGATCGCCGACGCCTTTCCCTACCAGGTCATCCACCTCCACTCGTCTTCTCTGCATCTTCTGGACCGGTTCGCGGAGATCGAATCCCTCAAATGCATCGAAATCAACAAGGACCAGGGAGGCTGGGGAGTCCCCCGGATGCTGCCCCTCTTCAAGAGGGTCCAGGCCCGGGGCAAGAGCCTGATCGTCCGGGGAAAGCTGGACGCGGAAGATCTGGCCGTCCTGCGGCAGGGGCTCTCCCCTAACGGGCTTTACCTGCAGATCGTGGTGGAAACCCCTGAGGAGGCCGGAAAGTTCGGGGAATTTTTCAGGCCANNGGAATTAAGCAGAATGTCGTTCATGCTGGCAGGATTTGTAGGGGCGATTCATGAATCGCCCCTACACCCAACGATCTGAATGATTCAGGAGAAAACCATGTCGGATGTGTTCCAGTATTTTTTCGAGCCGCGCAGTGTGGCNNGAAATTCCGGAGCCCGTGGACCTGGCCGTGTTCATCGTCCCGGCGGAGAAGACGCTGGGACCCCTCCGGGAGTGCGCCGAGAAAAAAATTCCGGCCGTGGTCATCGCCTCCGGGGGATATGCCGAAGTGGACCAGGCGGGGGCCCGTCTCCAGGAAGAGATCCTGAAGGTGGCCCGTTCCTCGGGGATGAGGATCATCGGCCCGAACACGAGCGGCCTCACCAGCACGCCGGCCAAACTGACCACTACCTTCTTCCCCCTGGGAAAAGTGCGGCGGGGACCCGTCAGCTACATCGCCCAGACGGGCAACTTTGCCACCCACACCATGCGGTGGATCAACACGGCGGAGAGATTCGGCGTGGCCCGCGTCGCCGGGCTGGGAAACAAGATCGATATCGAAGACTCGGAAGTCCTGGACTACCTGGGCCGGGACCCGGAGACCAAGGCCGTCCTCATGTACGTGGAAGGGTTCCGCCAGCCCCGCCGCTTCCTGGAAGTGGCCAAAAGGGTTACGAGGAAAAAGCCGGTCATTATTCTCAAAGGGGGGCGGACGAAAGCCGGGGCGGAGAGGGCCTTCTCCCACACCGCTTCCCTGGCCGGCAACGAGGCCCTCTTCGACGGAGCCTTCCGGCAGGCGGGCATCGCCCGGCTGAGACGGTACGTCGACCTGGTCAACGTGGCCAAGGGGGTTGCCTTCCAGCCTATACCCCAAGGGAGACGGGTGTCCGCCATGGCCCCTTCGGGAGCCCTGGGGGTCGTAGTGGCCGATGCCTGCGAATCCATGGGTTTGAAGATGGCCAGCCATTCGGAGCCTACGGTGAAGAAGCTAAGAGAAGTGACCGCCTCCTGGGTGAACATCTCCAACCCGGTGGACATGTCGGCCGTCGTTTCCCAACTCGGTCAGGTAGAAGGCAACCGGACGGTTGCCGAAACTCTCCTGCAGGATAAAGGGGGCGACGCACTGGTCGCCGTCCTTCTCGCGTCACCCCGGATTCCCGCCGAGGCCTATGGTTATCTCCCTGAACTGGCCAAGCGGTATCCACAGAAGCCAATCTACGTGAGCTTTACGGGGGATTACCAGGCCTACGCCCGGGCCAGGGAATACCTGGAGGAACGCTCCATCCCCGTCTTCTACCCCCTGGAAGATATCTTTGAAATGCTCAACGTCCTGTGCTATTGCAGGGAGCAATTCGACCGGGGGGATTGACCTTCGGCAGGAATATCCTTGGCCAAGGTCGTGCTGCAGCCCTCCACCATAAAGAAGCAGAAGGCGCATGCGAATCCGTCCCTCCCGGACCCCCAGGGATCCTCGCCTCCCGGTGGCCGCCGATTAATTCCTGAAGAGCCCCGCCCTAATGCCCTAGCCGTCGCGATTATTTATTGCCTCTGGTAAGGACCTGGCTTGCCGGACCCTGACTTGGTGTGAGATTCTGTTGAAAATCAAGGGGGAGGGTTCTATACTGATTCCAATGAACGACGAAGCATGGCCGCCATGCAACCCTCCGGGAACGGAGGGAACTGATAGAGAAAAGGAGGATTTCGCATGCCGGAATTGAATCCTTTCAAGATCGCTCAAGCCCAGCTGGATGTGGCCGCGGAGCGACTCGGCCTCGACCCGGCCACGCATGAGCTTCTGCGGTGGCCCCAGGTGGAGTTTCGGTTTACCCTTCCCGTGGAGATGGATGACGGGAAGATCAAAGTATTTCACGGCTACCGGGTTCAGTACAATTCGTCCCGGGGCCCGACGAAGGGCGGGCTGCGGTGGCATCCCGCAGAAACCATCGACACGGTGCGGGCCCTGGCTGCCTGGATGACCTGGAAGACCGCGGTGGTCGACATCCCCCTAGGGGGCGGCAAGGGGGGAGTCACCTGCAACCCCAAAGAGATGTCCGAACGGGAAAAACAGCGCCTCGCCAGGGCCTACATGAGGGCCGCGGCGCGCATCCTGTCGGTCACCAAGGATGTCCCTGCTCCCGATGTGTACACCACCCCTCAGATCATGGCCTGGATGATGGATGAATACGAGGTTATCGTGGGGCAGCACCACCCGGGGGTCATTACCGGAAAGCCGATTCCCCTGGGAGGGTCGGAGGGCCGGGGCGATGCCACCGCCCGCGGGGGTGTCTACGTTCTGCGGGAGGCGGGCAAGGTGCTGGGGATCGACCTGAAGGGCAAGACCATGGCCATCCAGGGGTTCGGCAACGCCGGCCAGTTCGCCGCTCTCCTGGCGCACGAGATCCTGGGCCTGAAACTCGTGGCCGCTTCGGACTCCAAGGGGGGAATCTACAACCCTAAAGGGCTGGACCCCAAACAGGTGGTCGATTACAAACTGAAGAAGGGCAGTCTCCAGGGATTCCCCGGGGCGGAGGCCATCACCAACGAGCAGCTCCTGGAGCTGGAGGTGACCGTTCTCTTCCCCTCCGCCCTGGAAAGCGTGATCACGGAGGCCAACGCCTCCAAGATCAAATGCCGGATCTCCTGCGAGATGGCCAACGGGCCCACGACGCCGGAAGCGGACGAGGTCCTGTACGCCAAAAACATCTTCGTACTTCCCGACTTTCTGGCCAACGCGGGCGGGGTGACCGTGTCGTACTTCGAGCAGGTGCAGAACACCTACAACTTCTACTGGCCCCTGGAGGAGGTTCACAAACGCCTGGATGAGAAGATGACCAAGGCCTTCCACGGGGTCTACCAGATGTATCAGCGCGAAAAGGTTAACATGCGCCAGGCCGCTTACCTGGTTTCCGTAGCGCGGGTGGCGGAAGCGTGCAAGCTTCGGGGGTGGGTGTAGAACGGAAGGGGCAAGGGGAAGATTTTCTCTTCTTGCCCCCACAACGCGGCAAGCACCAAATTCTAAATCCCAAGCACCAAACAAATTCCAAACTCCAAGGATCCAATGTCCCAAACAAATACGGGCAGCTTCGTTTGGAATTTTAGTCATTGGAGCTTGGGTATTATTTGGGATTTGGAATTTGATGCTTGGGGCTTCATTTACCATCCCAAGGGGTAGGCCTTCCCGCTTCCTTATGCTCTTGCCGAAAGGGCACTGAAATGAACGACGGTTGGGACATCTTCAAAATTTACCGGCTGATCCGGAAGAAGAACCAGTATCCCCATCTGCTGGGGCTGATGAACCTCACCTTCATGGAGATTCTGGAGCAACGGGGAATCATCAGCCGGGATGCTCTCTACCAGAAGGCACTGGTCCAGTTGAAGTCCGACCGGCTGCCGGAGACGGAGGATAACCGGCAGGAGTATGTGGAGGCATTGACCGACGCCTATTTCGCCAACTCCTTCCCCCCGGGGGAGATTGAAAGCTACATCAACCTGGCCCGGAAGAGGGACCGGGCCCAGACCCTGAGCATGGTGGTCAACCGGGACCAGGCCACCGCCATGGAGGTCTTCAAAGCCCTCCGGGAATTCTGCGAAATTCCCAAGGGGGAAGTGTATATTTCCCCGGAGGAAGCCGTGGGAATCCGGGTGGCCTTGATCAGCCGGTTCATCTCCAATCAGCTCCCCTTCATCAGCCTGGCCAAGAATTACATCACCATCCGGGACATGGACCAGATCCTGCCGCGATGCCTGTGGAGCCGGAGGAGGCCGGGACGGATGGGGGGAAAGGCCGCGGGGATGCTCCTGGCGTACAAGATCCTCCTCCCCTTCCTGGAGAAGCACGACCCGGAGCTGGAAGAGTACATCCGGGTCCCGGACACCTGGTACCTGAACTCGGGGGTCTTCTCCGAGTTCCTGGACCGGAACAACCTGTATCTCTTTCACACCTTCAAGTACAAAAACCGGGAGGAGATCGACCGCGAGTTCACCCACGTCGAAGAGAAGTTCAGGTATGCCACCTTCGCGCCGGAAGTGATCGACGATTTCCGCCGGATCCTGGAAGAGATCGGCGAGCATCCCATCATCATCCGCTCCTCGAGCCTCCTGGAGGACAATTTTGGCCTGGCTTTTTCCGGGAAGTATCTCTCTGTCTTCCTGACCAACCAGGGCGACCTGGAGAGCCGGCTGAGCAGCTTCATCGGCGGGCTGAAACGGGTCTTCGCCAGCACCTTCGGGCCGGACCCCATCCTCTACCGCATGGACCACGGGCTTCTGGATTTCGACGAACGCATGGCCATGGTGGTCCAGAAGGTCGTGGGCCGGAGGTTCGGGGATTATTTCTTTCCCTTTGTTTCGGGGGTCCTCTTCTCCCGCAACGTCTATGCCTGGAACCCCAAGATCCGGAAGGAAGAAGGGTTGGGGCGTCTGGTCATGGGGCTGGGGACGCGGGCCGTGGACCGGGTGGGTTCGGACTACCCGCGCATGGTCCCCTTCAGCCATCCCCTGCTGCGGCCGGAGGTGACCGCCGGCCAGATCAAAAAGTATTCTCAGAGGCAGGTGGACGTCCTCAACCTGAAGACCGGCCAGATGGAGACGGCGGACTTCCGCACCCTGAAAGAGCAGGTCGACCACCCCGACCTCTTCTATGCCGTCTCGGTGAACCGGGACGGTCACCTGAGTCCTCCCCTGTTCAAAGGCCAGGACCTGAGCGGAGGGGACCTCTGCATCACCTTCGAAAATTTCCTGGAAAAGGCCCCCTTCGTCCGGCTGGCCAGGAGAATTCTCTCCAAGATCGAATCCGCCTACGGGCGACCGGTGGATATGGAATTTGCCTGGGATGACAACAAATTCTACCTCCTCCAGTGCCGGTCCCTCTCCACCCGGAAGGAACTGGAACGGGTGAGGATCCCCGAAGACATTCCCCGGGAGCGGGTTCTCTTCACGACCCGGTCGGGGCTCGCCAACTGCATCGTGACGAACGTGGAGTACATGGTATACGTGAACCCCCGGGCCTACGACCTCCTCCTCACCTATCAAGAGAAGATGGAGATCGCCAGCGTGGTGAACCTGCTCAACAAGGTCCTGGCGGAGAAACGCTTTGCCCTCATGGGTCCGGGCCGGTGGGGGAGCAACGACATCAACCTGGGGGTCAAGGTCACCTACGCGAACATCAATAAGGCCAGGCTCCTGGTGGAGGTGGCCTTCGCCAAGGAGGGATATACCCCGGAGGTCTCCTACGGAACCCACTTCTTCCAGGACCTGGTGGAAGCCGATATCGTGATCGTTCCCCTCTTCCCGGATGACCCCGGGTTCATCCTGAACGAGCCTTTTCTCCTCAACAGCGAAAACTCCCTCGCCCGGGTGGCCCCGGAAGTCAAGGACTGCGAAGGAATCGTCCGGGTCATCCATCTGCCCTCGGCGTGCGGCGGCGATTTCCTTCAGGTGTACCTGGATGCCGACTCTCAGAGAGGGGTGGGCTTCTTCGGTCCCAGGGAGGAGGAAGGGTAGGGGCCTTGCCCACCGGGCAAGAGTTTGGCGGTTTGGAAAAACTGCTTTCCGTTCACCCTTGGAGTCAAATTCCAAGCACCAAGCACCAAATTCCAAATAAACACTAAGTTTCCAATTTCCTAAATTCCAAACCCGGAACCGGCCATTCGGTAGCTGTTTGAGAAATTGGGACATTGGAATTTGGAATTTATTTGGGATTTGGCGCTTATGCAATCGTCCATAGAACCTCTGCAAAAGGCTAAGCAGATCCCTCGCCATGACTGAAGTAATCCAATTCATCATCCAACACGCGTATTCCTTGGTGTTTATCTCGGTTCTGGCCGACCAGATCGGGGTACCGTTGCCGTCCTCCGCGATGCTCTTAGCCGCCGGAACTCTGGCCGGGCAGGGATGGATTCATTTCCTCCCGGCGTTCCTTCTCGGAGTCGCCGCCGCGGTGGCGAGTAATGTCATTTGGTATTGGATCGGCTGGAGAAGGGGGGGAGCGGTGTTATCCCTCCTCTGCCGCATTTCCCTGAATCCGGACTCCTGCGTGCGCAACACGGCTGCCCTTTTTTCCCGTTACGGGGCGCGTTCGCTTCTGGTGGCCAAATTCCTCCCGGGCTTCGGCACCATTGCCCCTCCCCTGGCGGGGATCGTCCGGATGCCCCTGGCGTCGTTCCTGATCTACGATGGTTTAGGGGCGGGAATCTGGGTCGGGAGCCTGATCGGGGTCGGGTATGCCTTCAGCTATGAGATCGAAGCTCTGTTCGGGTCGGCCCTGAAGATGGGCTCCCTTTTTGGGGTGGCTTTATTGGGAGGGCTGGGCATCTTCATAGGCTGGAAATATGTCCAGCGCCGCAATTTTCTGCGCCAACTGCGGATGGCGCGGATTCGCGCCGAGGAGTTGAAAGAGAAGATAGACCGCGGCGAGGACCTAATGATCTTCGATGTCCGCCATCCCCTGGAATTTCATGCGGACCCCCAGGTCATTCCGGGAGCTGTCTACGCCCCCTTGGAGGGATGGAAGGAGGAGGATTACTCCCGACTCAAAGACAAGGAAGTCATTGTTTACTGCGGTTGACCCGAGGAGGCATCCAGCGCCGGGGCGGCGCTGCAATTGAGGCAAAGAGGAGTCCTCCGGGTACGCCCCCTCGAGGGGGGGTTCAAAGAATGGAAAGCGAGGGAGTATCCGGTAACAACCGCAAAAGGCATAGAGCAAAGATAAAACGGTTTCAAGTTTCAGGTTTCAAGTTTCGAGCGGTTAGCAGAAAAGAAAACCTCGGAAGTCGATTCCGACTTCCTCCTTCTCAACCCGACGAATGTCGCTCACTCTTTGATTTCCCGGGCCAGCGCGAACCCTTCTTCCAACGCGGCGAGGTTCTTCTCGACCGTCGCCTTGGGAACGCTGTTTCTGACCGCCTCCCTCATGGCCTCCTCGGAGACGATGCCGGTGAGGTCGGTAATGGCCCCCAGCATCACGATATTGGTGAACATGCGGTTCTTCACTTTCCGGTCGGCAACCCGGGTCATGGGCAGTTTATGGACCTTGATCCCCTTCTTCTCCGGAATATTCCTGACCAGGTCCTCGTCCACGATCAGGGTTTTCCCCTCCGGCAAGTCGGCAATGTACTTGTCCACGGCCTCCTGGGAGAGGGCGATGAAAAAATCCGGGCTGGTCACCATGGGGAAGGAGATCTCTTCATCGGCGATGACGACCTCGGTTTTGCAGGCGCCGCCCCTGGCCTCGGGTCCGTAGGACTGTACCTGGGTACTGAACTTGTTACCGTACATGGCCGCGGTTCCGAGCACGATGCCGCTCAAAACCACCCCCTGGCCGCCGAATCCGGCGATGCGCACCTCATGCCTTGGCACTGGTATAACCTCCTCTTTGAGCCCCCTAGCCATTCGCCGCTTCCCATCCCCGCAGCCATCTTGGGAGAACCGGCGATTCCGCCCTCAACCGTCCTCCGCCTTTCGGGCGGCCTCGGATGCCATGGCTCTCATGTACTCGGAAAACTCCGGCTTGGTGGCGCTGTATAACTCCCCCAGGATGAACTTGCCTTTCAGCTCCTCCGGGGACATTTTCTCCGCTTTCTCCTTGAGGACCGAGTTGGACTTGAGCCACTCCATCATCTGTACGGCGCCGCCCAGTTTGTTCCGCCGGCCATACTGGGTGGGGCACTGGGCGAGAATCTCGACGAAGCTGAATCCCTTGTTCTGGATACCCTTCTTGATGGCGTTGATGACCTGCCGGGCGTGGACCGTGGTCCAGCGGGCAATGTAGGTTGCGCCCGCTTCCCTCATCAGGCCGGACAGGTTAAAAGCCTCTTCCGGGTTCCCGAAGGGCGAGGTGGCCGTGTATACGCTGAGGGGGGTCGTGGGCGAGAATTGTCCCCCCGTCATGCCGTAGTTGAAGTTATTGACGGCGATGAGGGTGATATCCACGTTTCTCCTCGCCGCGTGGATGAGGTGGTTGCCCCCGATGGCGACGCACTCGCCGTCGCCGCTGTGGACCAGCACGGTGAGCTCCGGCCGGGCCAGCTTCACTCCGGTGGCGAAGGAAAGCGCCCTTCCGTGCAGCGTGTGGAAGAAGTCCTTGTGCCAGTACGTGCACATCCTTCCCGTGCACCCGCTGCCGCCCACCCACAGCACCTTGTTCTCGTCCAGGCCCAGCTCTTCGATGGCCCGGGTCGTGTAGTGCCAGACCTGGCCCACGCCGCAACCGGGGCACCAGAGATGGGGAGTCCCCGGGCTGTCCTCCCGGAAGTGCTTCAGCACCGGATGCTTCGGCTCTTTGCTCCCGTCCACGTCTTTCCTTTTGGCATTCATGAAAACATCCTCTCGACCGCCTGCTGGATCTCAGCCGGGGTGTGTATGTCCACCCCCAACTTGGGAAGGGAGACGACGTCCGCGTATTTCCCGGCCACTCTTTCCACCTCACGGACCATCTTCCCGACGTTCATCTCGGGGACGAAGATCGTCTTCACCCGCTTGGCTAAATCCCGGACCCGCTCATCCGGGAAGGGCCAGAGGGTGATCAGCCGCATGGAGGCCACGGGCTTTCCCTGGAGGCGCATTTTTCTGGCCGCGTCCTTGGCCGCCCGGGCGACACTCCCGTAAGAGAGCACGGCCGCGCGGGCGTCCTCCATTCCCTCGGTCTCCACCATGGCGATGGAGTCCGCATGCTTTTCGATTTTGTCCCAAAGCCGCTGGACGAGCCGGGTTTGGCTTTGGAAATCCGTGACCGGTCTTCCCGTCTCGGTCCGGGCAAAGCTCGATATGGGCAGCGCATAGCCGTCGCCGAAGGAGGGCATGGGCGGCACTCCGTCGGGGGACGGTGCTCGGAAGGGGACGAACTGCTCCGGCGGCACCTCGGGTTTCTTGCGGTCGACGAGACGGATCTTCTCGGGTGCCGGGATCGTGACCCGTTCGCGCATGTGGCTGACGATCTCGTCGGAAAGGATGAAGACCGGGGTTCGGTAGCTCTCCGCGTAGTTGAACGCCTCAATGGTGAGGTCGAACATCTCCTGGGGCGAGCTCGGCGCCAGCGCGATGATGGAATAATCCGCGTTGCTCCCGTAACGGACCTGGTACACGTCCCCCTGCATGCTCTTGGTGGCGATGCCGGTTCCCGGCCCCGCCCTTTGGGCGTCCACGATGACGCAGGGGATCTCGGTCATGGCCGCATAGCCGATCTCCTCCTGCATCAGGCAGATGCCGTTCCCCGAGGTGGCGGTCATGGCCTTCCAGCCGGAGGCCGATGCGCCGAGGACGATTCCCAGGGAGGCGAGTTCGTCCTCCCCCTGCACATAAATCCCCCCTGCCTGGGGGAGCCGCCGGGCCATCAATTCGGCGATCTCCGTGGCCGGCGTGATCGGATACCCGGCAAACAGCATGCACCCCGCAGCCAGGGCTCCCTCCATGCAGGCTTCATTGCCCTGCATGAAGTACCTTCCGGTTCTGACTCTCCTATTGCCCAATGTTCACCTCGCTATTGCTACGGGTCACCTGTCGGTACCCAGAAAGCTATTCCCATTTCTTTACATCAGGGCTGGCCGCCCGGGTCGGCGCCCTCATCGTCCCCGCGGATGGCGATGGCGAAATCGGGGCAATACAACTCGCAGGTGCGGCACCCGGTGCACTTTTCCATGTCGGTGGGAACTGGTACATTGACCCCCTTGCTGTTGAACTCCTCGGAAAGCCGGATGGCCTGCCGCGGGCAGAAATGCACGCAGATCCCGCATCCCTTACAAAATTCCTGATTTACGAAAACCTCACAACGTTTCACTCTGGACTCCTCAGGTGGACTATTCCAACCATAACAAATTCAAGCCTGAAATTAACATGATCTACCTCAACCCTGAATCTTTATACCACTTTTTCGACTTTCATCATAGCCACTTCTTCAGACAGGATATCCCCAAAGATCCTGGAGAATAAATTCCTGGGCCGCAACCGTGGGAAGGCAGGGAAAGCGGATCTCCGAATAAACCGGGTGTGCCCGGATGGGGGTGGAGGGTAAGGGAAGGGTTTTCCCGGTTATCGGGCCCGGCCCGCCCCAATGCTCGCCCGCCTTATCCCCAATGGTTCCGGTTTCACCAAACGAGTCGGATAAGGAGGGTTGGATCTGAAGGGTACACCTACCTATTTAGCCTAGGGTTGCTTGAAGGATTGCTCATTACCGGTGGAAATGATGTATCTCCATTCAAAAATGATATCTATATTGAAACTTTCTTGGTGATCGAGAAGCAGATGGAGAAATGGCAGATAGTAAAACCAGCACCTGCGGCCAAAATTTAATATTCCCCCCTTTTCCAACAAGCGTGATCTATTTGGATTGTTCCTGATCCAGCGCTTTCCGTATCAATTGGGACCCCTCCCGCACGGTAAATGGCTTCATGATGAAC
>PMCE01000431.1:0-1662 GCA_003154025.1 Syntrophaceae bacterium
TGCAAGGTGAATTTCTTCCCGTCCTTCATGGCCGCGCAGGCATACCTCCCCTCGGCTCCACGTGGGAATTCGTCCGCTTATTCTTGAAACATGACTCTTGCTGATCTTTGCTCAGAAGGGGCAGGACACGGCGGAACAGCCCCCGGCATAGTCCGATTCGACGGCCAGCAGGTCGCTCTGCAACACCGGGCGGTCGGGGTCTTGGTACCCGAAGGATAGCACCTGTTCCTCCTTACTCCCGTAACGGTATACGGTGATCCCCTTGCATTTTAGCCGGTAAGCGGAAAGGTAAATTTTGCGGATATCCTCCACCGTCGACTCCCGGGGCAAGTTGATGGTTTTGGACACGGAGTTGTCCGTATGCTTCTGGAAGGCGGCCTGGGTTTCCAGATGCTGTTGGGGGGTAACGTCGAAAGCGGTGGCAAAGATTCTCTTCACCTCCGCGGGAATCCCCTGGATTTTCTGCAAAGAGCCCGACTGGGCGATCTGGGCGAAAAGCTCTTTGCGGTAGAACCCCCGCGACCGGGCGACCTCTTCGAAAAACGGATTGACTTCGAAGAGACGGGTTCCGGACAGGACGTTCCGGATGAAGCTCACCGCGAAGAGGGGCTCGATCCCGCTGGAGCACCCGGCGATGATGCTGATGGTGCCGGTCGGGGCGATGGTGTTGACCGTGGCGTTGCGCATCCTCAAATTCTTGCGAGCGTAGATGGATTTTGAAAAATTGGGGAATACCCCCCGCTCCCCGGCCAGGGCCCTGGAAGCCTCTAAGGACTCCCGCCGGACGAAGCGCATGAGTTTTTCCGCAAACCCAACCGCCTCCCGGGTTCCATAGGGGATCCCCATGCGGATCAGGAGGTCGGCAAACCCCATGACCCCCAGGCCGACCTTCCGGTTGGCGAAAGTGATCTCCTCGATCTGGGGAAGAGGAAACCGGTTCATTTCGATTACGTCATCCAGGAACCGGATGCCCCAGTGAACATACTCTTTCAGCTTTTCCCAGTCCACGGTCTTTCCACGGATCATCCGGGACAGATTGATGGAGGCCAGATTGCAGCTCTCNNTTGGTGGCTTCGATGGGGCCTACCTGAGGCGTCGGGTTCTTCCGGTTGATTTCATCCAGGAAGATCAACCCGGGGTCTCCCGTCATCCAGGCGGCGTTCACGATCAAGTCGAATATCATCCGGGCCTTTACCTTCTTCACCCGTTCCCGCGTCCGGGGATTGATCAGNNCCGGTTTCCTTCCACGGCCTTCATGAACCGGTCGGTGACCCCGACCGATAAATTGAAGTTGGAGAAGCGGCCCTTCTCAATCTTGGCCTCGATGAACTCCACGATGTCCGGGTGGTCGACCCGCAGGATTCCCATGTTGGCCCCCCGCCGCCTTCCGCCCTGGACGATCACTTCGGTGGCTTTGTCGAAGATATTCATGAAGGAGACGGGGCCGGAGGCCTCTCCCTTGGTGGAGGCCACCAGGTCCTTTTTGGGCCGGAGGCGGGAGAAGTTGAAACCGGTTCCCCCGCCGGTCTGGTGGATTTTGGCCATGCTCGTGAGAGCTTCGAAGATCCCGTCGATGGAATCTTCCACGGGGATGACAAAGCAGGCCGAGAGCTGGCCCAGGGAGGCCCCCGCATTCATCAGGGTGGGGGAGTTGGGCATGAA
>PMCE01000431.1:1672-2166 GCA_003154025.1 Syntrophaceae bacterium
TCTTTCCGGAGGTATCTCTTCTTCAGGACCTCCATGGTGTTGATGGGCAGCTTCAGGTCATCCTTCATTCCCAGGACGGACTTGGCCAGGCGGATTTCGCTCCGCCTCTCCCGGTAGAGAATGTAACTCTTGGCGATCTGGCTGTACCCCGCGCTCATCAGGACCGTTTCCACCATGTCCTGAATGGCTTCCACGTGGAGGGGCTTCTCCTTAAACTTTTCAGCCAGCTTTTGAATGACGATATCCACCAGGCGCTTGGCGATCTTCCCGGCCTGAGCCGAATCCCGCAGGACCTCCAGGGCCGCCCGGTAGATGGCGTGCTGGATCTTCTCCGGGGCAAAGGGAACAATGGCCCCGTCCCGTTTCTGCACCCTTTGTGGAAGCGGCCTACTTTTCATCGTTTTCCCCGTTCGCTTAACAGATTGTCAGGGTAAGTAACCTAAAAAATGCTTAAAATTGAAAACAGTGTCAGTGTGAGTGTGAGTGAAAAGCCT
>PMCE01000431.1:2176-13885 GCA_003154025.1 Syntrophaceae bacterium
GGCCGGAGTGAAGAGCAGGGTCCGGGACAATTCCGGGCCCAGGCCGGAGAGGAGGATGAACTGAGCTTTCTTCATCAGCCGGGTCACGGCATAGGCCTTGTGGCCGCCTACGACAAAGTTGGCCCGGATCTCCGCCTCGATCTTCTCCGGGGTCTTATACTTCTTCATCCAGTCGAGGTACAGGTCGTCGCCCACCCCCTCGACGCACTCGCCGAGGATGATGACGACTCCACCCTGGCGCACGGCCAGCCAGGCGTTGTCCATGGTCTTCTGCAGCTGGTAGACATTGATATCCTTGGGGTAGCCCCCGCAGCTGGCGATCACCAGATCAGCCAGGCCAGGAATGGGCGTGCCGTAGATGCTTTCCACGAACTTGCAGGCCTCCAGGTGGGCCTGAATGTAGTCCCCCGCATAGGCCTTCAGGAACTCCTTCTTTTCGTTGAGGACCACGTTGAGCAGGAAGGAGGGCCTCTTCATCTCCGTGGCTTCGACCTGGTCTTCATAGACGGGATTTCCTTTGAGCTTGCCGATGACCGCCGCCTGGTCCAGCATGAGGGCATGGTTGCGGCAGATGCTTTCGTACTGGGTAACGCCGGGGAACATGGCTTTCCGGCCGCCGCCGAATCCGGCAAAGAAGTGGTACACGATGCTCCCCGTGCAGATGATATGATCCGCTTCCATGGCCCGCTTATGAAAGTAGATGTCGTTGCCCCGGGAAGTCTTCCCCGCATATTTAAATTCTTTGGGGTTCCGGGCGTCGCTGTTGTACATCTTCACCCGTTTGGCCGTCTCGGCCCCCACCAGTTGAGCCATCTCCTCCGCGGGAAGCGCGCGGTGAGCCCCCACGGCGAACATGATGAACATGTCCTTGTCGGGGATTCCGGCGGAATTGAGCTCATTCAGGAGGAGGGGCATGAAAACGTGGCTGTTGGCCACCCGGGTGGGGTCGTTTACCAGGAAGCAGACCGTCTGCCCCGGCTTGACGATTTCACCGAAAGGCTTGGACTGAATCGGATTCCGGATCGCCTTCTGGATCTCCGCCACCGGATCCTTCATGGGCGGGTGGCCTTTGATCGTCAGCTCCCCCATCACCAGTTGGGGGTCCAAGCTAAATGGAATCTCTGCTTTCCCGTACTTAAATTTGTATTCCTTCACCGCCATCTTCCTATATCCTTCCTTTCTTGGTAATCTTCTCCGCCCTCGCACCCGACTGCGATTTTTTAGTTTATTTTATCATACTTCAAAGGTTCGGACATGGGCAAACCCACGCGGCGTCTTGCGCCCCTTCACTTTGGGAAATGTTTTTTCCGCGAAATTCCATCTTGTGGTCCGGAGGCAAGGGCGGGGCGCGCAAAAAGCATCGGCGGGACAAGAGCTTTCCGGAGAGATCGTCCCGGGGGTCCGCAGAGCGAGGCGGGCCCATCGGGCGACCCGCCGGGTCGCCCCTACAAGGGAAGGACTGATGATGGAGGCAATAGAACGGCTTGCCCGCCCGGCCCAGGAAGGGATATCTGCCTCATGATTTTTGCGCGCCCCGCCCTTGCCTCCGGGCCACAAGCTCGCTTTTGCTTCGGGGGAAAAAATGCAAAAGTGAAGCGGATTTTTGTCCTGTTGACAAACCCTCGGAGGGTTGATACATTCATGTCAAAATTTTGGGTTGCCTTTCCGAAGGGAAAATCCATGCAAGTCAAGAACCAGATGTCACGCAAGGTGCAGACCATTCCGCCCGGCACCAGCATTCTCCGGGCCATAGAGCTCATGCATGAAAAATCCATCCGCCACCTCCCGGTGGTGGAAGATGGGGAGCTGGTTGGGCTGGTCACCGAAGGAGACCTCCGGCAGGCTTCCCTTCTCTCCCTGGTGGACAAGATATCCATCGAAGACGTAATGATCAAAAAACCCGTAACCGTCTCCCCCGAAGCCAGTATCGAGGAGGCTGCCAGGCTCGTNNGGGATTCTCACCATCGTGGACATTCTGGCGGCTTTTATCCAGCTTCTGGGGATCCTGAAATCAAGCTCCCGCATCGACGTGGTTTTGGGGCGGAAACCTCATGCCTTCGAAGAGATATCGGCTGTTTTCCGGAAACACAAGGCAGAGATCATCAGCGTGGGCATGTCCAACCAAAAAGATCGCAGGAAGCGGGTGTGTTATTTCCGGGTGGGCAAATGTCCCCTGAAGGCCATCGCGGCGGAATTAAAGAAAAAAGGATACCCCGTCTTAGGCGTGCTAGAATAATATTGGAGGCGAGGATGATCGACGAGACCACGACCCCCCAGGAAGCCATCAAAATAGCCATCGAACGCGAAAAAGCGGCTAGTGAATTTTACTCCAAGGCCGCCAAGATCGCCAAATACCCCGGGACGAAGGAGATGTTCGAGTCCCTGGCCAAGGAAGAGATGCAGCATCGGCGGATCCTTGAAGAGGAGTTGAATAAGGACTACTTTAAGGAAATGTAAGAAACAGATTCGAGGCACGAGGTACGAGACGCGAGGAAAAACCTTTGTCTTTCTTCTTATGCCTTTTTCCTCTCGGGCTTCGAGCCTCGGTCCTCGAACCTTTCCTTTCTGCCCCCTTTTCATACCTTTAATGTATGACCTCTAAGCACGAACCGCTCCGCCTGCGAATCGTCACCTACAACATTCATAAATGCCGGGGGCTGGACGGACGGACCCAGCCGGAACGAATCGCTTCGGTCCTGGCGGGATTGAAGCCGGATGTGGTTGCCCTGCAGGAGGTGATCGGGAGCGGTCCCCGCGGAAGGGGGCAGGAAGAAGAGATCGGCGACCGCCTCGGCATGGAGTCCCTACTGGCCCCGACCCGGACCCTGCGGGGACATCCATACGGCAACGCCCTTCTGAGCCACCATCCCATCCAGCACCACGGGACGTATGACTTGACTGAAGACGGCCGGGAACCTCGCCTCCTGCAGCGGGTCGATATTTCTCTCCAGGGCCACCGGATTCATCTTTACAATGTACACCTGGGCACCTCGCAAAAAGAAAGAAGCCGGCAGGCGAGAAAGGTGGTCCGCTTGCTCTCCGATCCGGCGGTGAAGGGGCCGAAAATCCTGCTGGGAGATTTCAACGAATGGAGAAAAGGGCCGGCTACGAGGTTGCTGGCCGAGTCCCTCCGGAGCCTCGACCTTTTCCCCTTCCTCCGGTGGCCCCGGACCTATCCGGGGCTTCTTCCGATCTTCCATATCGACCATATCTATTACCACGGGTGGATGGAGATCCTGGCGGTCAAGGTGCCCCGCTCTTTTTCCACCCTCATCGCTTCCGACCATATGCCCATCCTTGTGGATTTGCGGATCGCGGCGAAAAAAGTGGTACCCGGATGAAACTCTTTCTGACCACCCCCTATTCCAGGCCGGAATGCCTGGGTCCCGGATCCGGAGGCCCTCATGGGTAGACCCCCTGCTGCCTTGAAACAAGCCCTGACCGCAGACGCTTTCCTGCGCGCTTCGGGAGCGCCCCTGTTGAGGGGAAATTCCCTGCGTATCCTGCGCAACGGGGAGGAGAACTACCCGGAATGGATGAAGGCCATCGAGTCGGCCCGCAAGACCATCCATCTGGAAATGTACATCATTCACTACGACAAGACGGGGCGTCGCTTCAGGGATTTGATGACCGAAAAAGCCCGGCAAGGGGTCAAAGTGCGGGTCTTGTACGATTGGGTCGGCTCGCACGGACCCCTGGCACATTGGATGTGGAAGCCCGCGCGCGAAGCCGGGGCCGAAGTCCGGGCCGCCAACCCGCCGACCCCGGACAGCCTTCTGGGTTGGGCCAGTCGGGACCACCGGAAACTGCTCACCATCGATGGCGCCCAGGCCTTCATTTCCGGCCTGTGTATGGGAGATGCCTGGGCCGGGGATCCGGACCACGGAATCCCGTCCTGGAGGGATACCGGGGTAGAGATTTGGGGGCCGGCGGTGGCCGATGCCGAAGAGGCCTTTGCCGATGCCTGGAAAACAGCCGGAGGTTCCATCCCGGCCGCCTCCCTTCCCCGGCGCGAAGACCTACCCCGGGCGGGAAATGTGGCGTTGAGGATTGTGGCCGCTTCCCCGGAAACGGCGGGGTTGTACCGTTTGGACTTGATCGTCGCCGCCTCGGCCGGCAAGAGCCTCTGGCTTGCGGATGCCTACTTCATGGGAACCACCGCCTATAACCAGGCTTTGCGCTCCGCGGCCCTGGATGGAGTGGACGTGCGCATGTTGGTGCCCCACGGAAGCGACATTCAGTGGGTCGCCAACGTTTCGCGCACCCTGTACCGTTCTTTGCTGGAGGCGGGAGTGCGGATTTTTGAGTGGAACGGGCCGATGATGCACGCCAAAACCGCGGTGGCCGACGGGCGGTGGGCGCGGATCGGGTCGACCAACCTCAATATCGGCAGCTGGCTCGGCAATTGGGAGCTGGACGTGGTCATCGAAGACGAGAATATCGGGGGGCAGATGGGCCGGATGTTCCAGGAGGACCTGGCCAACTCAACGGAGATCGTGATTACCCCGAGAAATCGGGTCCGCCTGGCCCAACCCCCACCCGCCGCTACTCGGGTCCGGCCGTCCGCCGGCAGCGGCAAATACGTGTTGAGTGGGGTCTTGCGCGTGGGCAGTGCGATCAATGCTGCCGTCACGGGGCACCGGCCCCTGAGCCGTGCCGAATCCTCCTCTCATTTCAGTATCGCTTTGGTGGTCGGGATCCTGGCCCTGATCTGTTTTTTCCTGCCCCGGGTGATCGCGTATCCGGTGGGGGTGGTGCTTGCCTGGGCGGGGCTCCTTCTGCTGATCAAAGCGCTGCGGACCCGCTTCGGCAAAGAGGCCAGGCGAACAAGAACCGCAAGGCGCAGGTCGTAAGGCGCAAGGGGTTAAAGAGATTTCACGCTCTCGCGCCTCGCGACTTGAGACTTGCGGGTTTCATTCCGGCCCTGCCGCTCGAGCCCTTGGCCTTCGACTTTGATTTTTGCCCTTTACCTTTTGCCTTATCCCCTTTTCGCCCTTTTTTTCAGGCCCTGCCGCTTGAGCCTTGCGCCTTATGCCTTTCTTTTCCGGCCTTGCGCCTTGAACCTTGGGCCTCGCGCCGGTGTTTACGATTCAATCGCTTTGAAATAGAGGATATCCGTCAGGTCCCCCTTCCGCTCTTCTCGAAAAACGGCCTTCATNNAAATCCTGGGAGTTGGTGAAGACCTGGTCCGGGTCCTCCATCGTCAGTTCCCTCTGCTCCAGGACCTGGCTGCAGGCTTCGAAGACCAATTCCGGATAGCTGTCAAAGATCTTGCGTGGCTCCTACTTCGTCTGGTAGATCCCTGCAATTCCGACCCGCTCAGCCATCTCCTCACCTCCAGCCCGTAGTCGTATAGCCATCTGCGCCGCATTGTAGTAAAATGACTCGCTTGTCGCAAGATGGTTTTCGTGCCATAATTTTTTGATTCTAACGAATTTCTGGGGAAAAGGAGAAGAGGATGAAAGCGATCGTCAAGGAGAAACCCGGTCCCGGAGCCGTTTTGAAACAGATCGAGACTCCCAAACCGGGCGCCCGGGAGGTTCTCATCCGGGTGAAAGCCGCGGCCATCTGCGGGTCGGATGTTCATATTTACGAATGGGACCCCTGGGCCCAGTCGGTCGTTCCAGGCCTTCCCCAGATTCTCGGGCATGAATTCGCCGGGGAGATCGTGGAAGTCGGCAAAGAAGTCCGCCACCTGAAGCCCGGCGATCACGTGGCCGGTGAGACCCACATCCCCTGCGATAATTGTTATTTTTGTCTGACCGGGCTCAGGCATATCTGCCTGAACATGAAAGTTTACGGGGTGCACAGCCAGGGGATCTTCTCCGAGTTCACCACGCTTCCGGAACCATGCGCCGTCAAGGTCCCCAAGGACATTCCCTTCTCCGCGGCGGCGGTGATGGAGCCCTGCGGGGTTGCGGTCCATGGTCTTTCCAAAGGGATCGTCTCGGGAAAGAAGCTGGCTATCTTCGGGTGCGGGCCCATCGGGTTATTCGCCGTGCAGGCCGCAGCGGCATATGGGGCTTCCCGGATCTATGCGGTGGACATCAGCGAGACCCGGTTGAAATCGGCGAAGTCCTTCGGGGCCACGAAAGTGTTCCAAGCGGGGAAAGATCCCCTGGACAGGATCATTCTCGACGAGACCCAGGGGATCGGCGTGGACATGGTCCTGGAGGTCTCCGGCAGCCAGCAGGCCTATGATCAGGGGTTCCGGATCCTGAGGAAAGCGGGGACCTTCGTGATCGTCGGGGTGGCGGCCAAGCCCATCCAGCTGGAAATACCCACCAACATCATGTACAAAGAGGCCAAAGTCTTCGGCATCACCGGGAGGGAGATGTATGAGACCTGGTACCAGGTCACCGACCTGGTTCAGTCCGGGAAAGTGGACCTGGAAAAGGTCGTCTCCCACAAGCTGCCGCCGGAGAAGTTTGAAGAGGGCTTCAAGATCGCCAAGGAAGCCCAGCACGGNNCAGAACATGCACCCTGCGTCTTGCACCGTGTACCGTGCGCCGTGCGCCTTGTACCTTGTTCCTTGAACCTTGTACCTATTTTTTCCTCACCTCCACCCCCAGCACCCGCTCCCATACCTTAACCATGGCCCCTTTGTTTTCCCTTCCGAGCCCCAGATCCAGGGCCATCTGGTAGGTGGCCATCGTAGCGGAAGTGACCGGAAGCGGAATTCGATGGGCACTGCTGATTTCTACAGCGTGGACCATGTCTTTATAGGCATCTTCCAGCGGATAGCCGGGCCCGAAATTCCCCTCCAGGATCAAAGGACCGAAGTTGTCCAGGGCAAAGGATTGGCCCGTCCCTTTCCGGGCAACGGCGACCACCTGTTCCGGGTCCAGTCCCATCTTCGCCGCGAGGGGAAGGATTTCGGCGATGGCGGCGCAATGAATGTCGAAGAGGACATTGTTGATCATCTTCATGATTTGCCCGTTCCCGGAAGCCCCCAGGTAGAGAATCGTATTCCCCATAGCTTCCAGAGCCGGGCGAACCTGCTGAAAGGCCGGCTCTTCCCCTCCCACCATGATGGTCAGGGTTCCGGCCTTGGACCGCGCTTCCATCCCCGAAATAGGCGCGTCCAGGAAATGGATTCCCCGCTCTTTTAACGCCTGATGGATCTTTCTGGCCGTCAGGGGGTGGATCGTACTGCAGTCGATCAGGGTTTTACCGGGGTTCATCCCCGCGGCAATCCCCTCCCGTCCAAAAAGCATCTCCTCCACCGTCTCCGTGTCCGGAAGACAGAGGAACAGCCAGGCCACCTGAGATACCAGGTCCCGGGGGGACGCGATGAACTCCCCTCCCTGCCGGACCGTTTCCTCGATGACCCCCTTTTTCCGGGCGAAGAATTTCAAAGGGAACCCGGCCTTGATCAGGTTGAAGGCCATCCACTTGCCCATGGAGCCTAATCCGATGAATCCAACCCCTGTTTTCATCTTTCCTCCCCCCGAAACCTTTCATTTTACGTCAACGGCCTTAAAGGTTGCGAATTGCTTTTCCCTTAGGCCAATCCAAGGGTTGAGCCAAACGGAGGCAATCCCTTTGGCTCAGACCTTTAGCCCTGATTTCAGCCCGTTTTGTAGGGGCGATTCATAAATCGCCCCTACGGCCAGTTCCCATTGCTGAAGACTCCGAGTATAGATAGAATCCCTACAGAGATGCCTTTCCCACCCCGAGAATAATCTTTCTGTATGGAGATTGCAACTGACCGGGGGCGTCTGCATATCTCTTCGGCGGACCTTCGGCTTTGCACCTGCCACGCCGAAACCGGCGAAAGAAAGCATTCCTGAGCCGATTTTTATTGACAGGAGGAACGCCTTTAGGATATAAAATTTTCACCATCCAGTGCATGCGAAAATAAACTTTCACCCATGATGCACTTTCACCGGGAACTCAAAGGGCGGGGAAACCAGCTGAGCCAGGCGCAACGCAAACTCCTGGAGTATGTGCTGGCCCATGAGGAGGAGGCGGTCTTCCTCAAAATCGGAGATTTAGCCCGCAAAGGAAAGGTGAGCCTGGCCACCGTTTCCCGGCTGTCCAAAGCTCTGGGCTTTAGGGGTTTCCCGGAATTCCAGAGGGAGCTGCAGCGCCTTTTCCGCCGCCGCCTGACCACCACGTCCCGTCTCCAAAATACGGTGAAGAAGGTAGCCGGGGAGAAGGACATTCTTACCAAGGTTCTGCAGAACGACATGGACAATATTGCCGCCACGCTGAAACAGACCTCCCCGGTCGAGTTCCAGAGGTTTGTGAAGGGCCTGGCTTCCGCCTCGCGGATTGTGATCATCGGTTTAAGAAGCATCCATTCCCTGGCTGTCTTTATGGCCGTGGCCCTCGAATTCCTCCAGAAAGAAGTATGGCTCGTCCAACCCGGGATCGGAGACATGTGGGATCGTCTGTCGGGCCTGAAAAAGGGGGATGTGGTGGTGGGGATCAGCTTTCCCCGTTATTCCCAACAGACGGTCGAAGTCCTCCGGTTTGCCAAGGCCAAAGGACTGAAGACCTTGGCCATTACCGATACTCTGATTTCTCCGCTCGCCTATTATGCCGACCATGTTTTGACCGCCCGGTACAAAATGGATTCTTTTATCGAGTCGTTCACCGCTCCCTTCAGTCTGATCAATGCCCTCGTGACGGCTCTCGGAATCCAGGACTCCAAAAGGACCTTCGCCTCGTTGCAAAGCCTGGAAAGGATATGGAGAACTCACCGGATTTACTACAGGGAAGAGCGGGAGAAGCGGTAAAGAATACGGCCTGAAAGCCAATCCATCAGAAAAAACGGAGGAAGGAGGTAAGGTTATGAAGAGAGAATCTCGATTTTGGGGGAAGGGGAAAATAGGGGTGTCCCTGCTGATTCTGGGGACGGTCCTGGCCTTGGCCACGGGAAGCTGGGCGCAGCAGAACAAGCTGCTCTTTGCCACCGGAGGTATCGCGGGAACCTTCTACCCTCTCGGAGGGGCCATCGCGCAGGTATGGAACCAGAAAATCCCCGGGTTGAATGTGACCGTGCAGGCGAGCGGGGGGTCGGTGGAAAATGTCAGGTTGCTGGGCAGCGGGAACGCGGAGCTGGCCCTCTGCATGAACGACATCGCCTACTACAGCCAGAACGGGCAGGAAGTCTTCAAGGCCAAGAACGAAAAATACACCAACTTCTCGGCCATCGGCAACATCTATCCCGATGTGGTTCAGATCTTCGCCCGGAAAGACAGCCAGATTCAGTCCCTTGCCGATTTCAAGGATAAAAAGATCTCCGTAGGTCCTCCGGGGAGCGGAACGGAAATCAGCGCCCGGCAGGTCCTGGGTATTTACGGCCTGGACTTCAAGACCCGGAAAGATTTCAAACCCCAGTACCTCTCCTTCGCCGAATCCGCCGACCACTTCCGCGACAGGCTGATCGACGGCGGTTATTTCGTGGTGGCCGTCCCGAATTCGGCCTTGCAGGACATCAACCTCATGCATCCCATCCGGTTCCTGGAGATCGACGATTCATCATTCCAGAAGATCATCAAAGCTTATCCCCTGTACGCCCGGTTCGAGATCCCGGCCAGCTCCTACCAGGGGCAGAGCGCCCCGGTAAAGACCATCGCCGTGTATTCCGCCATCGTGGTTCGGAACGATATGCCCGCCGATCTCGTTTATCAGATGACCAAGACCGTCTTTGAAGAGAGAGCCGTCATCGCCCAGGGGCATTCGGCGGGAAAATACATAAGACCGGAAACTTTCACCGCCGGGATTGCCATTCCCTTCCATCCGGGGGCACAGAGATATCTTAAGGANNGCGACGGAAAATGCCTCCGGCCCCGGGGGAAATGAAAGAGAGCCGGCGGCCCCCATCAACGTGGATGACCTGATGGAGAAATTTGACCGGGAGGCGCGGTATTTGCGGATCTCCGGTCCATGGGCCACAGTGGTGAAAATCATCGCCGTGGGGTTTTCTTTATTCCAGCTCTACACCGCGCTCTTCGGCGTGCTGGAAGCCCAGATCCAGCGCCCCACCCACCTCATGTTTGCCTTGGCGCTCATCTATCTCCTGTACCCTACCAGCGGGAAAAACAAAGCCCAGGGGAAGGTTCACCCCTTCGACCTGGGTCTGGCCATTCTCAGTTGCGCCCTGGGCCTTTATTCCATCCTGAACTATGAGTCCCTGATGGAGAGCGCCGGAATTTATTCCGACGTCGATTTCGTCATGGGAATCCTCGGCATCGTTCTGACCTTGGAAGCGACCCGGAGGATTGTCGGCCTCCCGATCGTGATCATCGCCGCCGGTTTTCTGCTCTATGCCTATCTGGGGCCCTATTTCCCGGGTTTCATGGGGCACAGAGGCTACGGGCTCAAGCGCATCGTCACTCACATGTGGTTCACCACCGAGGGGATCATGGGAATCCCCCTGGGAGTTTCGGCCACCTTCATCTTCCTGTTTATCCTGTTCGGGTCTTTTCTCACCTCCACCGGAATCATGGATTTCTTCATGGACATTGCCAATGCCGTGGCCGGATGGGCCTCGGGCGGGCCCGCCAAGGTCGCCGTGATTGCCAGCGCTTTTGAAGGCACGGTCTCGGGAAGCTCGGTGGCCAATACCGTGGGGTCCGGAAGTTTTACCATTCCCATGATGAAGCGGTTGGGATATAAACCGGAATTCGCCGCGGCCGTGGAAGCGGCAGCCTCCACCGGCGGCCAAATCATGCCTCCCGTGATGGGGGCCGCAGCCTTCCTCATGGCGGAGTTCATCAATATGCCGTATGTCGAGATCGCCAAGGCAGCGGCGATCCCGGCGCTCCTCTACTTCACCGGGGTTTGGGTGGTGGTCCACTTCGAAGCCAAGAAATGCGGATTGAAAGGCCTTCCCCGGGAACAGCTTCCCAACCTTCTGAAAATCGCCAAAGAGCGCAGCTATTTGATTCTCCCCTTGGTCGGAATCATCTACTTCCTGGTCGAAGGCTCGACTCCGATGAGAGCGGCCCTCGCCGGCCTCGGGCTATGCATCGCCGTGGGGATGGTCCGGAAGGCAACCCGGTTAAACCTCCCCAAATTGATCGAGACTCTGGAGTCGGGCGCCCGGGGAGCCCTGGGTGTTGCCGCGGCGTGCGCTACGGCAGGCATCATTGTGGGGGTGGTGACGCTCACCGGGCTGGGGCTCAAAATGGGAGACGGGCTCATCGCCCTTGCCGGAGGAACACTGATCCTGACCCTTGTATTTACCATGATTACTTCCCTCATCCTGGGGATGGGGGCCCCCACCACGGCCAATTACGTGATCACCTCGACCATTGCAGCGCCCGCGCTCATTAAGTTGGGGGTTCCCATTCTGGCCGCTCACATGTTCGCCTTTTACTTCGGGATCATCGCGGACCTCACCCCCCCCGTGGCTCTGGCGGCCTTTGCCGGAGCGGCCATTGCCAGGGCTAATCCCTTCAAAACCGGGGTCATCGCCACGAAACTGGCCATCGCCGCCTTTTTGGTCCCTTATATTTTTGTTTACAATCCTGCCATTCTTTTGATCAAGACCACTCCCGTCGAGATCATCCAGATGATTCTGACCGCGATCCTCGGGATGATCGGTGTTGGCGCCGCAGTGGAAGGGTGGTATTGGACCCGCATGAGCTGGTGGGAGCGGATCGCTTCTTTCGCCGGCGGGCTGCTGCTGATCGATCCCGGCACGCTTACGGATATTATCGGGGTATGCATCCTGGGCCTGATCACCGCTTACCA
>PMCE01000568.1 GCA_003154025.1 Syntrophaceae bacterium
CCCTCATCCCGCTTGAGATACCTAGAACGGTCCATGGCATAAGCCGGTAATTCTAACCCTTGAGGGCGCCCAAGGTCAGGCCGCGGACGATGTGTTTCTGGATGAACAGCGAAAGGAGCAGCACCGGCAGAGTGATGATGGTGGCCGCGGCGGTGAGCCCTCCCCAGTTGATCTCCTCGTAGGAGAGGAAGCTGTAGACGGCGATGGGCAGGGTGCGGGTTTTGAAGCCCGCGATGATGAGGGAGAATAGGAAGTTGTTCCACGAGAAAATGAAGCTGAGGATGGCCGTGGCCACGATGCCCGGCTTGACCAGGGGGAGGGCTACCTTGACGAAGGCCCCGAAGTGAGAGCAGCCGTCGATGCGCGATGCCTCGATCAGCTCCCCAGGAACATCCTCGAAGAACCCGATCATGACCCAGAGTACCAGGGGGAGCGCGACGATGAGATGGGTCAGGATGAGCGCCGTGTAGGTGTCGATCATCTTCAGCTTGGTGAAGAGGATGAACCACGGGATGAGATAGGAGATCCCGGGGGCCATCCGGGCGGTCAGAATGGCCAGGGCAATGCCGGTTCGCTTGAACCGGGCGATGGCGTAGGCGCCGGGGAGGCCCAGGAGCAGGGCCAGCCCCGTAGATCCCACCGCCACCACGAGGCTGTTTAAGGTGAACGTGAAGAAGGGATTCTTTACGAAGACCTCACGGTAGTTGCTCAGGGTCGGCTGGAAAATCCAGACCGGCGGGTAGGCGGTGTTCTCCACCTGGGTTTTGAAGGAAGACAAAAGCATCCAGAACAGGGGGAACAGGAACGGGATGAGAATCAGCACCAGTTGGACGTAGGTCCAGGGGCTCTCACCCGAACGACGAATAGAACGCATATACCCTCTCATTCCCAAGCATGAAAATCATCCGGCGATGAGCCGGTTTTCATTCCTCCGATTGAAATCCTTTTTCACTCCCTCGCGGCTCACCACGAGCCGCGCCGCACCTTGATCAGCAACAGGCTCACCCCCAGCACGAGGGCGAACAAGATCACCAGGAGCGAGCTGGCATACCCGATGTGGAAATAGAACAGGCCTACTTGAAATGTATACACGTTCAAGGTTTCGGAGGCAAACCCCGGCCCGCCCGCAGTCATGACGTAGATGATGTCAAAAGTTTTCAGGCAGTCGATCGACCGAAAGAGCAGCGCTACCATGATCGTGGGGCGCAGGAGCGGAAGCGTGATCCGCCAGAACATCTGGGCGGGAGTCGCGCCATCGATGAGCGCCGATTCGTACGGTTCCAGGGGGAGCGTCGCCAGCCCCGCCAGCGTGATCAGGGTGATCAGCGGCGTCCACTCCCAGGTGTCCACGGCGGCCAGGGCAGGGATCACGATCCGGGCGTCGCTCACCCACTTATAGGGCCCCAATCCCACCAGGCCGGTCAGGTAGTTCATGACCCCGAGCGTGGGGTTGTACATCATCATCCACACGAGGGCGATGGCCACGGGGGTGGCCACCATGGGGAGGAGGAAGATCGACCGGAAGAGGCCCTTGCCTCGGAAGGGCCGGTTAAGCAGCAGGGCCAGCGCCACGCCCAGGACAAGCTGCATCGCCGTGGCCAGGACGGTGAAGTAGATGGTGAGGACGAAAGCATTCCGGAACCTCTCGTCCTGGGTGAAGGCCCGCACGAAGTTCCGGACCCCGATGAACTCCGGCGTCGTCAGGCTGCTGGCGAACCAGGAGTGGAGGCTCATGTAGACCGTATAAAAGACCGGAAAGACCATCAGGCCGAAAACGACGATTCCGGCGGGGAGGGTGAAGAGCAGGACGGGGTGCTTCTCCGCCAGGTGCGACCACCACGAGGCGGGCTTCCCCTCGCGCATCGAGGCTGGCCCTGGCGCGGTTTGCATCTCCTTGATCATGATTTCGGGGGAAAAATGGAGGAGGTCCTTGCGGGCCTCCTCCCCTGGGGTCTTGGATGAAGGTTCGGCCTACTTATTCTCCGTCTCCGCCATAATCCGCTTCATATCCGTCGCGGCCTTGTTAACCGCGGCCCGGACGTCGCCGCCCTGGATCGAGGTCACGATGGCGGCCCCGACGGTGTCCCGCACCTCCGCCACGGCAACAACCGGCGGGTTCCATAAAGGAGTTCCCATCTTGGAGCCCTGCATCAGCGACTCGGACAAGTCGCCCGGGACTTTCCCCTTCCCTTTCGGGTCCTTCCAGACCGATTCCCGGCAGCCCAGGATGCCCTTCTCGCTCTGGAGATTCATAACCTGTGCTTTGGCGGTGGCCCACTGCATGAACAGCCAGGCGGGTTTCTGGTTCTTGCTGCTCTTGGGCATGGCCAGGCCCCAGACCGCCACGGTCGAGCCGTATTGGCCTTTCGGGCCGCGGGGAAACAGGACGTAGCCCACTTTCCCGATCACTTTGGATTTTTGCGGGTCTTCAATCACCGGAAAGAGGGAATTGGCATCCATGAACATGGCGGCCTTGCCCTGGGAGAAGATCGAGGACGCCTCGTACCAGTGATTGTTCTCGGAGCCGGGCGGGCCATACAGGCGCAGCAGCCGGCCCCACATGTCGAACGCCTTGACCCCCTCGTCGCTCGTGAAGGCCGGCTCCCGGCCCGGGGTGAGCCAGGTGGAGCCCATGGCGTGGAGCATCCCCGCGAACTGCGAGGTGGCCGCGGCTCTCTTTCCGCGGAGGGCGATTCCGAACCCGGGCTGGCCGTCGTCGGTCATGGACTTGCCGTTCAGCGCCTTGGCCGCGGCTTCGAGCTCGTCCAGGGTGGTGGGAACCTTCACTCCGTATTTGGCGAAGACGTCCTTGCGGTACATCAGGGACGCGTTCTCGACCTGGATGGGCGGCCCGACGAGTTTGCCCTCAATCATCATGGCGTCCCGGGTCTTGTCCAGGAAGTCGTTCCAGTTGTAATCGGGCGCGGTCAGGGAGGGGTTCTTCAGGAATTCATCCACGGGCTGCAGCCAGCCGGCCCGCACGTACTTGAGCCCCTCCTGGGCCGGCTGGCTCATGAACACATCGATGCTGCTGGCGCCGGAGGTAAGCTCGACCAGCACCTTGGCGCGGAACTGATCCTCGGGGTAGACTTCGGTGATCAGCTTGATGCCGGTCAGCTGTTCGAAGTCTTTCAGATAAGGTTCGATGCCCGCCTGAAAGGGATGTTTGTTCAGGAGGACCCGCATTTGCGTTCCCTTGAACTGCTGCCAGTTAAACTGCTGAGCCTGGGCGGTGGCGGCAAACAGCAGCCCCAAGACCAGGCTGAAGACGACCAGGATGCGGACGAGCTTCATGTTCTTGTTCCTCCTTCTTTCTTTATGGGGAGTTGATACGGACTCGCTCGGGGAGTGGAAGAATTATAGGAAAGCCCTCCTCGGGTGTCAACCTCTTTCGCCCACTTTTTGCCCTTCCCCGCGCACCAGCATCCGGTAGGTCTTCTCGATCCGGTCCCAGTTCTCCTCCCGGTCCAANNCTCTCCGGCCCAGCATGGCATGTAGGGAGAGTTTTTCTACCGCTTCCTGCTTGGCCAGTTTGAACAAGGCCCTGAGGTGTTCCAGGGAGCCATGGGAGCTGAAGAAAGAGACGATCCCCAGGAGATGGAGTTTATTTCCATCCCTTTTGGCTTCGCTCATGGCCCAGAGGAAAGCTTCGTTGCGGAAGAAGGTCCCGTCGTGGATCGCCCGGTCGATCAAAAGCAAGTCCGAATAGATCCTCCTCCCGGCGCCGATATGGAGATGCCCGGCTTCGGAATTTCCCACAGTTCCCTGGGGAAGGCCCACGGCATCTCCGGAAGCTGCAAGGATCGCGAAGGGATATTTCTTTTGCAGCTCATCCATGACGGGGGTATGGGCTTGGGCGATCAAATTGCCGTGGGACTCCGTCCTGTATCCCCATCCATCCAATAGAATCAGGAGGACTCTCTTTCTACCCTGGGCCTTGTGAGGAGATCGCTCGAGCAGGAGGCTCTTCCCGGTCATGGCCGCAGGCTTGGAGACACCCAGAATTTCCAGGACGGTTGGAGCCACATCGGTCAAATCTCCCATGCTTCGCAGCCTCCAGGAGGCGGGTCCTTCAGCGGGAGAAGGAGGTACGAGGATAAAGGGAACCGGGCTGTTGGTGTGGCCCGTGTCTATGGTTCCATCCGGGTAGAGCCATTTTTCGGCCGTTCCATGGTCCGCCGTGATGACCGTTACTACTCCGGTCTGGCGGGCGGCTTCCAGGCAGCGGCCCAGGTTCCGATCTACAATCTCCACGCCTTTCCGGATCGCCTTCTCATTTTCAATATGCCCCAGTACGTCAATATTGGCAAAATTGGCAAACCAGAAGTCAATCTTGGGGTCTTGCAGCTTCATGATTACCGCATCGGCCACGCCGGCGGCATTCATCTCCGGCTTCTGGTCGAAATGGGGGACATCTTTGGGGGTGGGGACAGCGACTCTTTCTTCTCCTTGGAAGGGGTCGCGGATTTTGCCGTTCAGGAAGAAACTCACGTGAATGGCCTTCTCCGTTTCGGATATCTTGACCTGCTTCAGACCATGGCGACTCAGGGTTTCGCTCAAGGTGTCCCGGATCTCCTCGTCCGGAGAGAAGGCCACTCGCGCATTGAGCTTTTGATGGTAGGGGATCATGGTCACCATGTTCAGGCGGAGATTCTTTTCCACCGGGAAATGGGAGAAATCTGGGTCCAGCAGGCTCTGACAAAGCTCCACCTCCCGCTCCCCGCGGAGGTTATAGAAGATCACATAATCCCCATCCTGGAACCGGCCGACGGGTTTCCCTTTCGAGTCCACCAGAACCCGGGGCTCCAGAGTCTCATCGTCCTCTCCCGCGCGGTAGGCCTCCCGCACCGCCTCGGCCATCGGATATTTACTCAACTCCTCCTGCAAAGGCCCCCCTTATCCATAACCCTTTTCCGTTTCATATTCTCCCATGGAGCTTGCCTTGTCAACTCCTCTTGTCTGGGCAGAGGTAATTGAAACTATTTGTCTTTAAATTACAAATGATATACTATGGGCTACCGATTTTTGATCCATAAGATATTCAGTTTACGCGCCCTCCATCGACGTTTCCAAAGGTTTAACCCATTGCCCTAAAAGGGGGGTAACCTAAATGCCGCGTATTTTCGATAATATCGAGGATAAACTCCTCCCCGTCCTCCAAGAAACCCTTTCCTTATCCGCTCACGCCGACTTCTGCGTGGGGTACTTCAATCTGCGCGGCTGGAAAGCTCTTGATTCCTACATCGAAAAATGGTCCGGCAGCGCTGGGAACTGCTGCCGGTTGCATGTCGGCATGCAAAGAGTCCCTCAGGAAGAGGTACATGCCCCTCTCGGGCTGATGAAAAACGGCGAGCAAATTGACCAGGCAATGGCCTTGCGGCTGAAGAAAGAACTTGTCGAGAAGTTTAGAGAACAACTGACGGTTGGCGCGCCTACCAACGAGGATGTCAACTACGACATCAAGTACCGCATGGGCCAAGAGGCCGAAGCGCTTGGAGAGGATTGAGCATGGGACTGCAAGATGCATGGTCTCTTCAAAATTTGAACCTCGCCTGGCGGCGGCTTACCACTGGCAGGAACCTCTCTTATAAAAGGTACTTCCGCAATCTCTACTACGCCTATGAGATCGGCCTCAAGGATAACATGAGGGATTTGCATGCTCGTCTGAAAGGCGGAAGCTATCAACCGCAACCGCCGACAAAAATTTATCTTCCTAAACCATCAGGCCTTCAACGCCCTCTAACCCTTTTGTGCATTGAGGATCAGATTATTCTTCAAGCTATTGCCAACGTATTCGCCCACAAGTTGCTGCAACGCCGTCGGAAGCTGGAACTCAAATGCGTATTCAGCAATATCGTTGAGGCCAATGACAGCTCCATTTTCTTTCTTCAGGATTGGCGGCTTTCGTATTCCAATTTCCAAGCAAAGATCACTGACGATTTCAATGCGGGATACCGATGGATTGCTCATTTTGATTTGGCGGCTTACTATGACACGATTTGCCATGACCTCCTGATGCGCACAACATTTCCGCGAACCCAGGATGACGAAAGCCGCGCGCGTATAATCGAGTGGCTGAAAACTTGGAGTTCAGAAGTCACCTCTTCAGGCCACGCTCACGGTATACCCCAGGGTCCTATCGCATCCGATTTTCTTGCGGAATGCTTTCTTCTGCCAGTTGATGAAAATCTGCATCAAAAATTGAAGTATGTTCGGTACGTCGACGATATCCGTCTCTTTGCAAAATCAGAGAACGAAGCCCGAAAGGCAGCAATTGAAATGGAAATAGTTTTACGAGGCAGAGGACTGATTCCGCAGGGCAAGAAGCATTCGATTACCCAGGCAAAGACACCCGATGACGCTATGGGGATCTTGCCGAGTATTGACCCGCGAGATCCCGATGGCCAGCCGGAAGAGAAAGTTCTCTCGCGCCAAGAAGGAGTCAAGAAATTCCGTTCCGCTCTTTCTGGGAAGCCGTTTGGAGTCATCGATAAAACAAGGGCGCGCTATGTACTGTACCACTCAGAACCGTCCCCTAAACTTCTAGGATATGTCCTCCGGTTAATGCCTCGCCACCCCGAGCACATTGATGCTTTTGCCTATTACCTTTCTCAGTACAAAGCATCACAACGGATAGTTCGGATTTGCATTGAAATACTGAGAAGCTCCCCCTACGAGTACATTCAGGGAGAGATGTGGCACATTCTCGCCCGGATGTTGAAGCCTCAACGCATGCGTGGATACCTCGCACGCGCTGTTGATCAGGCAAAGAACAAGCAGGCGGGTTTGGCTCTCAAGTGGGGAGCTTGTCATTTCCTATGTGCGGCGGAAAGAGCCGGCTTGGGAAAATATTCAAAGTTCGGTATGTTCCAAAAGAATCCACTTCTTCAGTCTCTATTGGTTCCGGCCCTTCCTGATGGAAGATTTGGCAGGAACGATGTCGCGGAGAAACTCCTGCGGCTCTCGTCGGTTGAACCCGGTTTAGCCCTTGCTGAGCCCTTTGTGAGACTTGGGCTGACTCACCAAAGTTATGGCCTCCAGGCGAAAAGTCTACCCAAGGTGGTCCAGAACGTTTTTAAAACGCTCGGAATAATTAAGGGGCCAATTTCCCCAATAGATCCTTTGGGGGAAATACTATCCCGAAGATACGGAATACCTCAATGGGACGGCTGGAAGACTCTTCTTAGGAGCGAATATGCCTATGCGTTGCAGCTTCTCGCCATCGCCGATTCAGCGTATCACATAGCCAGATCTCAGTGGCTTAGTTACTTGAACTCCTTCAACCACACCTTATTCATCGCCCTTCAAGAGTATCTGCATGCAAACAGGTTAGCAGGGATGATGAAGGCTAAGGGCAAAGATGAGAAATTGGTAAAGTTCGGCACTCTCGTAGATGCCAACCAAGCATTTGCTAATCATTATCCCACTATCGCTGAAGGCTTGCGAGATGCGAATTCCAGGAGAAACACATTGCCATTATCCCATCCGTATGAAGTTAAGGGTGGAACACGGACACGCCATCTCAGAAAATGGGAACAGGTCAGTTTGACAGAAAAGCTCTCGAAGTCTTATAAGGAAATTCTTAGTTTGTTGTCATCTCCTTAAGGAAAAGATAACATGAGCGATCTGGATTGGGTCCTCCGCCAGCAGGAAGGCCCGGAATAGATTATTAATCCTTGTTGAACGAGAGGATTCGGGATCAAGGATTGGAGGCCTTTATGATTGACCCGGTATTTCTGAAGCGGGTGGTTCTTAATAATTACAAGAGCATCAAAGAATGTTCGGTAAAGCTCGGCCCGTTGACTTTCCTTCTTGGGCAGAACGGGGCCGGGAAAAGCAACTTCCTTGACGCCCTTCGCCTGGTGGCCGAATCACTCAACACTTCCCTGGAGCACGCGCTCAGAGAGAGGGGAGGAATCAACGAGGTGAGACGACGTTCGGCCGGGCATCCGACCCATTTCGGAATCCGCCTTGAATGGCAACTTCCGGATGAAACGGAAGGGGTCTATGCCTTTCGTGTCGGTGCGCTGAAAAAAGGAGCCTTCGAAATTCAACAAGAAGAATGCCGGATTTTTCAACACGGCCGTGTGGGAGAGAGTTCTTATAAAGTGGAAGACGGCGAGCTTCGCGCATCCAGTTTTGATGTTGGACCAACCGCTTCAAGCGACCGCCTTTATCTCGTAGCTGCTTCAGGGCTTGCACCTTTCAGGCCGTTGTACGATGCACTCTCCCATATGGGATTTTACTACTTGAATCCTGATGAAATCAGGGAACTCCAACCGCCAGACGCTGGTGAGGTGCTGAAACGTGACGGAAGTAATTTGGCCAGTGTTTTAGGTGCGATGGCGAAAGAAAACAAGGAAGCATATGATAGGATCGTCGCTTTTCTGTCGAAAGTTGTGCCGGGAATCCAGGCTATTGATGTAAAGCATGTGGGCAGAAAGTAGTCCCTGGA
>PMCE01000322.1 GCA_003154025.1 Syntrophaceae bacterium
ATAGCCATGACGCTCGGAAAACGGGGTGACATGTTGCCGGCCCGTGCCGTAAGGGAACGCGTCGTGGAGAAAAACGATGGTAAGTGACGAGCCTGGGCTTTATTTGTTTACCCCTAGGTGGACAACAAATTCAGTATGCCGGGAGGGAGCGCAAGAAAGAATAGGGTTGATTCTGTATTTTGGGTGAGAAAACACAGTACTTTTGGCAAAAGAAATATCTTAGAGTAAGAGATTTTTAGCCTGTTTGAATGGAATCGGAAGGCGTTGATTAATTTCTATCTGAAATAATGCCTTCTGACCGAAGATGCGAGGATAACGACTTCAGAGATTAATTTACATTCAAGATGTGCCACTCTACGCAATTGGCCAAAATTCCAGAAATGAAAAGTATATCCAAACCTCGATTACCGATTGGAACCTACATTTTTTGCCATAACCTCATCGTGTCAGCCAGATCGAATCTTGATTTTTACAAACAAGGGGAAGGACGAATGCGAGAAGGTATATATTGTAGGGTACAGGGTGAAATTGCTCTCTACGGCCGTTTCATTCCAACTCTCGGCCATTCCCTTTTTCCCTTATTCCTTGAACCTTTTTCCTCGAGCCTCAAACCTCGCGCCTCATAAACCCAGGTACGCCTTCTTGATCATATCCGTTTTCAGCAGGTCCTCGGGCTTTCCCTCCATCACCATACGGCCGGTCTGGAGCACGTAGGCGTAGTGGGCGACCTCCAGGGCCTCCTGGACGTTCTGCTCCACGAGGAGGATCGTCAGGCCCTCCTCCTGGTTTACCCGCTGGACCATCTCGAAGATCTCGGTGATCAGTTTCGGCATGATCCCCATGGACGGCTCGTCGAGCATGAGCAGCTTGGGCTTGGACATGAGGCCCCGGGCGATGGCCAGCATCTGCTGCTCCCCCCCGCTCAGGGTCCCGGCCGCCTGGCTTTTACGCTGTTCCAGGACGGGGAAGAGCTTGAAGATCTTCTTGAGCGTGGATTCCCGGTGTTCGGGAGACTTGCGGGTGTAGGCCCCCAGGGTGAGGTTCTGGGTGATGGTCAGGCGGGCGAAGAGGCGCCGCCCTTCGGGGACGTGGGCGATCCCCAGTTCCACGACCTTGTGGGCCGGAGTCTGGTCGATCCTCCGGTTCTCGAAGTAAATGGCCCCCTCGTCGGGGCGCAGGACGCTGGAGATGCTCTTCAGGATGGTCGACTTTCCGGCGCCGTTGGCGCCCACGATGGAGACGATCTGCCCCGCCTCGACCTTGAAGGAGACCTCGTGCAGGGCCGGAACCTCGTCGTAGGAGGCTTTAATGCGCTCGACGCGAAGCATGATATTTATCTCCCAGATAGGCCTTGATCACTTCTTCGTTGTTGATGACTTTTTCCGGGGTGTCCTCGGCGATCTTTCTCCCGTACTCCAGGACCACCACCCGGCTGGAGATGGGCATGACCACTTCCATCACGTGTTCGACGAGGAGAATGGTCGTTCCGGATTGACGGATCTTCTTCACCAGTTCCACGGCTTCGGCCGTCTCCGTCTGATTCAGCCCGGCCATAGCCTCATCCAGCATGAGCAGGGCGGGCGCGGTGGCAAACGCTTTGGCCACTTCCAGCCTCTTTTTGTCGGCGATGGTCAGGCTGCCGGCCAGCAGGTTCTTCCTCCCGGTCAGGCCGCAGAAATCCAGGACCTCCAGGGCTTTCTTCCTGGCCTGGGAAGCGGAATTCGTGCGGTTGAAAGCGCCCACCATGACGTTATCCAGGACGGGCAGGTCCTTGAAAACCCGCACAATCTGGAAAGTCCGGGCAATCCCCTTCAGGCAGACTTTGTTCGAAGGCAAACCGGTTATATCTTCTCCCTGGAAGTTGACCTCCCCGCTGCTGACCGGGTAAAAACCGGCGATACAGTTGAAGAGGGTGGTTTTTCCCGCGCCGTTGGGCCCGATGAGTCCGACGATCTCCCCTTTGCCGACCTGGAGGTCGATATGGTCGTTGGCCATGAGGCCGCCAAAGTGTTTGGTGAGCTGTTTTACCTCGAGAAGAGCCATCACGCAGACTCCTTTTTACGGAACCGCTTGGCGATGCCGATCACCCCGAACGGCTGGTAGACCGAGATGACGATGATCAAAAGGCCATAGATGATCAGGTCCGTTCCTTTCCCTCCCCCGCCCAGGAAAATCCGGGTAAATTCTGAAATCGGAATCAAAATGAAGGCTCCGATTACCGGCCCCCAGATGGTTCCCACCCCGCCCAGGGTAGCCACCAGGCACACCACTACGGAAAGCATCAGGGGAAATACGCTGTCGGGATCGATGAAGAGAACATACTGAGCGTAAAAGGAGCCGCAGAGGGAGGTGAAAAATGCGCTCAGGGCCAGAGCGTAGAACTTGTACTTGGTCACGTTGATGCCCAGGCTCCGGGCCGCTTCCAGGTCGCCCTTGATGGCCTTGAAGTAATACCCCAGCTTGGAACGGTCGATCGCGTATGTCGCCAGCAGGCCCAGGATCAACAGACCGAAAGCGACATAATAATAGGGAGCCTTGGTGGTGTGAAACTCCAGGTTGATCAGCGACTCGGGGAGAATGGGGAGGGTCAATCCGACCGCCGCCCCGGCCCAGTCCCAGTTGAGCATCCAGACCTGGGCGATCTCCCCGATGGCGATGGTGGCAATGGCAAAATAGTGGCCGGCCAACTTGAAACAGGGGTAGCCGATGATATAGGAAACCCCCACCGAGACGATGCCGCCCCCGAGCATTCCCACCCAGGGGCTGACCCCCAGTTTCATCAACATCAGGGTCGAGGTGTAGGCCCCGATTCCGAAAAAAAGCGCATGTCCCAGGGAGATCTGACCGGCGTACCCGCCGATCATATTCCAGGCCAGCCCGAGAGTTGCGTAGAGAAAAATCATGATCATCACGTGGCGGGGAAAAGGAAGGGTGAAGATCAGCGGATAGATCAAGAAGATCAGAGCCCCCAGCCCCAGCCAGATATATTTCTTGTTGGATCCCATGAACATCCTCGCCAGGAGAAAGGATTAATATCTTCCCCAGAGACCCTGGGGACGGATGAAAACCACGAGCAGATAGATGAGAAAAACGAAGGCATATTTGAAAGCCGGAGCGATGAAGAGGCCGCTCAGAAATTCCACCAGGCCGATGATGATCCCGGCCACAAAAGAGCCCGGGATGGAGCCGAATCCTCCGAGGGCCACGGCCACGTACGCGATCAGCGAGAAAGAGAAGCCCACCTCGGGGAAGATGTAGTAGAAGTTCGACATCAGCGCCCCGGCGACCCCCAGGCAGGCCGCCCCGATCCCCCATCCCAGGGCGAACATCTTATCGCTGTTGATGCCCATCAGGGAGGCGGCCTCCCGGTCTTCGCTGGTGGCCAGCAGGGCAGCGCCGACTTCGGTCCGGTTGATGAACCAATAAATAATGATAAAGGTGGCGATGCAGATCAGGCTGGCCACGAACTGGGGCACTCCCAGGGATATCCCCCCCAGGTAAATATTCCCGGTTAGGATGGGGTTCTTGATGGTGCGGAAATCCGGGGTCCACATGAACTGGGCCAGGTAGCGCAGGAAGATTCCCAGGCCGAAGGTGGCCAGGATTTGGGCCAAAAACGGGGCCTTGATGATTTTTTTGATGATAATGTAGTAGGTCGCCACCCCGACCAGAAAAAGGACGATCATGCAGAAAGGAAGGGAAAGGAGAGGGTCCAGATGGAAGAGGGCGAAGCCCCAAAAGGCGGTGAACATGGCCAGCATGAGGAATTCCCCGTGGGCGAAGTTCACGATCTCCATGAGACCCCAGATCAGGCAGAGGCCGATGGCCACCAGGGCATAAATACATCCCATCAGGATTCCGCTCAGGACGGTTTGCAGGATAATTTCTGACGAATACATAAAAGTTCCTTTTTCAAAGCAGGGATTCCGGTTTTCCCAAAGGCGGGCATGGGCCCAAGGGGCAAAGAAAAGGGGAGAGACGGAGAAAGATAAAATCCCCGGGTCTCCCCTTCGCCACGTTTCCGCATCGGTCCTATTTTCGATCCGCCCACTTGGGGATGGGGAAGATCAAATCTTTGGTGGCCAGGTTGAAGGGCCATACCGTGTAGGATTTTCCCCCCTGCCACTGGATGACGATGGCATCCCCCAAAATATTCTGTCCGGTCTCGTCGAATTTCACGCCCCGCCAGGGAGTGATCAACTGATCGGCGGGTATATCCGTCTTGATCAAGGCGTCGCGGATGGCCTCCGGTTTGGTGGAGCCCGCCCGGTTGATGGCGTCGGCCAGCACAAAGAAGCCTACAAAGGCCCGCGCGCAGGTTCCCGAGAAGTCCCGCCCCGAGCGCTGCTTGAAGAGGTCGTTGACTTCCTTCACCAGGGGCTTATGGGCGGCCAGGTCCAGGGAGAACTCGGAACGGCTGGCGATCCCGTCGGCGTCTTTTCCCACCGCTTCAATAAAGGAAGGATCGGTGTGCCCCGAGTTTTGAGCCATGACCGCCAACGGGTTGTAATCGAGATCTTTGGCGGTCTTTAAAAGCAGGATGGCGTCGGAGGCATAGGAAGTGGGGAATAAGACGTCCGCATTGGCTGCTTTCAGCCTCTGGACTTCCGAGGTAAGAGAAGTCGCCGACCGGCGGTAGGGAATGTCCGCGACCACCTTATAGCCCGCTTTCTCGGCCAGCTCTTTTTCAATGCGGCTGCTGTCCTTCCCGTACAGGCTGTCCTCATAGGCCACGGCGATGGTCTTGAATTTGCTCCCCCGTTTCTTTTCCAGGTCTACCAGGCACTTGAACATGGCCTCGGAAAAAGTCTCATCGTGGGGACTGCTGCGGAAGAACCACTTGAAGCCTCTCCGGGTGAGGCGGGGGGAGGAAGATTCGGGGTTGAAGAAAGGCATCTTCATCCGCTCCGCCACCATGCTGGCGGTTTCGGTGACGTTGCTGTTGTAACAGCCCAGGAGGGCTACCACCTTCTCCTGAGTGAGCAGGCGCTCGGCCTCGCTCAGACCCAAATCCGGTTTGCCCTGGTGGTCGGCGAAGACGATCGCTAATTTCGCCCCGCCCAGATTGGGCAACCCCCCTCCTGATTTAGCCAGGGGGAGGTTTAAATTTTTATATTTTCCCGAGTTGATGATGTCCAGGGCCAGTTCGATGGCGTTCTTGTCGTCCAACCCGGCCTGAGCGATGGGCCCGGACATGGGATAGATCACCCCGATCTTCACCTCTTGGGCTGCGAAGGTGATCCCCTGGCTGAGGAGAACAAGGATGAAGGCGATAACGGACCCCAAAGCACAAATCCTCTTCATGTCAAACCCTCCTTTCGGTCTTAAATCCTCTGCTTTTTTTGTCCCCGAGTTTTCCAACCGGATAACTGTTCAGCCGCCGGGCCGCCGCCCGAGGTCTCCGGACGGAAATGCGGCTATTTCCGGTCCGTCCACCTGGGTATCGGATAGGTCATCTCCTTGGTGGCCAGGTTGAAGGGCCAGATGACCCGCTGCTGCATATCCTGGTATTGGATGATGATCGCGTCCCCGTAAATATTCTGCCCGGTCTCATCGAACTTCACCCCGCGCCAGGGGGTGATGATCTGATCTGCGGGAATGTTCGTCTTGACCAGGGCCTCGCGGATGGCTTCCGGTTTGGTGGAGCCGGCCCGGTTGATGGCGTCGCACAACGTCAGGAACCCCACAAAAACGCGGGCTGAGCTTCCGGAAAAATCCCGCCCGGACCGTTTTTTGAAAAGCTCATTCACTTCTTTGAGCATGGGTTTGTGGGCCACCAGATCCAGAGAGAATTCCGTCCGGCTGCAGATTCCATCCACATCTTTCCCGACTGCCTCTACAAAAGAGGGGTCCGTATGGCCGGCATCCTGGGCCATGATCATGGCGGCATTGAAATTCAGCTCTTTGGAGGCTTTGGACAGGAGAATGGCATCGGACTGGTAAGCGGTGGGGAAAAAGATGTCCGGATTGGCCGCCTTCAACTTCTGGACTTCGGAGGCCAGGGAAGTCGCCCCCCGGCGGTAGGGGATATCGGCCACCACCTGGTATCCGGCCTTCGCCGCCAGTTCTTTCTGGATACGGCTGCTGTCCTTTCCGAAGAGGGTGTCCTCGTACATCACCGCGACGGTCTTGAACTTGATATTCCGCTTTTTTCCAAATTCCTGGACGCACTGGAACATGGCTTCGGTGAAGGTTTCGTCATGGGGGGTGCTTCGGAAGAACCATTTGAACCCCCGGCGCGTCAGTTTGGGGGAGGAGGATTCGGGGTTGAAGAAAGGAATCCCCATGCGCTCGGAGACCATGCTGGCTGTCTCGGTCACCGAGCTATGATAGCAGCCCAGGAGGGCGACCACCTTCTCCTGGGTGATCATGCGTTCGGCTTCACTCAGCCCCAGTTCCGGCTTGCCCTGGTGGTCGGCGATGGCCACGGTGACCTTCGCCCCCTTCAGGTTGGCAAACCCCTCGGTTTTGGATAGGGGAAGGTTCAGATGCTTGTATTTGGTGGTGTTGACAATCTCCATGGCCAGCTCGATGGCATGTTTATGGTCCAGACCGATCTGGGCGGTCGGGCCCGACATGGGATAGATCACCCCGATCTTCACGTCCTGGGCAAGGAGGGTTGCCGGGACGATCAACAGAAAGGCGGCCAGAAGGGACAGATATTTTTTCATGTCCGAACCTCCTCTTTTATTTTTGCTTCGGTTCATTTTACTGATTTTGCCATTGAAAGCAACAGATTTTTCTCGGCGGTAACAAAATTAGAGAGAAGACTATGATCCAGGTTATTTCGGCCAAAGCGGGACGCCATCCCCGAGTCGCCCGACGGAAGGCTTTCAAATTGCATACCAGATTCCAGATTTCCCCTGAATTTTTCTTGGACTTTGAAATAATTCTTTATTTTGCTGGGCCAGGGAAGAAATTGACCGGCCGGGCTGACCAGTAATGGGTCATAGAGAGATCAGGATATTGGACGCTCGACGGATAAGGTTAAGAAGTCGGATGCTTACTAGCCTGCTCCTTTCTTGAGCAGGAAGGTCAAAAAAAATCAGTGGGATGGGTCGAGCCAGAAATCCCCGTGCCTCATTCTTCTTTTTCCAGAAGCATCTGGATGGCCCCCCTGGGGCAGACGGAGGCGCAGATCCCGCATCCCTTGCAATAATCCAGGTCGATCTGGACTTCTCCGGTTTTTTCATTACGGGTGACGCAGAGCTCGGGGCACAGAAGGGAGCAGAGGTCGCAGGAGTCGCAACCCCTCAGGCTCAGGCAGCGCTGCGCCTCCTGGATGGCCTGTTGGGCGGAGAGGCCGGGGTCCACGGCCTCCTTTTTCTTATCCTTTCCCTTGGGAACCGGGCTTTTTCTTTTTTTGTGGGGCAGCGGCTTTTCGCACTCCTTGAACATTCTTTTCCTCACTCACAAAAGGTAGCGGTGGATCGATTCGGCCGCCTTTTTCCCGGCCTGGATGGCGTCGATAGCCCAGCCCGGGCCGGTGACCACATCCCCTCCGGCAAAAATTCCCTTCGAGGATGTCGCCCCGGTTTGGGGGTCGACCCGAACCGTACCGTCTTTGTTCAATTCCAGTCCCTTCAGGGATTGGAAGTCGGTGCGCTGGCCGATGGCGGCGATGAGGGTGTCGGCGGAAACCTGGAACGAAGACCCGGGGACGGGAATCGGCCGCCTCCTCCCGGTTAAGTCGGGCTCCCCCAGTTTCATGCGTACGCACTCCAGCCCGGCGACGCGGGCGCCCTTCCTGAGGATGCGGGTGGGGCCGGTCAGGAGATGGAGCNNTCCACCCTGGAACCCAAGCGGAGAGCCGTCCGGGCGGCGTCAAGGGCCACGTTTCCCCCGCCGATGACCACCACTCTCTTCCCGATCTCCACCTTCTTCCCCAGGTTTACGTCGCGCAGAAACTCCACCCCGTACAAGGTGCCATTCCGGTCCTCACCCGGCAGGTTGAGCCTCACCGACCGGTGCGCGCCGGTGGCGATGAAGGCGGCGTCGTAGCCGAGTTTGGACAAGGCCTTCTTCCCCGGCTCAAGAGAAAAACGATGGCCGGTCTCTATCTCCACTCCCAGGTTCTGAATCCTCTCGATCTCATGGTGGAGAATTCCCCGGGGCAGGCGGAATTCGGGAATCCCCACGGCGAGCATTCCTCCCAGGACGGGAAGGGCTTCCCAGATGGTAACACGATATCCCAAAAGACTCAGATCGTGGGCCGCCGCCAGTCCTGCCGGCCCGGACCCGACGACCAGGACTTTACCCCTTCCGAGGCGGCGCGGCTTGGCCGCCTTGGGGACCTCGGCATTTTCAACCTCGGCGACGAACCGCTTCAGAAGGCGCAGGGGGACCGGCTGATCGACGTCTTCCCGCAGACAGGCCTCTTCGCAGGGATGGTGGCAGACGAACCCGCAGATGGCCGGGAGGGGATTGGTCTGCCGGATCAACTCCAGGGCCTCGGAGAATTTTCCCTGAGCGACCAGGGCCGCGTATCCCCGCGTGTCCTGGTGGATGGGGCAAGCGTCCTGGCAGGGGGGAAGGGGGTCGGACGCTTTGGGAGGGAGGCTGGAAGCCTTTCCCCCGTAGATAGTGCCTCGAAGGCTGTTGTCTTCCTGTCGAAACTCGGGGATGAGTTCAGCGGGGCAACCTCGAATGCAGATATTGCACTGCTGGCATCGGTCCTTCAGGATGACCGGCTTGTGGGTTCTTCCTTCAACCATGGAGTTGCCTCCCCAGCTCCATACCCAGCGAGAGGGCCTTGAGGTTCAAGGCCCGGAATCTTTCATCGATTTGGGTCCTAATGGCTTTCCGCATGGCCTCTACGGATACGATCCCGGAGACCTCCACGAAGGCCCCCAGGAGGACGATGTTGGCCGCCTGCCTCTCCTTCAACTTGGCAATCGCCGAATTCGTGGCCGGGACGGACTTTTGAACTACCAGGGGAAGTTCCTGGGGCTTCACAAACCCCTGGTCGAGGATGACCAGGCCGGAACCCGGCCGAACATCTTTTATGTAGGCGTTGTAGGCCCCCTGCGACATGGCCAGGAAAAAGTCGGCGGCGACGAGGTGGGGATAATCGATGGGACCTTCGGCAAAGATGATCTCCGCCTTGCAGTCCGAACCCCGGGCGGCGACTCCGTAGGAGTTGGATACCGAAACCTGCTTTCCTTCGATCACCCCCGCATGCCCCAGCAGCACTCCGGCCAGGACGATTCCCTGCCCGCCGAAGCCTCCCAGCCTGATTTGCGTGATTCCCGCCATGGTTAAAATTCCCCCGTAAGGATCTTTCCCTCCAGCTCCTCCTCGGACAGCTGCTCGGCCTCTTCCTTCCGGATGCACTGGCGGATGAGTTCCTGGATCATATCTTCGGGCCTGGCCTGGCGATTTCTCCGGCCGAACTGGGTCGGGCAGGGAGAGAGGACGTCGAGGAAGGAGAAGCCCACGTGCCGCAGAGCCTTCTTCAGGGAGTTGATCAGGGCCATGGGCTGGGTCACCGAGTAACGGGCTACGTAAGTCGCTCCCGCGGCCCGGGCCAGCTTGCAGAGGTCAAAAGGCCGGTAGGGGTTTCCCTGCCCGGTGGTGGAAGTCTTGGCCCCCTTGGGAGTCGTGGAGGCCACCTGGCCGCCGGTCATGCCGTAAACCATGTTGTCGGCGCAGATGACCTTGAGGTCGATGTTCCGACGGGCGGCGTGGATGAGGTGGTTCCCGCCGATGGAGGAGAGGTCCCCGTCCCCGCTGACCACCACGACGGTGAGGTCCGGCTTGAAGAGCTTGACGCCGGTGGCGAAGGCGATGGCCCTTCCGTGAAGGGTGTGAAGGGTGTCGGCCTTGAAGTGAGGGCTGGGAATCCAGGCCGCGCAGCCGATGCCCGAGACGAAAACCATCTTCTCCATGTCCATCTTCAGGCTGTCGATGGCCCGCAAGAGGGCGTTCATCAGGATCCCGTGGCCGCACCCCGGGCAGAAGGGAGTGCCTTTCAACCCCGGTCGCAGGTACTTCTCCATGGCCCGGCTCATGACCCGATCCTCCTCACGAAGACGATGATCTCTTCCGGGCCGATGACTTCCCCGTTGGTCTGGGAGTAGGAGAAGACGTCGCCGCAGAAGACCTTCTTCACCTCTCCGGCCACTTGACCGAGGTTCATCTCCGGAATGATGAATTTTTGGACCTTTTTCCCAACCTCTTGAATCTCCTCGCCGGGGAAGGGCCAGAGGGTCTTCAAACGCAGGAGGCCGATCTTCCTTCCCTCCTTGCGCAAGGCCTTGACGGCGTAGAGGCTGCTCCGGGCGGTGAAGCCGTAGGCGATCACCGCCGCCTCGGCATCGTCCAGAAAGTAAGACTCAGTCTCCACGATTCTCTTTCTGGCCTTCAGGATTTTTTCGTTGATCCGCTTCACCAGCTTGGCGTGCACCTCGGGGGCGTCAGACTTGCGGACTCCCCAGCCGTCGTGGGTGGAGCCGGTGACCGAGAGCTGGAGCCCTTCGCCGAAGGCGGGCATGGAAGGAACCCCGTCTTCCTCGTCGGTGTCAAAAATAGCCTCTCCTTTGACTTTCTTCCGGTTCCAGACTTCGACTTTGTCAGGAACCCGGATGCTCTCCCGGAGATGGCCGATCGCTTCGTCCGCCAGGACGAGGGCCGGGTTGCGGAAGCGCTCCGCGTGGTTGAACGCCCGGAGGGTGAAGTCGTACATCTCCTGGACCGACCAGGGGGAAAAGGCCAGAGCCTGATAATCGCCGTGAGACCCCCATTTGGCCTGCATGATATCTCCGCTTCCCACCCGGGTGGCCTGTCCGGTGCAGGGACCGGCCCGCTGGACGTCGATGATCACACAGGGGGTCTCGGTGAAGGCCGCATATCCCACGGCCTCCTGCATGAGGCTGAACCCCGGGCCGGAGGTGGCGGTCATGGCCTTGGCCCCGGACCAGGAGGCGCCCAGCATGGCGGAGATGGAGGCGATCTCGTCTTCCATCTGGATGAAGACCCCGCCCACGTCTCTCAGCCGGACGGACATCCTCTCCATGATTTCACTGGAGGGGGTGATGGGGTAGCCGGCGTAAAAAAGGCAACCGGCGGCGATGGCCCCCTCGGCGCAGGCTTCGTTCCCCTGCAGAAAATGCCCCCCGGGGGGGAGCAGGCCAGATTTCTTTTTCCCACGATCCGCCATTCTTTCTTTTCTCTTTTCTACCCGGCGGGAATAGGGGAGCAACCGTCCTCACCCGCCGGAGGGTTCGCCGGAAGGAGATTTAAAAAGAATTGAAATCCGACGGGCAAAATGCCGATAACCTCTTCGTAAAAATCGCCGAACCTGAATCTGAGAATAATATTGCTTAGGAAGGGAGTGGCGTCAAGGTTTTTTCTTCATTCCACCCCGAAAGGCCGGGGGCTTTCATGACAGGGGTCATGGAGGAGGAAAGGCGCGAGGGTACAATAAAAAAAGAAAACCGCTGAGAACGTTGTTCCCCCGCGCGAGGGAAGAAGTGATTGAGGCGTTTCATACGAACCGAATACCAATATGCTGGTAAGAACACAATATCCAGCCTGCTAGGCAGGCGTGCAGGGGCGGTTCGCGAACCGCCCCTACAACACCCTCTTCAGTTCCGGCTATGCCGGGTCAGGGAAAGGGGGGCATTCCTCCGGGTTTTTCTCTTGACGGGGAGAGATCAAATTATTTAGGATAAAAAATAGAATTGCATTCCGGTCGCGATGCGGGGGCGGGCATGAGCATCCTGGTGGACGAAAATACCCGGGTCATCTGTCAGGGAATCACCGGAAAACAGGGAATGTTCCACACCCGCCAGGCGGTGGCCTACGGGACCAGGATGGTCGGAGGGGTGACCCCCGAAAAGGGGGGGACCCGGATGGACGGCCTGCCGGTCTTCAACACCGTGGCCGAAGCCGTCCGGGAGACGGGAGCCAACGCCTCCATGATCTTCGTCCCGCCGCCCAATGCCGCCGACGCCATCATGGAAGCGGCCGATGCGGGGGTCGAGCTCATCGCCTGTATCACCGAAGGGATCCCCGTCCTGGACATGGTCGTGGCCAAGGGATACCTGGCGGGCCGAAACTGCCGCTTCCTCGGTCCCAACTGTCCGGGGGTCATTACGCCGGGAAAATGCAAGATCGGGATCATGCCCGGCTACATTCACCGGCCCGGGTCCGTGGGGGTCACCTCGCGCAGCGGGACCTTAACCTATGAGGCCGTGGACCAGATCACCCGGCATGGGCTGGGCCAGTCCACCTGCGTGGGCATCGGGGGCGACCCGATCATCGGTATGACCTTCGTGGAAGTCCTCGAACTCTTCCACCAGGACCCCCGGACCGAGGCGGTTATGCTCATCGGGGAGATCGGCGGAGAGCTGGAGGAAGAGGCCGCCGAGTACCTTCGCCGTCATTTTCGGAAGCCGGTCGTAGCCTTCATCGCCGGTCAGAACGCTCCCCCCGGCCGGCGGATGGGACATGCGGGAGCGGTCATATCCGCGGGGGCGGGTTCGCCCCAGGGGAAAATGGAGGCTCTGCGCGCCGCGGGGGCGGTCGTCATCGAGAACCCCGCCGACATGGGCCTAACGATGAAGCGGGTTTTACAGGAACGAAAGGGAAGTTGAGTTCATGGCCAAGAAGGAAAAGCANNTTCTGCCCGGCCGGGGTCCTGGCGGAGGATGAATCGGGTGCCCCCTACGCCAAGGAGCCCGACAAATGCACCGGATGCCAGTTGTGCGCGTTGCGCTGCCCGGATTTCGCCATCAACGTGATTTCTCCCAGGAAGAAAGAGGCCAAGGGTTCAGCCAAGGCGTCGGGGGAAACGAAGGAAGGAGCGAGTGAGCAGGGTGAAAAAGCCTGATCCCAGTGCCAAGCTTATGCAGGGGAACGAGGCCTGCGCCGAAGGGGCCGTCGCCGCCGGGTGCCGGTTCTTCGCCGGATACCCGATTACTCCGGCCTCGGAGATTGCCGAACGACTCTCGGTCTGGATGCCCCAGGTGGACGGAACCTTCATCCAGATGGAAGACGAGATCGCCAGCATGGGCGCCATCATCGGGGCTTCCCTGGCCGGGGCGAAATCCATGACCGCGACGTCCGGGCCCGGATTCTCGCTCATGCAGGAGAATCTCGGCTATGCCTGCATTACTGAAGTTCCCTGCGTCGTGGTGAACGTGATGCGGGGGGGGCCGAGCACCGGCCTGCCCACCAACCCCGCCCAGGGGGACGTGATGCAGGCGCGCTGGGGGACCCACGGGGACCATCCGATCATCGTCCTCAGCGCCAGCTCGGTCCTGGAATGCTTTACCATGACGGTGAAGGCCTTCAATTTTTCGGAGAAGTACCGCACTCCCGTGGTGCTCCTCCTGGATGAAGTCGTGGCCCATATGCGGGAGAAAGTGGTCCTTCCCAAAGCGGGAACGGTGGAAGTGATCGACCGGGTGAAACCCTCCGTCCCCCCCGAGTGGTATCTTCCCTACGAGGATACGAGCTTCGGCGTTCCCCCCATGGCGACTTTCGGAGAGGGGTACCGGTACCATGTGACCGGCCTGACCCACGACATCCGCGGGTTTCCCACCCTGCGCAAGGATGAAATCGAACCGTTTCTCCTCCGCCTGTTCCGCAAGATTACCACTCATGCGGAAGATATCCGGTTGGTGGAGCATTTCATGACCGTGGATGCCGATGTGGTGATCATCGCTTACGGCTGCGTGGCCCGCTCCGCCCGCCGGGCGGTCCTGGAGGCGCGGAGCGAAGGGTTGAAGGTGGGGATGTTGAAATTGATCACCCTCTGGCCCTTTCCCGGCTCTTTCATCGAGCTATTGGTCAAGGCGGGGAAGACGCTCCTCGTTCCGGAAATGAACATGGGGCAGATTTCCCGCGAGGTGAAGAGGGTGAATGAGGGCATGACCCAGGTGCTCACCCTGAATAAGATCGACGGCACGATCATCAGCCCCAGGGAGATTTTAGCCAAGTTGAAGGAGAAGAGATGATCGACGATCGCCCCCTGATTTACAAATATCTGCGCCATGACAAGAAGTTTCCCCACGTCTGGTGTGGAGGATGCGGCATCGGCATCCTGCTCGGCTCGCTCATCCGGGCCATCGACCACATCGGGTACACCAAGGACGAAATCCTGATGGTCTCCGGGATCGGCTGCTCGGGAAGACTGCCCGTGTACGTGGATTTCAACACCCTGCATACCACCCATGGAAGGGCGCTGACCTTCGCCACGGGGGCGAAACTGGCCAAGCCCGAGATGAAGGTCATCGTAATCATGGGCGACGGGGATGCCACGGCCATCGGAGGGAACCATTTCATCCATGCCGCCCGCCGGAATATCGATCTTACGGCGATCATCGTGAACAACAGCATTTACGGCATGACCGGCGGCCAGTATTCTCCCACCACCCCCTATGGGGATCGGGCCACCACCGCAACCTATGGAACGGTGGAGAACAGCTTCAACATCTCCCAACTGGCGGTCTGCGCCGGGGGGGTCTACGTCGCGCGGGGAACGGTCTTTCATGCCCGTCAACTCGACCAGCTGATCGAGAAGGCTCTCCTCAAAAAGGGGTTCAGCGTGGTCGAAGTGATCAGCCAGTGCCAGACCCATTTCGGGAGGCTGAACAAGCGGGGCAATCAGGTGGAGATGATGAAGTGGCAGCGGGACCACGCCGTACCGGTGGAGAAGGCCAAGACGCTCTCTCCCGCGGAGATGGCGGATAAGTTTGAGGTCGGGGTGCTGGTGGACCGGGAGGCACCGACCTACCACGAGGAGTATGCCAAGCTCCGTCAGAAAGCCAAAGAAGCCATGCCCCCGGCTCCCGAGGAAAAGGAAGAAAAAGAGGAGAGCGACCGGCGGGAAGCGTCCGACCGGCACTAGAAAAATTGCGNNGCGGATTGCGGATTGAAAAAGAAGAAAGGTACAGATCTCCGTAGGGGCGCGCGGCGCGCGCCCGTTCGGCCGGATCTGTGTTCATCCGTGTTCATCTGTGTCCCATTAAATTTGCAGGAATGTAGGGAATCTTTATGCTCGATCGTTATGAAATTCGATTAAGCGGTTCCGGTGGCCAGGGATTGGTGTTGGCCGGGCTCATCCTGGCGGAGGCCTCGGGGGTCTATGAAGGAAAGCATGTCGTCCAGACGGTGAGCTATGGACCGGCCGCCCGCGGGGGAACCAGCCGGGCGGATGTGGTGGTGAGCGACAAGGAGATCGACTACCCCAAAGCCATGGGATTGGATATCCTCCTGGCCATGAACCAGATGGCCTGCGACGAATCAGCCGATGAGCTGAAACCGGCCGGCCTGCTGGTGGTCGATTCCCAGCTGGTACCCCAGGTGACCTATCCCCGTACGGTGAGGATTCCTTTCACCCAGATCGCCAAGGAAAAATGCGGGCGGGAGCAGATGGCCAACATCGTGGCCCTCGGGGCGCTGAGCAGGCTGATTCCCGTAACTCCCCTCGGCGCGGGGGTCGTTAACCTGGAATCCATGGAAGCGGCGGTCATGGCCCGCATTCCCAAGGGGACCGAGAAGCAGAACAAACTGGCCTTCGACGAGGGGGTCAAAGCCGCCGAAGAGATCCAGAAAAGCCTCGTCTTCGAAGAACCCGTCGAAGACAGCGACCAGATCTGATTTTACCTCAAATTCTCTGTAGGGGCGGCCGGCTGGTCGCCCTTCCTGTTTTCCCTTTCCCCTTGTCATTCCCAAAGCTGTGAGATCATCCCACAAATCACCCCCGCGCCCTTTCCGCCAATCTCGCAAATCACCGACCTGGCCGGTTCTCTCGCCTTTTCCCTCCTCTTATCAGCCGTTCCGGTTTTACTTCTCCACGAAGTAGTTGTTCCAAGCCTCGGTGATCCCCTCTTTGGTCAAGCGGGGATGGTGCCGGTAGTAGCGGGAATTGTCGATGATGAAGTCGATGAGGTCGCGGGGATGGCAGGCGTTGGGGGTGACGCCGAGTTTCCGGTAGTAATTTTCGCGGAGATGATCGAAGACTTCTTTGTCGAAAGGCAACCCCTTTTCCTGGCATGCGGCGATGAAGATCGTTTCGAATTCTTCCTCGGTCGGGTGGCCGATGTTGATCTTGTACCGAATCCTTCTGAGGAAAGCCTCATCCACCAAGGTTTTGGGCTCCATGTTGGTGCAGAAGATGATGAGCTGGTCGAAGGGGATTTCAAACTTCATCCCGGTGTGCAGGGTCATGAAGTCAACCCTCCGTTCCAGGGGGACAATCCACCGGTTCAGGAGCATTTTCGGCTCTATGGGCTGTCGCCCGAAATCGTCGATTATAAAAAGGCCGTTGTTGGCCTTCATCTGGAGGGGGGCCAGGTAGAACTTGGAAACGGAGTCGAATTCAAGGTCCAGCGTCTTCAGGGTGAGTTCACCCCCGGTCACGAGGACCGGCCTTTTGACAAAAATCCATCGTTTGTCGACGACTTCCTCGCTCACCTCGGGCGCGACGGGAACATGGTTGACCGGGTCGAAGACGCTGATGATGTCTCCCCCCACGAGAATGGCATGGGGAATATAGACGGTCTCGGTGAGGGTTTTGCCGATGGCCTCGGCAAAGGACGTCTTCCCGTTTCCCGGAGGCCCGTACAGAAAAATGGACTTCCCCGAAATAATGGCAGGCCCCAGACGCTTCATCACCTCTTCGTTTACCACCAGATTGGAGAAGGCGAGCTGCAAACTTTCCTGGTTTACATGGACGTTCTTCACCGACTGCGCATCGGTCCTCTTGCGGTAATCCTCCAGGGTCACTGGAGCAGGACCGATGTAGCCGCACATCTCCAGGAGCTCCGTCGCCCTCTTCCGACCCTGGTCGGTCAGGGTGAACCTGTAGGTGGAGCGCAGGTATTGGCTCGCGCCCTTGACCTCCACGAATTTATTCCGTTGCAGGAATTCAACCAGGGGATCGACCAGCGAAACCGGGAGTTTCACCCTCTCCGCGATGTCCGCGAACTTGAATTCTCCCATAAAGAGGATATGTTTGAGGGCGAGTTCGGCGATGAAGGAAAGTTCCAGCCCCGTTTCTTCCACGGTATTGGGAGCGTCGGGGTGTTTTTTCAGGAAGCCGTTGAATTCCTCGGGGGTCAGGAAACCGAGTTCGATGAGGTTCTCGCCCAGCCTTCCCCCTTTCGTCTTCTGCCTCTCCAGGGCCTCCTTGAGCTGCGGTTCGGTAATCAGCTTGGCAGCCAGAAGCTTCCAGCCCAGAAGGTTTGGCTCCGCTCCCCGGGTGGGTAATCCCGTTTTCTTTTCACTCGCTTCAGGCATATTCGTCCCCCGTCATTCAAGAATTCTGGCTACCATAAGGGAGGTGGAAACATCTTTCTATTTCGAAAGGGTCGGCCAGATGAGAATCCACCTTGTCCCTGGGCCTACATGTCTTCTGTAATTCCTCCGGGATCAAGGGGGCCGGCTCGGTCGGCGTCAGCATCACCTCGGTCCCATAGTCCGCCAGGATGAGAAGCTTATTTTTCTGGACATATCGGTTTACCAATAACCCTTGCATTGCAGGATAAGGAATAAACTTCAGAAGGGATATGACCGGTAACCCCAAATACTGGGACAGGGCATTCAGGTACTCCTTAGTGGTCGTGTATCCCATCTCTACCGAAAGGGCTCCCAGATTTTTGCCGCGGCCCTTTTCTTGGAGTTCCCGATGTCTCTTGAGCGCCTCCGCCAATTGCCCGGAATTGAGCACTCTCCGATCGACCAATATTTTACCGATGAGGTAGCCGACCATCACTTGTTGCCGTTTCTCCTCTTCCTTAGAGGAGCGATCGGCCGGGAAATCTTCTTTAAAGGCTTTCGGCAAATACTTCATACGCCTAAAGAAGAGCCCAAGCCGATTCCTCGAATCGATTCCTCTCTGCATGGCTCTGACCTACCTTTCCAGGGGGGGCTTCAGCCTTTCGAGCGTTTGATCCTTCGTCCTCCTGCTCCGGGTCATCCTATTCGCTTGTACNNGGGTCATCCTATTCGCTGTACCCCTGTATCAAGAACCATGCCAGCGGCATTCAGGGAAATCTTTTCCCTTCCAAAACCCCAGCGATAATTGGTAATTCCGGGAGTTTCCGGGGGCCATCATTTTTGAATCTTTAAATAGGCGAAGGAGCGGGATTCTATGGGAGGGCTTCCATACAAAATGGGAATTTCCCCCTTCTTTTTCCCGGGGGATGGAAGGTTCCAAAACCAGGGCATTAAGAAAGAAAGGTCATAGATTCCGCAATTGATTTCAATGAATACCGGATGCTTGGCAGGGCGAAGGGAGCGAAGAAGGGACTTTCTTATTCCGTGGCATTGATCTTGCAATTTCTTAAGATTGAAGATGGGAAGGCCTAAGAAGCAAGAAGCAATAGAACCCAAGGCCACGGGGAAAAGGAAAAAGGGACGCCGGGAAATGGATAGACCAATGCCTGTTTTGATTGTGGATCATGATCGGCCTTCTTTAAAGAGAATCGAAGGCATCCTGCAAGAAGCTGAATATCATGTTTCTTCGGCAGGGGATGGGGTTCAGGCCTTGGCCATGTTAAGGGAAAAATTCTGCCCGATCGTCATCACGAACCGGGAAATGCCGGAGATGGATGGGCTGGAACTCTGTCGAAGGATCAGGAAGGAAAAGTTCCCCGGGTATCCCTACGTCATTCTACTCGGAGCCCATCCATCCAACGGTGAAATCGTCGAAGCCTTGGAGGCGGGGGTCGATCAAAATTTACATAAGCCGGTAGAACGAAACCAACTGATGGCCGCCCTCAAGGCAGGGGATCGGATCATCGAGTTTGAGAGCTCCCTGAGGAAAAGAAATGAAGAAATCAAATTTTTATCGATTACCGATCCGCTGACCGGGGCCTTCAATCGGGGTTACCTCCAAGAGCAATTCCCCAATGAGATTAAGAAATTTTTTCGGTATCAGCAGCCCCTATCGCTCATCCTATGCGACCTAGACGGGTTCAAGCAGTTGAATGACTCCTATGGGCATTTGGCTGGAGATTTGATTTTAAAGAATTTTGTAAGCCTCCTTAAGAACTCCATACGGGATGGGGTTGATTGGGTCGTCAGATACGGAGGGGATGAGTTCCTGCTTATTTTGCCGAACACGGATCTAAAAGGAGCAACCTCGGTTGCCGAGCGGTTATGCCGCCGGGTGGCCGAAGAAAAATTCCCTTTCAAGAATCAATCCCTAAAGGTCACCGCCAGTTTCGGAGTTTCGGGAATAGACCTGAATGGGCTGGATTGCCCGGCCAGCCCCGAGGGACTGATCGAAGAGGCGGACAAGAACCTCTATCGGGCCAAAAGGGAAGGGAAGAACCGGGGCAAGCCCTCCATTCCCAATGGGGGTCTATCTCTCCCGATCAGGGCAAGGGATTCCGGAATCCCGGAATTGTCGGTTCAATAAAAAAATCGGTTCAGCGCCCTCTATTCTTGCCGGAACCCCACCCCCTCCTTGACCATTCTGTAGAGTCTGATCCCCGATCAGGCCTGAAGCCTTTCCCGTTTCCAGCGGGAAGGAAGGGGAATTTCTTGATTTGAAGGAGGAATGAGAAAAGATCATTGATCAAGAATAAAGATTGAACCCCCCGTGGGCGCACGGATCTTGGGGATAGGCGCATAAGCTCACTCAAGGCCCCAGCCTAGCCTTCTATTATTTTCTTGACGCGTCCGATTTCCCCGTTTTCCAGCCGGACTTTAATGCCATGGGGATGAGTCGGGGATTTGGTTAAGATGTCCTTCACGATGCCTTCCGTCAGTTTCCCGGAATGCTGGTCTTTCTTCAATACGATTAGGACCTTTACGCCTGATTTTATACCGACGCGATTTGAACCGTCCATCATTTCCCTTTCATTGCCTGCTGCTTCCTGCCGCGGATGGCTTGGACCGTTTCGTCGAGGCGCTGGAGGAAGCGGGACCGATCTCGTTTCTCGAAGGGAGCGGGCCCTCCGGTTATGGTCCCGAGATCGCGGAGATGGGACAGAAGTTCCCGGCTTGCGAGAGCTTCGCCGATGCTTTCCCCGGTGAAAACGCGACCCGCCGGGCCGAGTACGAGGGCATTCTTTTCCAAGCAACGGGAAGCCAGGGGGATATCCCCCGTGATCACGATATCATCCTCGCCCGCATGCTCGACGATCCAATCATCCGCCGCGTTGAACTGTCCTTCCACGATGACGACTTCAAGCCAGTCCTCCTGCGGAGCCCGCATCCGTGAGTTTGAAACCAAGTTGACCTTGAGCCCGTAACGCTTGGCCACCCGATAGACTTCCGGCTTCACCGGGCAGCCATCAGCATCGATAAAGATTTCTGACATGCATGGGCCTTTTTCCGCCGATATCTATGGGAGNNTACCAGCTTTTTCGTTATCATAAAGCTATCTGGGAGCGCGGCGACGTGTCGCCGCTTTCGAAGGCGCGACACGTCGCACCACCCGGAGGGCGGACCAGTCCGCAGGCCCCGAAAAAGCGCCGTCCTGCCGGCGCGCTCCAAAAATTAATTCAGGCCTCTTGACTGACTTCGTTGCCATCGCTTCATCATGCATTTTCAGTCATGTCCTTATCAATTAAGGACCTTCCTCTTTAGGGTCAGCGAAGAAAATCGGCAAAAACCCGCGGTCCGACCCGGAAAAGACCGGGGTACAAGCCCACACCTTCCAGGATAACATCACAAAAAAATATTTGACATCCCCATTTCAGACACTAAAATACCCTTGACGGGTAAGAGGATTTTCAGGGAAGCGAGGACGATAGTCATGGTTGAAAAGCTGGCGGAACTGGTGAATGGAAACCCATCGGTGGTATTTCGGGGCCGCCTGGTGACCACGGAAGTGCAGATCCTGGTGGGCAAGGACGAATACCGCATCAAGATTGAGGAGGGACGGATTGCCGGCGTGGAAGAAGGTCCCTTCCTCATGCGGCCTTGCAGTATCACGGTCCGGGCCTCGGCCGAAGCCTGGGGAAAATTCTGGCAGCTCTATCCGCCCCCCGGCTATCAGGACATCTTTGCCATGACCAAAAAGGGGGAGGCCGAAGTGAGCGGCGACTTCCGGCTGCTGATGCAGAACCTGCGCTATTTCAAAGAGCTGCTGGAAGCGCCGCGGAAACTCGCCAAGGAGGGTAGACATGCCTGAGTTCGAACCCATCATCGGCCGATACCTGCGGATCTCCGTTCAGGGAATTCCCTACCGGATTTATTTCGAGGAAGCGGGGTCGGGAATTCCCCTGGTTTGCCTGCACACCGCCGGTTCCGACGGCCGGCAGTACCGGCATCTATTGACCGATTCTGAAATAACCAAAAGCTATCGAGTGTTGGCCTTTGACCTGCCGTGGCATGGCAAGTCGAACCCGCCGGCGGGCTTCCAGGACCGGGAATATCGCCTGAGCACCCAGCTCTACACCGACACGATCATGACCTTCTGCCGGGCCATGGAATTGAGGAAGCCGGTGGTCATGGGAGGTTCCATGGGGGGCCGGATCGTGCTCGAGCTGGCCTTGCGCCACGGGGATGAACTGGGTGCGGTGATCGGACTGGAAGCAGCGGACTACCAGCAGCCCTGGTATGACACCATCTGGCTGCACCGTCCCGACGTGCACGGGGGCGAAGTCTGCGCCGCCCTGAATTCCGGGAACATGGCTCCCCACAGCCCGGATGAATCGCGATGGGAAACGCTCTGGGGCTATATGCAGAGCGGCCCGGGCATATTCAAGGGCGACCTCTATTTCTACCGGGTCGACTCCGACTTCCGGGATCGAGTGGCCGGAATCGATGCCTCGCGCTGCCCGGTTTACCTCTTGACCGGCGAATACGATTTTTCCTGCACGCCGGAGGATACCCTGCGGACCGGGAAAAAGATTCCCGGGTCCAAGGTGGTCATCATGGAGCGGCTCGGGCATTTCCCGATGAGCGAGAACCCCGCGCAGTTCAGGAAATACATCCTGCCGGTCCTGGATGAAATTGCGGGGAAGAAGAAATAGGCGGGCGATGTCCGCTTACCGGCCCGCTGCCGGAGGATTATTTCTTCTGCCAGGGCGCCAGAGATGGAAGGAACCGGGAATATGGCCGGCGTAATACTCCGTCTTGCTGGCCACCGCGATCACCGGCTTTTGGTCTTTGGCCTGGATGAGCCGGTTGAGTTCCTGGGCGGGGATGAAGATTTCTCTCCTCACGTATCCTTTATACTTCTCCGCGGCCTCGGTTGTCGCGACCCGGACGAAAGCGGCCAGCAGGATCAAGGCTCCGATCACCAATCTCCTTTCCAGCATCCTCGTTCTTCCTCGGGAATTGTTTTTTGAAGAAACGTTCGCAAGGCGGTATCAACCTTCCGGTTTTACCCTTTTGGGGGCGCTAAATCCCGCAGCACCGGTCCCGCCGTCAGGGAAAGATCTTCCAGAAGCTTCAGCGTCGCCTCCATGACCGTAAGTTGACGGCGGGGGTCCCCCGGCGTGTCGAGGGGGTATCCGTGTTTGAAGGGAACGAACAGGGCCCGCGGCGGACGGACTTTTTCGGCTACGTTGCGCAGCAACTGAATCACCACAGTCGAAATTCCCTGGCGCTCCAACTCAGCGGCGATCAGACACACGGTCTGGTTGCACATGGGTCAGACGGGCACCAGGAGAGCGACGTCCACCTGGTCCTGGACCAGCGCCCGGACGGCGGGGGGCGCGGTGTCCCGGATCAAGCGGCCGGGTTCGGTGATGGACCCCATGCAGGAAAGATGGCGATGATTGACCGAGCCGATCCGCCCCGAGGCCGCCAGTTCGCGAACCCGGTCAATCGGGAAACCGACGTTGGGGTCCTGCTGAAGCCCGACGTGGTCGAAGGACCCGCTGCGGTGGGTTTCCACCAGCGTCTTCACGTCGACCCCGGACGGGATTTCCCGGAAGCTCGGGTCCCCGCCCTTGATCGTTCCATCGAAATGGGGTTGATCCGGCAATACGAAGCCGGCGCTGGACACCAGGGCCAGCTTGCTCTGGGACAGGGGTTTCTTCAGAGGCGCCCAGGGAACCGGATCGATCTTGCGCCATTGATACGCCTTCAGGAACAGACGGATGGTCAAGGAAAACTCGCTCGTATCTCCCATAGATACTATTTCCTTTCCATATCCCGAATGGCCAAGGATCGGGGCGCTTTGGCGGCCGTTTGTAATGGAGTCAACGACTGGATTCGGGAAGGGCCGATAGGCTCAGTTTACCGCACGTTCAGTTTTTTAGGCGCTTCTTTCTTCCTTCATCCGGGTCCGGCAAAGATGGTGGCATTACATCCTGTTTCCCTGCCGGGCTATCAAATCCATCAGTTGCTTCAGGATCCGGGCGGTGGCGCCCCAGACGACGTGCTTCCCGTGCTCATAAAAGCAGACCTGAAGGGGCTGACCGTTCCGCTCGCGGACTTCTTCCCGGAATTTGGTTTCATCCAAGAGAGCGGTCAGGGGCAATTCGATGACCTCTTCAATCTCCTGGTCGCTGATCTTAAAGGGGTAAGGGTAGGGAATGAGGCCGACAAAAGGGGCGATACAGAAATCGGAGGAAACGGTGCACATATCATCCAGCTCACCCAGGATGCGGACATCCTTTTTTTGGATTCCCATCTCCTCCTCGGCTTCCCGCAGGGCAGCGGAAAGGGGAGCTTCCCCCGGATCCTGACGACCGCCGGGAAAGGAGATTTGGCCCTTGTGGCTCCCTACGCTTTGCGTCCGCCGGGTAAGGATGACGTGATATTCTCCATTCTTTTTAAAAAGGGGGATCAACACCGCCGCCCGGGCCAGCCCCGGCTCGTCAATGCAGGCCTTATCCCGGCAGGCCAAGATCGCTTTGATCTTTTCTTCCATGGCTAAATTCAGGAACGAGGCCCGAGGAAGGAGGGTTTAAAACAGAATTGAAATGGTTCTTGGGGGGTATGGTCTTTTCCGAAAACCCAGAATCTCGTTCCCCGATCCTTAGTCTTTTTCCTCGAACCTCGTGCCTCGCTCCTCGATCCTTTATGTTCGGTAGGTGCGCAGTTTCGCCAAATCCCAGGTGTAATCGTAAAGGTGCATGCCCTTGGAGACGGCGATGATCTCCCCGTCTTCCACCCCGATCTGTGCGCCCATGTATTCCTTCAAGAGCTGGATCCCGGCCAGGTTGGCGGGGAACCCGGCCCAGAGGTCCCAGGAGCGGAAGTAGATGACAAAATGGAGCTTCCCGTAGCGGACCCGGGTATCGATCAAACGCAGGCAGGGGGGGTCCGAGCTGGTAATGTCCTGGGGCATCCCCACTTCCATGGTCGCCTGGTTGGTCCCCGGACCCGAGGTCTTATACATTTTGATCACTTCTTCGACCGGGTTCACTCCGAGGGGGACTTCGTTGATCTTGGGGTTCACCAGCCGCTCGCCGTAGGTGTAGGTCTCCCCTTCCTGGCGCTCGTCGGTGATCCAGTAGCGCATGTATTGATCCACGTATTCCATGGTGGTCGGGGGCGGAATCCCCAGTCCGGGGGGGATGTCGGGGATCAAGGGACGGACGCTGGGAAACTTGATGTGCACCACCACAAAGTCAAACTCCCGGCGCTTTTGGCCGGCGAAGCTCCCGTGGTCGATCTTGTACTCATAACCGGAATCCAAGATCCGGTAGACGCATTGAAACCACGCATCCGGCAGGTCTCTAGCTTCGATAAACTCGATTTTCATCGGTCAACCTCAAAAAAATATTCTTGCCTTTACCCGTTTCACTATGCCACGAAAGGGGCGGTAATTCAACCGGACATTGAAGACAGTGTCAGTGTGAGTGTCAGTGTCAGTAAAAGATTCGTTTCGGGTTTCGAGTTGGGAAAGGCTTTCATTTGCTTTTGGCCGCATGAACCCGAAACCTGAAACCCGAAACTTTTTGCCCCGCATCCCGATCTTTCTTCGAACCGACCGGTGTTCTTTCCCCTTGCCTAACCCTCCTCTCCATAATAGAATCAAGATAATTCCGCTTTTAGGGACAAAAAGGCTGATCGATCTATTTCGCCTTCCCCCCTGCAGAAGATCCGCAAAGAAATCAGGAGAGAGGAAAAGATGAAAGAAAAAAAATACGTCATGGGGAATACGGCCATCGCCCGCGGGGCCCTGGAGGCCGGGGTCCGGGTGGTCGCCGGCTATCCGGGGACCCCGGCCACGGAGATCGTGGATGAGTGCCTGGGAGTCCCGGGGGTCCACGTGGAGTGGGCCAACAACGAGAAAGTGGCCTTCGAGCTCTGCACCGGGGCCTCCCTGTGCCATGTGCGGGCCCTGCCGGTCATGAAGCACAACGGCACCAACGTTGTGACCGACTTTCTGATGCACGTGAACTTCACCGGCATCCGGGGAGGCATGGTGCTGATCTCTGCGGACGACCCGGGCGCGCTCTCCTCTCAGAACGAGGAAGACACCCGGATCCTGGTCCACCAGTACGCCCATCTGCCCATGTTCGACCCCAGCAACCCGGCCGAGGCCAAGGCCATGATCAAGGAGGCCTTCGAGCTTTCGGAAAAGACCGAGCTGGTCTTCTGCCTGCGTCCGGTGACCCGGGTCTGCCATGCCCGGGGGATCATCGAGTTCGACGACCTGCCCCAAGACCTGCCCCCGGCGCACTATGAGCCCGACCGGGAACGTTTCATCATGAGCGCGGTGGAGATGCCCCAGTTCGGGGGGCTCAAGCGGCCCCAGATCCGGCACCGCTGGCTGAACGAGAAACAGGCGGTCCTCGAGAAGATCATGGAGGAAAGCCCCTACAACTGGGTGGAGGAGGGACAGGGAAAAGTCGGTTTGATCGGCTGCGGCATGGGTTATACCTGGATCAAGGAAGCGGAGCAGTTCCTGGGCGCCAAACTTCCGCTCCTGAAACTGGGCACCCTCCCTCTTCCCCGGAAGAAACTCCTGGGTTTCGTCAAAGGCCTGGATCGCGTGGTGGTCTTCGAGGAGACCGAACCCTTCGTGGAAGGCCTCTGCAGAAAAATCTTCCAGGAGGAGAAGGTGGGAGTGGAAGTTCTCGGGCGGAGCGGTTTCCTGCCTTCCGACGGAGAACTGAGCCTCGCGGCGGTCCTGGAGGGAATCGAAAAAGCGGCCCCCAAGGTCAAGGTGAAGAAGCCCGAAACGCCGGCGATGGATATCCACATTCCCATCCGGACCCGGACCCAGTGCGCGGGCTGCAATTACCGGGGCATCCTCAACGCCCTGAAACAGACCGTCCGGAAGCACAAAGGCATTGTGGCCGGAGACATCGGCTGCCACGATGCCGGCTCCTTCCGCCCCCTGGAACTCCAGTCCACCATCTACTGCATGGGCTCGTCGGTTCCCATGGCCAGCGGAATGGTCCTTTCCGGAGTGAACCGGCCGGTCTTCGCCTTCATCGGGGATTCCACCTTCTACCACAACGGGATCCTGGGGCTGATCAACGCGGCCAACAATAAGATTAACGTCAACGTGATCCTGGGGGAGAATACGGTCACGGCCATGACCGGCTTCCAGCCCCACCCGGGAACGGGAACGACCCTGGCCGGGGAGAAGACCACTCCGATCAACGTGCCCAAACTGGCCGAGTCCATGGGAGTCAGTTACCGGGTGGTCAATCCCTACGACATCAAACAGTGCAAGGAGGCCCTGGAGGCCGCGGTCAAGGAAGAGGGCCCGTCGCTGATCGTCTCTTCCATGCCCTGCTACCTCCTTTCCACCCGGCAGGGGAAGAAGGTCTTCGAGGCGCGGGAAGTGACCGTGGATGCGGAGAAATGCACGGGCTGCCAGATCTGCATCAACGACTTCGGCTGCCCGGCCATCTCGTTCGATAAAAAGAAGAAGAAAGTTTCCATCGATCCTATGCTCTGCGTGGGCTGTGCGCTCTGCATAGACGTCTGCCAGAAGGGGGCCATCGCATGAAAATGGACGTCGTCATATCCGGCGTGGGAGGGCAGGGGAACATCTTTGCCTCCCTGGTCATCTCCCAGTACGCCATGAACANNCGCATGGCGGACGGAGAGATATATTCCCCCATCATCTCCCGCGGGCAGGCCGACCTGCTGATCGGGATGGAATACGTGGAACTGCTGCGGCACATGCGGCTATTGAATCCCAAGGGGATCTATCTCCTGAACGCCTTGAAGATCCCCACGGTGCTGAACAACATGGCCCTGGACGAGTATCCCGAGATGGAGGATATTCTGAAGGCCATCCGGAAATACTGCCCCAACGGCCACGTCGTGGAAGCTGCGGGGATGGCCAGGAAGCTGGGGAACATCCAGATGACCAACGTGGTCATGCTGGGCGCGCTTTCCAAGGTGGTTCCCTTCTTCGAATACGAGGAGATGAAGCTCCTGGTCGCCTCCAACTCCCCCACGCGGTTCAAGGAAGCCAACGTAAAGGGGTTCGAGGAAGGATATAAATTAATAAAATAGCCGATAGCTCATGGCTCATAGCAATCGGTTGGAGGATGGAATGGAACGGACGTTGTCGATTATCAAGCCCGACGGGGTCAAAAAGGGACTGATCGGGGAAGTGATCAAAAGGTTTGAGAAGGCGGGCCTGAAGATCGCGGCCATGAAGATGATCCACATGAGCAAGATGGGGGCGGAGGGCTTCTACGCCGTCCACCGGGAAAAACCTTTCTACAACAGCCTGACGGAATTCATGTCTTCCGGGCCCTGCGTGGTCTTGATCCTGGAGGGGGAAAAGGCCATCAGCCGGAACCGGGAGCTCATGGGAGCGACCAACCCGAAGGACGCCGCCCCCGGAACCATCCGCAAAGAGTTCGCGGCCAACGTGGAACAGAACATCGTCCACGGGTCGGACGCCCCGGAGACGGCTGCCTACGAGATGGGCTATTTCTTCAACGCCCTGGAGATCTGCGGTTAAAAGAAAATTTAACCGCAGAGCACGCGGAGAGCGCAGAGAATTTTCGAGAAAAGCCAGAAACATTCAAATGAACAGGAAAATTGAGTTTTCCCTTGTCGGCTCCATTCTAGGGTCTTTATTTTTCCTTCCTCTGCGTTCTCTGCGCACTCTGCGGTGAAGGCTTTTGAAACCGGATGTCATTGTCATCGGCGGGGGGGCGTCGGGGCTGATGGCCGCGGGAAGGGCGGCCGAAAGAGGCGCCCGGGTCCTCCTCCTGGAAAAAATGGGACGGGTGGGCATCAAGCTGGCCATCACGGGCAAAGGCCGGTGCAACCTGACCAACGGCGGCGACCTTCCCACCTTCATCGAGAGCTACCGGCACAACGGCAAATTCCTCTACAACGTCTTCTCCCGCTTCTTCAACGACGACCTGATCTCCTTCTTCGAGAAACGAGGCCTCGCCACGGTCGAGGAAAGGGGAAGGAGGATTTTCCCCGCTTCCAACCGGGCCGCGGATGTGGTTCGAGTCCTGAGGGAATATAGTTCCTCCTGCGGGGTTCAGATCCGGCTCCATACCCCCGTAAACGAGATTCTCCAGGAGAAGGGCCGGGTCATGGGAGTCAAGACCGACTCGGAGTTCCTGGAAGCCTCCAGGGTCATCCTGGCCACGGGGGGAGCCTCGTACTCCCGGACCGGATCGGCCGGCGACGGCTACCGGATGGCCGAGAGGATGGGGCATTCCATTCAGCCCATTCGACCGGCCCTGGTTCCGCTGGAAACGGAGGAGGAATACGTGCGGGACTTGCAGGGGCTGAGCCTTAAGCATGTCCGGGCCTCCCTCCGCTCCTCGGGCCTGAAGGTGGAAGAGGAATTCGGGGAGATGCTCTTCACTCATTTCGGGGTTTCCGGCCCGATCATCCTCACCCTGAGCGGCTTGGCCGTGGAAGAGATGAGCGGTGGAAAGGTGGAGGTTTCCATCGACTTCAAACCGGCCCTTTCCCCCGAACAGGTGGAGAAGCGTCTCCTCCGGGAGTTTGCCGCGGGGGCCCGGAAGAAGATCCTGAACATCATGGCCAACCTTCTTCCCCAAAGGATGATCCCCGTATTCTTGCAGAAGGCCGGGGTTGGCCCGGAAAAGAAAGGGGCCGAGATCCGGGCCGAGGGGCGCAAGAGGATCGCCGACTTGCTCAAAGATTGGCGGGTTCCTCTGAAGAGGGCCAGGCCGTTGGAGGAAGCCATCATCACCGCGGGAGGGGTCACGGTGAAGGAGATCCATCCTTCCACCCTGGAATCGAAGATCCTTCGCGGTCTCTATTTCTGCGGGGAAGTGATCGATATCGACGGGAAAACCGGGGGGTACAACCTCCAGGCGGCCTTCAGCACGGGTTGGGCGGCGGGGGAGGCGGCGGCAAAAGAACCATGAGCGAAGAGAGCGGGCGAGTTTCTCTCAAGGACCTATCCCTGAAGGAGATGGAGGCTTTCATCGTCTCCCTGGGGGAGAAGCCCTTCCGCGCCATCCAGGTGGCCCGGTGGGTATACGGGAAAGGAGTCCGGGTATTCGAGGAAATGACTAACCTCTCCCGGACTTTCCGGAAGAGATTGGAGGAAGCTGCCTCGATCACCCATTTAGAGCCCGCAGAGGTCCATTCTTCGGATGATGGGACGAAGAAATATCGGTTCATCCTCACCGACGGGGAGGCGGTCGAAAGCGTTCTTCTGCCGGAACGAGACCATTTCACCCTCTGCATCTCCAGCCAAGTCGGCTGCGCTCTAGGATGCCGATTCTGCCTTACCGGAAAAAGGGGATGGGTCCGGGACCTGAAACCCTCCGAGATCCTCGACCAGGTGATCAGCGTGCGGGCCAGCCTCTCTCCGGAACAGAAGCTCACCAACCTGGTCCTCATGGGGATGGGCGAGCCCCTGCTGAATTTTCACCCTGTCCTCCAGGCTTTGGAAATCCTGAGGTCCCCCCTGGGCCTCCAGTATTCCAACCGGCGGATCACCCTCTCCACCGCCGGCATCATCCCGGAAATGAAGGACCTCCTGGCCCGGAGAAACTTCGTCAAACTGGCCATCTCCCTCAACGCCTCCAACGATGAACAACGCAGCCAACTCATGCCCGTGAACCGCAAGTATCCCCTGAAAGAACTCCTTTCCGCGTGCCGGAAGATCCCCCTTCCGAACCGGGAGAGGATCACCTTCGAATATGTCCTCATCGGGGGGGTAAACGACTCTGAAGAAGACGCGCAGAGGCTGAGCCAGCTGTTGAAGGGAATCCGGGCCAAAATAAACCTGATTGCCTTCAATGAACACCCGGGAAGCCCCTTCCGCCGGCCGGCGGATGAGGCGGTCCAGAAGTTCCGGGAAATCCTCCTGGCCAAGGGCTTCACGGCCATGCTCCGGCAGAGCAAAGGCGCGGACATCCTGGCGGCGTGTGGCCAGCTGGGGGGGAGGGAAAATGCGGAATGAGAATACAGTGCTGGGGTGCTGCAGTTCTGCTGTGATTGAGATAAGAACTCGCTTATGGGTGGGTTGGATATACAAAGAAAGGAATTGTATGTCAGGGAATTTTAGCCCGACATCTTGGGTTCGGTTTAGGGGCTTTTCAGCGGGGATTCGGGAGTTTTCGGGGTAGAGGTGGCGAAAGCGGGTTTTCAGTGATTCGGCGGAGGTCATCAGACGTTTTTGAGGCTCATCCGGGCACACCGATTCCTCCCGCCCCGTATTCCCGATCTTTACGACTGTAGGTAAGTGTCCCAGGCATAGTCGGGGTCATGATAAAGGTGACCGTCGTTCATGGGGAGCTGTGAGAAAGGATCCCTGATGGATCCGGCAGGTCCTGAACCGTTCGGGTTCAGAGCAGGCGGAGCATGGGCCTAGGCAGTGGGTTCCCGTGCAGGCTTTGACCTGGCAAGCCAGATTGGCCAGGAGCATCTTGAAGACCTTGTGCCCGAAAATCGCTTCCAGCTTTTTCAGGTCCAGAGGAGGAGCGACCCGGAACATCTCCTCCCGGTAAAGCATCCGTCCGTTACCGGGACATGGCCGTGGGGATTGAATCCCAAAAAGTCGCCAAAGGTCTGGATGGCAATGACGGTGCCGGGGTAACTGTCAAGGCAGGACCTGACCCCAGCTGTAAAGACGATAGGGACCTTCCGACCTGATCGGCCGCAGATAATCCTTCTCAATCCGGGAAAAAGCTGCTTTTTCGTTTTCCGAAAAGACACTTAAAATCCCATAAATGTACCTTTCGTCATAGAGGATGTGGGTAAAACCCATCGATTTCAATTCTCCGGCGGCCGCGGCCGGCGTAGGTGAATGGGCCAGAATCTTCTGGATCGAGTATGATTCGAACATCGAGTCGGAATAACACTCCTGATCGCATAAAAAAGTCCAATTCTTCAGATAAATGAGAAAAACCCGGGAATCAGGCGGAAGATTCATATTTACGAACCGGAACATGTTGTAGGAAGGGAGCATGCGGCCCAGGTAGGCCTCCCTGCTTTCGGTTCCCATAACCACGCCCACGGGACTGGCTTTAATAAAGTCAAGGCTGATGTGGTACATGTTGAATGCGAGACCGCCGGCAATGATCAGGGATAGCAGCCCGAAGAGAAGGGTCCGTTTTCTGTAGCAGGTCAGAATCGATCCCGTGATAATGGCCAGGAAGGGAAAGACCGGGATAAGGTAACGAAGCTGCTGGGCGCTGGATGCCCAAAACAGGAAGGTAATGGCACAGTAAACCGCAATAACTTTCATCGTTACACTGGTTCTGCGAATCCCGATGGCAAAGGGCAGGGTGAGGATGAAAAGGGGACCCAAAAGACCGTCAAACCTTGGACTGTTCAGCTCCGCCCGAAAGCTGATATTCCAGGGAAGGAGAAGATAATCCAACCATGTCCTGCCCATGCCCAGATTGCGGACAAACAGGTCATAGGAGCTGGCCTGTTCGGGTTCCCAACCTCGTCCCCCGAATATCCCGTACAAAAAAGGATAGAACGGATTGTCGGTAACTATCCAGTTTTTCAGATAGAAGGGGCTTCCGGCGACGAGCAGGGCCATCAGGTAGAGGGTCAGGGTGTGAAATACTGTTTTATTGTCGTTGTTGCGCCGATGCAAAGCCAGCAGGATGCCGAAAAATCCTGCCACCGGAAGGATAATGAGCGTGTATTTGCAGGCAACGGCCAGACCCGAAAAAAAACCAACGAGGACAATCCAACCCTTTTGTGGGTGTTCACACCAGTTGATGAAAGCAAAGACTGCCGCCAGAGAATACAAGGTGATGAAAAGATCATTATTGGCGGTATGGGAGGAGATATAAACAGTCGGAATGGTGAGAAAAAGAACGATGCTCAGGATCGGATAGGCATGTTCGGGACGGGCGCGCATGAATTGCCACATTCCCATCAATACGCACAGCAAGGCAAGAAAATGCATGCCTTTGGCGAGTGTATCGCCACCCAGGAACAACCCGACCAGGAAAAGCATTTCGCTATGGAGAGGGTAATTCGCAAAAATATTGCCTGGGATGAAATAAAATCCCTGGTGTTTCAGGAACAGCTTGGGGACTGCCAGATGATAAATCAAGGCGTCCTTGCCCGTTTCGGGCGTCAAAACCAGAAGGAGCGCCCCCGCAATACTGGCAGTCAGAAGAACTGCGCAAATTTTTCCCCAAAATGATTTTTTCTGCGGCTCAAAAGGAGGGGACAGAAGGGGACGCAGATTCCACCAACCGGCAAGTGAAAACAGGAAGATGATAGCAAGGGTAATGCTGATGATCAATGGCGAAAGGATCTGCAGGCAGCCGAGAAGAAAGATTGCATAGCCCAGGATGCCAAACCCCGCCACCGTGGAAAAAAAAAGCCTTTCCGGGAAGGCCCGGAAGCGTAAAGGCACTTTTGCCAGAACAAACCATCCCAGCCCTGCCGACATAAAACCGAAGCCCGCAGAGAGGATAATGGTAAAGCCCGGCTGGGAAAGGCTCTTTAAAAAATGTTCAATGGGGCTGTCTCCTTTCTCTATGTCATTCCTTCATGCTCGGGCTTCCGGACGGCCTTGATCAGAACTACCGCCGACAGGAAGCGGGGCGTGATGAACGCATCGAGCCGGGCTAACTGTATAAAGGCTCTGTTGCACCACTTAAAAAAAATGGTAGTGAAACCCGGCGGTACCGGTGCACCAGCCGGATTGCATGCGCTAGAGCGCCTTTTCTGACGGATTGCGAAGAACGCCACGGCGATACACATCGTGACCTTGTCCAGAGGTCCCAGGACCTTACGAACCAGAATGGGTCTCAGGCCAGCATATTCGAGGAGAGCCAGCATGTCGCAAAGATCATATCTGCGGTAGTGTTTCACGAAACGGTCGTCCGCGGCAAAGTAGTGACGCCCCTGAGGGAAGGTTATCACCAGGCAGCCTGACGAATTCATGACCCTGACCATCTCCGTGATGGCCATCTGATCATCAGGCAAGTGTTCGAGAACCTCCGAGGCAACGACGTGCGAAAATGTCCCCGTCTGAAATGGGAGGCTCTCAGCATTGGCTACGACATGCCCTCCCCCACCGTGGCTCTTTTTCAGGGTACGCATTGCCAAAAATGAGAGATCCGAATAAACGACTTGTCGTCCCGCATCCGTTACCGGTGACAGTCCGCTGCCAACTTCGAGTACCCGGAGTCGTTTTTCCCCCTGCAGCGCCTTTCCAACGGCCTTTTTCCTGAGAAGGTAGTTGTACAGGTGATTTTTCAGGCCAACATACCGGGCATCCCCGAAGAATTCCTGAAAACGGTTTTTTTCCGACTGCGTCATGTCAACCTCGGAAATAGTTTAGAGCAAATGAGATGCATCCGTGACGGCCAAAAAGTCAGGGCGGCCATCACGCAGCCGATCCCATAAATAATACTCCGTCTCAGGTTGATGAACGACGCCTCGGTAAAGGATCTCGTTGGGCAGCTCCCCTCGGGGATCGGGTAACCCCGCCAGATGATCTGCGCGAGCATCTGGTCGTCGAAAAGGTAGTCGTTTGAATTGCCATCAGAGCCGAGGCTTTCCAGCGGCTCCCGCGAAAAGGCGCGGTATCCGGTATGACATTCGGAGAGCTTGGCGCCCAGCAGGAAGTTTTCGGCCCGCGTGAGAAAGCGGTTGGCGATGTACTTCCCCAGAGGCATGCCCCCCTTCAGCGGGTATCCGCCCAGGATCCGCGATCGGAGAACACAGGGATAGAGGTCGTTTCCGATCATCGCTGCCATCACGGGGATCATTTTAGGCGTAACCTGATAATCGGGATTAACCATGATCACGATATCCGCCCCTGCCTCCACGGCCATCCGCTAGCAGGCCTTCTGGTTGCCGCCGTAACCCTTGTTTTGTTCATGGACAAACACCCGCGTATGAGGCAAAGCTGAAGCAATCACCGAAGTTTCATCCCGGCTGGCGTCATCTACCAGGATCACGAGATCTACGATGCCCTGCTCCATGACCTCGTCGTAGGTCTTCCGGAGGATCTTGGCCGCATTATAGGTCGGCATGACGACAATGATTTTCTGGTTCCGGTACATGAATTTTCTGGTATCCTCAATGCGTCGCGTGATCAAGCCGTTTTTCCCGGCGACCAGATTTCATTCATGGATTCAACTTACCGTCCTTGAACAATTTTGCGAGATTTTCTTTCGCCACAACATAACCGGGTTTCAGCTCCAGGGCCTTGGCGAAATGATTGGCGGGATCCCGGAATTTTCCTCGACTGGCCAGTGCCGCGCCGAGGTTGTTGTGCGCATCCGATAGATCCGGTTTGTAACTTAGGGCCTCCCGGAATTCGGCCTCAACTTCCGCCTCCCTTCATCAGGATCACGGCCAGATTGTTGCGGGCCTCGGCATAACCCGGCCGGCTCGGAGAGATTCCTGGTAATGGGGGAGTGCTTTCTGAAGAGCGCCCCGCCCCAGCCAGACATCTCCCCTGCCGGTATGGGCGAAGAAATTGTCCTTGGTCACCTCGATAACGATTGATAAGAACTCGCTTTTGGGTGGGTTGAATAATTGAATTGATAAGAACTCGCTTTTGGGTGGGTTGAATATACAAAGAAAGGAATTGTGTGTCAAGGGAATTTTAGCCCTAAAATTACCACTTGACAGAAATTGGCCTTTTGTGGTAATGCCAACGACGAAAAGCCGGAGTGCTCTCGGCGGGCAAGGGGCCGATTCCGCGGGTCGTCGGCCCGGGTGCGGAAAAGGAGGATTTGAATGAAGTTGACGGGACGGGTCAAATGGTTCAACGACGCAAAGGGGTATGGTTTCATCGAACAAGAGGGTGGTCGCGACATCTTCGTGCATTATACGGCCATTGAGGGCGAAGGGTTCAAATCATTGACCGAGGGACAAAAGGTGGAATTTGAGATCATCGAAGGCGCCAAAGGTCCCCAAGCGACAAAAGTGGCGAAGTTGTAATCTGGCAATCATAGCTAGACCCGCATTCAACCCCGGAAGAGGCCCTTCCGGGGTTTTTTTTCAATTGCGCATTGCGCATTTCGAATTGTCTGGTTCATCGTGCGTTGTTTTTCAATTCCGCAATGCGCAATTCGCAATCCGCAATTGTATGGGGTTTTCATCCTTGACCCCCGGGAGGAAAGGGGCTAGACTTTTTTTAAAAACGAGGAGTCCCCCCACCCATGTTGAAGATCGCCGGTATCCAGATGAACTGTACCCCCGCCCCGGAAAAGAACCTGGAAAGGGCCCAGTGGCTGATCGGGCTGGCCGTGGAGAGCGGGGCTCAAATGATCTGCCTCCAGGCGCTCTTCACCACCCACTGGTTCCCTGCGGACATCAATCCGGAGAACTTTCGGCTCGCTGAAGAAATTCCGGGCCCGACCACCGCGGCTATGCAAGAGCTGGCCCGGCAGAAGGAAGTCGTGCTGATCCTCCCCCTCTTCGAAAAAGACCCCCGGGGGATTTATTTCAACACGGCCGTAGTGATCGATGCCGATGGAGCCATCCTGGGGAAGTACCGGAAGATCCACGTTCCCCAACTGCCCCTGTGGGAGGAGAGGGCCTATTTTCAACCCGGCGACCTGGGGTTCCCCGTCTTTCCGACCCGGTACGGGAAGATCGGAGTCCAGATCTGCTGGGATAACTTCTTCCCCGAAGGATCCCGGATCCTGGCCTTGAAAGGGGCCCAGGTGATCTTCGCCCCCACGGCGGCAGCCCTGGAATCCCACCAGAAATGGGAGCGGGTCATCTGCGCCAATGCGGCCACCAGCGGGGTTTACATCCTGCGGGTCAACCGGGTAGGGAAAGAGGGCAAGCTGAATTTTTACGGAAAAAGTTTTTGCACCACGCCGGAAGGAGACCTCCTGGATCAGCCCAGCGGAGCGATTGAAGGGGTCGTCCTGGTGACGATCGACCTATCGGAGATCGAACGGACCCGCCGAGTCTGGACTTTCCTGCGGGACCGGAAGCCGGAGCTGTACGGGGAGATCCTGGCCAGTTGACGGGGGCGAACAGACCTCAGATAAGAGACCGTTGATTGAGGACTGCGGACCAACGACCACGCACGATTCAACTACAAGACTGCTCGACTAGGCGACTACAAGACCAAAGATGAACGAAGTAATGAGAGACATAGCTGAATTTGTATCCGTGGAGACCGGGCTGCCGGTGGAGGAGGCGGAGAAGGGGATCGAGATTCCCCGGGACCCCAAGTGGGGGGATTACGCCTTCCCCTGTTTCTCCTTGGCCAAGTTGAAAAGAAAGGCTCCGGCCTTGATCGCCCAGGAGATGGCCCGCAGGTTCCAGCCCGGAAAGCTCCTAGGGGAATGCGTACCGGAGAGCGCCTACCTCAACTTCCGAATCCGGAGGGACGTTTGGGGGGAACTGGTTCTGCGAAGAATTTTTTCCCAAGGGGAAAACTACGGCAAGAGCCAGGAGGGACAGGGGAAAACCGTCCTGGTAGAGTCCTCCTCTCCCAACATTGCCAAGCCTTTCCATGTGGGCCACCTGCGCTCCACCATCATCGGCCACTCCCTGGGCGAAATCCATGAGCGATTGGGCTACCGGGTCATTCGCCTCAACCACTTGGGAGACTGGGGGAAGCAGTTCGGAGAGGTCATCACCGGGTTCAAGCATTGGGGAAGCCCGGCCGAGCTGGAAGCTCATCCCCTGCGGCATCTCTTCGAGGTATACAGCCGGTTCCATTCCGAGGGCGAATCGCAACCGCACCTTCATGAAGAGGCCCGGGCCTGGTTCAAGAAGCTGGAAGCGGGAGATCCGGAAGCGCGCCAGCTCTGGGGGCGGTTCCGGGAGATCAGCGTCGAGGAGTTCAAGCGCCTCTACAGCTTCCTGGGAGTCTCCTTTGACTCGTACGACGGGGAGAGCTTCTACCAGGGCCGCCTGGCGGAGCTGGTGGAACGGCTGCGGGGGAGCGGCCTCCTCGTGGAGAGCCAGGGAGCCTGGATCATCTCCCTGGACCGGTACGACCTTCCTCCGGCCCTCATCCTGAAGAAGGACGAGGCGACTCTTTACCTCACCCGGGATGTCGCCGCCGCCGAATACCGGTTTCAGAAGTGGAACTTCGAGAAGCTGATCTACGTCGTCGGGGCCCCCCAGAAGCTCCATTTCCAGCAGCTCTTCAAGGTTCTGGAGCTCATGGGATATGACTGGAACCGCCGCATGGTCCATGTGGAATTCGGCCATGTCCTGGGCATGAGCACCCGGCGGGGAGAAGTGGTCTTCCTGCAGGATGTCATCGACGAGGCGGTGCAGCGGGCCGAACGGGTCATCGAGGAGCGGGGGGAGGACAAAGAGGCCCGCATCGGCAAGATCTCCGAGGGAGAAAAAAAGACGATCGCCCGCGCCGTGGGACTGGGGGCGATCATCTTCAACGACCTGCGCACCCGGCGGGCCAAGGATGTGGAGTTCGACTGGGACCGCATCCTGGGGTTCGAGGGGGCCACGGGGCCGTACTGCCAAAACGCCCATGTCCGGTGCTGCGGGATCTTGAGGAAATTTTCCGGGACGGTGGTGGCGGAGGTGGACTTTTCCGTCCTCTCCAGCGACGAAGAGTTCGACCTGGTCAAGCGTCTGGGAGAGCTTCCTGACGCGACCCGACGGGCGGCCCTGGAGTATGAGCCTTCGGCCATCTCCCTCTACATGCTGGACCTGTCCATGGCCTTGAATGTCTTTCTGGCCCGGCACCGCGTCCTGGGGGAGGAGCCGCGGGTCACCCAAGCCCGGGTACTTTTGATCCAAGGGGTGAAGACCGCTGTGGCGGCCTGCCTGCGGATGTTGGGGATGGAAGTGCTGGAACGGATGTGATGGAATCCAGAAGGGAAAGACTGAGGAAAGCCGCCGCCCGGCACGGGGCAAGAGAATTCTCCCCGGAGCCGGGCCTGCCTTCCCCGACCGTGGAGAACAGGAGTAACCGGAAATTTTTCTATGTGGCCGCCGGGGCCCTGCTTCTGGCGCTGGTGGCCTTTGTCTGCGGGGTGCAGATGGGCAAAGCCCTCAGCGAACTGCGGTGGTCGGAGAGCGGCGGGGCCCGCCTCCAGGACCGCCGGGGAGATGTCCCTCCCTTCCGGTTCATGGAAAGGGGAAAAGACCCCCAGCCTGCGTCGGAAGCCAGACTCCGGCCTCCGGAAGCCGGGGAAACCCGGAAAGAGCCTCCCGCCTCCCGCCAGGCGGAGAAAGCGCCCCCGGAGAAGACCGGCGAGTCGTCCGAAGAACCACGCCCTGCCGTTTCGGAAGAAGGAAAGAGCGCCCTTGCCAAAGCCAAATACACCCTTCAGGTGGCGGCCTTCAACAACCCTCAGGAGGCGCAGGATCTGGTCAACCAGATGAAAAAGAAAGGATACGACGCCTATCAGGTAACGGGAAGCGCGGCCGCCAAGGGAACATTGCACCGGGTGCGGATCGGGTATTTTCAGACCCTTCAGGAAGCCAGGCAGGTTGCCCTGGCTTTCGAGAAGAGAGAAAACCTGAAACCCATCATCTCCAATTTACCGAATCCTTGAAGGATATTTTCTTATCAAGGTCATTCAGATCTATGAGTTCAGACGATAGGCAGACCGGGGAAAAAGGTTGGAGATTCCGGAAATAAAAGCAGGAAGTTAATTCCTAATAAGGAAGTCTGGTGTCCGAAGTCTGAACTCCGGTGTCTGGAATGCGGCCTTGTCAATTCCCTTGTTGTGATCATCCGGATGGTATGCTAACATTATAATAATATCCAGTTTTTTTAAGCTGGGCCGGTTTGTTTCCGATAGGCTATTAAGAGGAACCCCCTTCCATCGTCCGAGAATTAGGGGTTTCGAAAAAAAAAGGAAAAAAACGAGGGAGAACCGGTCGGCCTTTATCGGCTAGGGAGGAAGGGGATCTCGCTGGAGAACGGCTCTGCCGCCATCGTCGAAATGATCCACGTAAGCAAGGCTTACGAGGGCAATCCCAATGCGCTCTTTGACATCTCCCTGAAGGTGGAGAAAGGACAATTTATTTATTTGGTGGGCTCCAACGGGGCGGGCAAGACGACGCTGCTCAAGCTCCTCTACGCTGCCGAGCGCCCCACTGCGGGTGAGATTTGGGTAAACGGGTTTGAAGTCGCTCGCCTGGCCCCGCGGAAGATCCCCTACCTGCGGAGAACCCTGGGGCTGGTTTTTCAGGACTTGAAATTGCTGCCCCGACGGACGGCTTATGAGAATATCGCTTTCGCCCTGGAAGCCGTGGGGGCCGAGAGGGGAGAGGTGGTGAAAAAGGCCAATCAGGCTTTGCGGTGGGTGGCGCTGGAGCGGCGGGCGAGCTGTCTCCCTTCCCAGCTTTCGGCGGGAGAGCAGCAGCGGCTGGCCATTGCCCGGGCGATCGTCAATGACCCGGTGCTCCTGCTGGCGGATGAACCCACTGGGAACCTCAGTATAACCGCGGCAGAGGAGACGATCCGCCTCTTTGAAAAGATCAACTTAAGGGGCACCACTGTGGTTCTGGCTACCCACAATGAGGGATTGCCCGCCATGTGGCCCAAGGAAAAGATCGTCCTGGACCAGGGAAAATTAACGGACTGCGCGGCCTCCAGCCTCTGCCCTGCGGCTGAAGGGCCGGGTGCGGCGTGAACCGGTTTTAGCGCAGGAGGATAGGCTCTTGGGAATGAAAGGGTATTTTTTCCGCCAGGCTCGGCAAAACCTGATCCAGAACCCCTGGCCGAACGCGATTACCCTGGGAACCATCACTCTTTCTTTCTTGATCCTAGGCCTTTTCCTGGTCCTTTTCCTTAACACCAAAGGGCTGCTGGAGGAGTGGGGAGGGAGGATTCGGGTCACGGCCTACCTGGGCGGCTCCCCGGGCCAGGAGCAGTTGACGCGGTTGCGGGAGAAGGTCCGCGGGTTTGAAGAAGTACGGGAGGTAAAGGTCCGTTCCAAGGAAGAGGCTTTGAAGGTCCTGGAAGAAAAGATGCCGGAGCGCAAAGAACTGCTCCGAGGCCTCCCCCGAAACCCGCTGCCCGCCTCTCTGGAAATCCGGCTCAAGGGGGAATACCAGAGTTCGGAGGGAGTCCAAAGCCTAGTCCGGAAGCTGCGGGAGAATCCCGAGATCGAAGACGTACAGTATGGATCGGATTGGTTGGAGCGGTTCTCGGCTTTCATGGCCCTCCTGAAAGGTTTGGGCCTGGGACTTGGGGCCTTGCTCCTTCTATCCACGATCATCGTGATCTCCAACACCATTCGCTTGAATATCTTCGCCCGCCGGGAGGAGATTGAGATCATGCGTTCCGTGGGGGCGACGGGTCTCTTCATCCGCGCCCCTTTTTACCTCGAAGGGCTCCTCCAGGGACTGCTGGGGGCGGTTCTGGCCCTGGCCCTTCTCTTTGCCCTGTTTCAGCTCTTCTTGAATAAAGTTTACGAACCACTGAAGAGCCTCCTGGGAAATTATCCGGCCCAGTTTCTCAGCCTGGAACAGATGGCCGCAGTGGCCCTGGGAGGATTGGTCCTGGGGCTTTTCGGGACTCAAGCCTCGGTGGGGAGGTACCTGCGCCTTTGAGGATTCGGGGAGTGATGACCCTCTTGGTGGCTCTGGTCTGGGCGGGCAGCCTTTGGGCCCAGGGGGATTCCTCCGCCCTCCCCAAGGGGGTCGATCAGAGCAAAAAGGAACTGGGGGGGATTAAGAAGAAGATCCAGGAGGAAAAACAGCGCGTCCATGAGATCAGCAGGAAGGAGACCTCAGTCATCTCCCAACTCAACACCCTGGACCGCGGCCTGTCGGAAAGGGAGAAGGAGCTGAAGTCCCTGAAGCAGAAATTGGGCGGCGTGGACAAGAAGGTCCAGAGGGCCAATCAGGACTTGGGTTCTCTGTCGACGAACATCGATGCCCAGGAGAAGCTTCTGTTGAATCGGCTGGTAGCCCTGTATAAGTTCGGGGATGTCGAGACGCCCCAGCTGCTCTTTTCCTCCGGGTCCTACGAAGACTTTCTGAGTTCCCGTCGGCACCTGACCTCCATTTTGGAGCAGGATCGCCAGATGATCGACGATTACCGGAAGAGGAAGAACGTCGTCGGGAGCTACCAGCGTCAGCTCATGGAGGATGAACAGGAGCTGAGGGGGCTGAAGAAGAAAACCGAGCAGAAAAAGGGCGAGATTCAGAAGGATCTGCTCCAGAAGGGGAAGCTTCTCGACGGGGTGCGGCAGGAGAAGCAGATTCATCTGGTGGCGATCCGGGAACTGGAAACGGCCTCGGCCCAATTGCAAGGACTTCTCAACCGGCTGGAAAAGGAACTCCAGGATAAGACCAAGGAAAAAGCCTTCGTCCCTTCGGGCAAAGGGTTCAGCGCGCTCCGGGGCAAGCTGCCGTTCCCGGTAAGGGGAAAGATCCTCAGCAGCTTCGGGAAGAACGAAAACCCGAAGTTCAACACTTTCACCGTCCAGAAAGGGATTGAAATCGAGGCCCCCCTGGGGGCCGGGGTCCGGGCGGTCTATGACGGACGGGTCCTCTTTTCCGACTGGTTCAAGGGATACGGAAAAATTTTGATCATCGATCATGGAGATGGGTATTATACGCTGTCCGGGCACGCCTCCGCGCTGCTGAAAGCAGTGGGGGAGGAGGTCCGGGCGGGTGATGTGGTGGCGCTCGTGGGAGACACGGGCTCGCTCAAGGGCCCCTGTCTCTACTTTGAAGTTCGCCAGCGGGGAAAGCCGCTGGATCCCATAGAGTGGCTGGCGAATTAGGGGGAAATCAAGCCCGAGGGTTCTTCGGAACCCGGTGAGGGGATGTCAATCCACCCGGTGCGACTTGCGGGTGAGAAGGAGAGTCGATGAGCCGTTGGATGCCTAAGAAAAAGTTTCTGTTCGTAGCCTTGGTCTTCTTCTTCCTGGGAATCTACATGGGCCTGACCCACGCCCGGCGCGTGGGCGCGGACATCGAATCGGCTTACGAAAAGCTGAAGGTGCTGTCCGACGTTTTCGCCATCGTGGAGCGGAACTATGTGGAGCCGGTGAAGCCGAACACCCTCATCAACGGGGCGATCAACGGGATGCTGGAGACCCTGGACCCCCACAGCAATTACATGAACCCGGAAGTTTACAAGGAAATGCAGTCGGAGACCCGGGGCAGCTTCGGGGGAATCGGGTTCGAGATCACCACCCGCGACAAAGTCTTGACCGTGGTGGCCCCCATCGAGGATACCCCGGCTTCCCGGGCCGGAATCCAGAGCGGCGACATGATCCTGCGCATCGACGGGAAGACGACCAAAGACATGACCCTGATGGATGCGGTGAAATTGATGCGTGGCCCCCAGGGGACTCAAGTAACCATCACCATCATGCGTCAGGGGTTCACGGAGCCCCAGGACCTCAGCTTGACCCGGGCCATCATTCCCATCCGCAGCATTCGTTCCAAAGTGCTGGAACCAGGCTACGGCTACCTCAAAATCTCTCAATTTATCGAGCGGACCTTCCCGGATATGGAGATGGCCCTGAGCAAACTGGATTCTCAGGAAAAGCCGCTGAAAGGGCTGATCCTAGACCTGCGCAACAACCCCGGGGGGCTCCTGGAGCAGGCGGTGAAGGTGGCCGATGCCTTCCTCGATTCCGGGATGATCGTCTACACCGAAGGCCGAGTGGAAGGCCAGAAGATGAAGTTCTTCGTCCAGAAGAAGGAAAAAATGCGGGAATATCCCATGATCGTCCTAGTGAACGGGGGGAGCGCCAGCGCCTCGGAGATCGTGGCCGGAGCGTTGCAGGACCACGGCCGGGCGGTGATTCTGGGCAGCCAGACCTTCGGCAAAGGATCGGTCCAGACGATCATTCCCCTGGAAGACGGCTCAGCCCTTCGGTTGACCACGGCGCGTTATTTTACCCCCAACGGCCGCTCCATCCAGGCCCAGGGGATTTCCCCCGATATTATTGTTTTGGATGTGGTCCCGGATGGGAAGGGCAAGGTCACGCCGCGCTTCATGCGGGAGAAGGACCTGGACCACCATCTCCAGGGTGAGGGAGAGAAAGGGGCCCCAGAAAAACCCGCCGAACCGGCCAAAATACCGGAGGCCGCCGCGGCCCCCAAACCCACCGAGGACCCCCCGCTGGACCGGGCTCTGGAACTATTGAAAACCTGGCAGATTTTGAATAAGGTGGCGAAGAAACCGGCCTGAAAACCATGGCGGAGGAGAAGAGCATGGGGGATCTGGAAGGATCTCTCCGGTACCCTTTGACCGGCGAGGGATGGGGACCCAAGTTCGCCCTCGGCGGAATCCTGTACATCCTGGGGAACCTGTTGGGATTCATCCCCTGGGTGGGATGGATCTTCTGTCTGCTCATCTCTTTTCTTCCTTTGGGCTATGCCTACAAGTCCTTCCGGGATCACCTGCGAGGGTCCGAAGGTTCCCTTCCGGTATGGGCTGATTGGGAGGGCCTGTTCCGCTACGGCCTCTTCGTTTTTCTCATCTCTCTGGGGTACGGGATTATCCCCGGTTTGCTTTACTGGCTGGGAAAAGCCCTTTGGGATAGCGGAGGTTTTGCGGCCTTTCTGGGGGTCCTTTTCATCATCCTCGGGCTGGGGGTGGGGCTGGTGGCCTTCTTCTTTCTGCCGATGGCCCTGGCTTTTTACGGTCGGGAAGAAGAATCCTTAGCCTCCGCCTTTCGCTGGAGCGGCATCGTGGAAAAGATCTGGCTGGTCCAAAGGGAATACTTCGTCGGTTGGCTCTCCAGCCTTGTTTTTTTCCTGGTCCTGCTCTTCGTAAGGACCTATTTTCTCTATGTGGGCTGGATCCTCTACGCTTTGGGGCTTTTCTACCTGAGTCTGGCGGCGTCCCGCTTCTTCGGACGGGTCTGCCGGGCGAGCATGGAGGCGAATAGATGAGGGCCCCTACACATGATCCGGAAGGAAGCCAGGACGCCTCCTGGCTTTCTTTTTGTTATTTTATTGAACCTCAGAGGGGGCAGAGATATATTCTATAAGCCATCAGGGAAAAAGATTCCTCCGGCCATCAGGCCGGCTGAATCTGCCTTCACCGGCCTGGAAGAAAAGATTTTTGGATGCCATTCTCGGTGTCTTGTGCGGTTCGCAGGTAAAATCGGGTTCGAGCTTGGAGGCTCAATTTGAAAGTCCCTCTTTTGGACCTGAAGAAGCAGTATAAGAAGATCCGGAGCCGGGTCAACCCGGAGATCGAGAAGGTTCTCGAAAGCCAGCTCTTCATCCTGGGGCTGAATGTGGAAGAGCTGGAAAAGGAAATCGCCGCCTTTTGCGGAGTTCCCCATGCGATCGGGGTGGCTTCGGGAACCGATGCCCTTCTCCTTGCCCTGATGGCCTTGGAGGTTCAACCCGGGGAACGGGTGATCACCACCCCGTTCACTTTTTTTGCCACTGGAGGAGTGATCTCTCGACTGGGAGCCTTACCGGTCTTCATCGACATCGACCCGGTCACCTATAACCTGGACCTGCCCAAGCTGGAGGATTATCTGCGGAAAAATGGGGGTCGGGCGGATTCTCCCCGAGTGGTTATGCCGGTTCATCTCTACGGGCAGATGACGGACATGAAAGCTTTGATGGGGATAGCCCAGAAACATGGCCTGCGGGTGGTGGAGGATGGAGCGCAGGCTCTAGGGGCTCGCCAGAAGATCGGTCCGCCCATCCGCGGGAACCAAGGTGCACAGGAATGGAATGCCGGTGTCGCGGGGGATGTGGGCTGCTTCTCCTTCTTTCCCACCAAGAACCTGGGAGGATTCGGGGACGGCGGAATGGCCATCACCCGGGACGAGGAATTAGCCCGGAAGATTCGCCTCCTCCGGAACCATGGGGCGCATACCAAATACGCCCACCGGATCATCGGGATCAACAGCCGCCTCGACGCCCTGCAGGCCGCGGTCCTGCGGGTCAAGCTGAAATACCTGGAACGCTGGACCGAGGGGAGAAGGAGGAATGCGGAACGGTATCGGGCTCTTTTCCGCGAGGCCAACCTGGGACCGCCCAACGCCTCCCTCCCCCGGGAGCAGAAAGGCTTTTACCACATTTACAATCAGTTTGTTATCCGTGCTCAAAGGAGGGATGCCCTCCGGGAGCACCTGCTGAAGAAAGAGATCGGGAGCGAGATCTACTATCCGATCCCCCTGCACTTGCAGGAATGTTATCGATTCCTGGGATACCATCCCGGCGATCTGCCCGAAGCGGAGCGGGCGGCGGGGGAAGTCCTGGCTCTGCCGATCTACCCCGAGCTCACTTTGAACCAACAGCGTCAGGTCGTCCGGGCGATTGCCGAATTTTACGCCCCCCGGAGGTCACCGGGAACCCCTAACGGAACCGTGCGCGGATCCCGATTCATCAAGGAAGGTTGAAAGATTGAAAGCCTTGGAAAAGAAGAGGAAGTCAACATTTCGAGAATACGCGGAAGCGATTGCTGTTGCCCTGGTGCTGGCCCTATTGATCCGGACCTTCGTGGTACAGGCCTTCAAGATTCCCTCCGGGTCCATGGAGCCTACCCTGGAAATCGGGGACCACATTCTGGTGAACAAGTTCATCTACGGGACCAAGATTCCCTTCACCCACCTGTCTTTTGGGGCTTGGGAGCAGCCCAAACGGGGGGATGTCATCGTTTTCATCTATCCCCTGGAGCCGGAGAAGGATTTCATCAAACGGGTCATCGGGGTGCCTGGAGACACGGTGAAGATCGTGAACAAACAGCTCTTCGTCAACGGAGTGGAAGCCAACGACCCCCACGCCGTGTACAAAGAGGGTACCCTCCTCCCGGGGGATATCCAGAAACGGGACAACTTCGGCCCGATCACGGTTCCTCCGGGGAAAATTTTCGTCCTGGGGGACAACCGGGACCGGAGCCTGGATAGTCGCTTCTGGGGTTATGTTCCCCTGGAGGATGTGAAGGGCAAAGCTTTCATCATCTACTGGTCCTGGGATCGGCAGGAGACGAACGTGCGGTGGAAGCGGCTCGGCCAGTTGATCCATTGAGGTAGAAGGCGATATGAGAGCACGGGACAAAGAAATCGTCATGGATGAGGAGACCATGGAGCGGGCGCTCACGCGCATCACCCATGAGATTCTCGAACGCAACCAGGGGGTGAAGGACCTGGTCCTCATCGGTATCCGCACCGGAGGGGTGTACCTGGCGGAGCGGATTCGGGACAAGATGGAGCAGATCGAAGGAGTCCAGGTTCCTTCCGGGATCATCGACATCACCCTGTACCGCGACGACTTCGCTGCCGGCCTTCCCCGGCCTCTGGTGGGAAAGACCGAGATCCCCTTTTCCTTGAAAGACAAAAAGGTGATCCTGGTGGACGACGTGCTCTATACGGGCAGGACCGTGCGGGCCGCCATGGATGCCTTGATCGATTTTGGACGTCCCCAATTCATCCAGCTGGCGGTCCTGATTGACCGGGGACACAGGGAGCTTCCCATTCAGGCCGATTACGTGGGGAAGAGGATCCTGACCGCTCCCCTGGAAGGAGTTGCGGTGACCTTCCGGGAACTGGAGGGGCAAGACCGGGCGGTGGTGCAGGAGATGATTCCGGAGTAGGAAGATTCGAGTTGGGGATTCCTTTGAGCGTTTATCTTTTTGGAAGAGCCTTGATCGTTCATGAAGCACCAAATCCCAAGCATCAATACCCAAATAATGAGCCAAATCCCAAGGACCAGAATTCCAAGAACGTTTGGTAATTGGAGCTTGGATATTATTTGAAATTTGGGATTTGGTCCTGCGCTTCGCGGGATTGGAATTTGATACTCAGGGGCTTTTCCAAAGGGTCCCTTGAATACATCTGGAGGAAAAACCCATGGCAGCTGAACCAAGCCGGGGATCGAACCGGGAGCTGGCGGACCGGCCGGCGCGCCGCCTGGCGGGAAAGGACCTGCTGGGAATCCAGGGAATGAGCGTTTCCGACCTGGAACTCATCCTGGACACCGCGGAGTCCTTCAAGGAGGTCTCCACGCGGGAGATCAAAAAGGTTCCCACCCTCCGGGGGAAGACGATCATCAACTTCTTCTACGAGGCCAGTACGCGCACCCGTACCTCCTTTGAGATCGCCGCCAAACGGTTGAGCGCCGATGCCATCAACATCTCCACCTCCGCCAGCAGCGTGGTCAAAGGGGAGACGCTGATCGATACGGCCAAAAATCTGGAGGCCATGAATCCGGACTGCATCGTCCTTCGGCACTCGGCATCCGGGGCTCCCCACCTACTGGCGCGGCTGATGCGGGTGCCGGTCATCAACGCCGGAGACGGGGCCAACGAGCATCCCACTCAGGCCCTCCTGGACCTCTTCACGGTGCGGGAGAAGAAGGGAAGATTGGCCGGGTTGAGGGTGGCCATCGCCGGAGATATTCTTCACAGCCGGGTGGCTCGGTCGAACATCTACGGATTCACCAAGATGGGGGCGGAAGTCCACCTCACCGGTCCGCCCACGATGAGGCCCCCGGAGGTGGAGAGCTTGGGGGTTCAATGGCACAGCAATCTGCGAGAGCTCGTTCCGGAGATGGATGTGGTGATGATGCTCCGGATTCAGCTGGAGCGACAGGAGGGCGGATTCTTCCCGACCCTGCGGGAGTATTCCCGCCTCTTCGGTCTGAACCAGGAGGCGCTCAAGAAGGCCAAGCCCGACGTCCTGATCATGCATCCGGGCCCCATGAACCGTGGGGTGGAGATCTCCCCGGAAGTGGCCGACGGCCCCTACTCCGTGATCCTGGACCAGGTGACCAACGGGGTGGCCGTGCGGATGGCACTGCTCTATCTGCTGGTGGGCGGGGGGGAGTAGGAACTCGCAAGGAACCCCATTATACGAAGGCGGAAAAATGGAATATTGGAATATTGGAAAAATGGGCCGGGAGAAGCCGGACGTTATCCCCATTCTTCCATTATTCCATCATTCCAGTATTCCAATATTCCATTGTTCCAGGAGTCTTCCATGAACATTCTCTTCAAAAATGCCCGGGTGATCGATCCGGCCAGCGGCACGGATCGACCGATGGATCTGCTGGTCAAAGAGGGGAAGATCAAAGAAATGGGACCCGGGATCCCCGAGTCGAGAGTGCGGGCGGGCCTTTCCAAGAGGGGCGAGAGAGATTCCTCCCCGGCCGGGGGCGAGGTCATCGATTGCACGGGGAAGGTTCTGGTGCCCGGACTGTTCGATATGCACTGCCACCTTCGGGAGCCGGGGTTCGAATACAAAGAGACCATCGAAACCGGGTCGCTGGCCGGAGCCGCCGGAGGCTTCACCGCCCTGGCCTGCATGGCCAACACGGACCCCATCAATGACACCCGGACGGTGACCGAATACATCCTCCGCCAGGCCCGGGAGAAGGCTTGCACGCATGTTTTTCCCATCGGGGCGGTCACCAAGAAACTGAAGGGGGAATCTCTGGCGGAGATCGGAGACTTGAAAGAAGCTGGAGTGGTGGCCCTCTCCGACGACGGCCGCCCGGTGATAAACAGCAACCTGTACCGGCGGGCCATGGAATACGCCCGAGGATTCGCCTTGCCGGTCATTTCTCACTGCGAGGACCTCTATTTGAGCGGCCAGGGGGTCATGAATGAAGGCCTGGTCTCCACCAATCTGGGGCTGCGGGGAATTCCCAACGCCGCCGAGGAAGTGATGGTCCTTCGGGACATTACCCTGGCGGAACTCACCGGGGCTTCGCTGCACATCGCTCATGTGAGCACGGCCGGGTCCGTGCGGGCCATCCGGGAGGCCAAAGGTCGAGGGGTCAAAGTCACGGCGGAGACGGCCCCTCATTATTTTTCCCTGACCGACGAAGCGGTCCGCGGGTTCGATACCCACACCAAGATGAGTCCCCCCCTGAGAACGGCCAGGGACGTGGCGGCCATCATCTCCGGACTCAAAGACGGAGCTTTGGATGCCATTGCCACCGACCACGCCCCCCAGACGGTCATCGAGAAGGATGTGGAATTTGATCACGCCGCCAACGGGATCATCGGGCTGGAGACCGCCTTGCCGCTGACGCTGAGGCTCGTCCACCAGGGCCACCTGACCCTGATGGAGGCGATCCAAAAGCTCACCGTGGCCCCGGCGCGCATCCTCGGGCTGGACCAGGGCCGGCTGAAGGTGGGGGGAGACGCGGACCTTACCTTGATCGATGTGGATCGGGAGCAGACCATCGACGCCGGCCGGTTCAAGTCCAAGAGCCGCAACTCGCCTTTTCACGGATGGAGGCTNNCCCCCGGAAGCAGGGGCGGGTCGTGAACCGTCCTTACACCGGATGGAATTTCAAACCTGGGGAAAAGAATCATCCTCCGGGAGGATATGGGGATTCCCGAGACGGAGGCAGGATAGAGGAGGAAAGAAAGCGTTGGAAAAATTGCCCATGACCAAAGAGGGGTTTGCCAAGCTGCAGGAAGAACTCGACCGGTTGAGGCGGGTGGAGCGACCCCAAGCCCTCCAAGCCATGAACGAAGCCGCAGCCCATGGAGACATCAGCGACAATGCCGATTACCGGGTGGCCAAGGAGCGGCGGGATTACGTGGAAAGTCGGATCAAAGAGTTGGACGACAAGCTGGCCCGGGCCCAGGTGATCGATATCCGGGACCTGGCCACGGACAAGGTGGTCTTCGGGTGTACCGTGCTGTTGGGGGAGACGGAGGCGGACCGCCGGGTGAAGTACAAGATCGTGGGGGCGCACGAAGCGGATATCCGCGCGGGCCGGATCTCGGTCAACTCCCCGGTGGCCAAGGCGCTCATCGGCCACCGTCTGGGAGAACTCATCCAGGTAACCGTTCCTTCGGGGACGAAGGAGTATGAGATTCTGGAAATCAGCAGTGAGTGAGCGAGTACGGCGGGGGAATCCCCTCCGGGGAGCCTGCCGATCCTTCCTCCACGGATGGTGAGCGATGGCGAAGATCCTTGTGGCCGATGACGAATTGAGCATGCGCCAGTTCCTCGAGATCCTCCTGAAGAAGGAGGGGCATGAAGTGGTCTGCGCAGGAGACGGGCAGGAGGCTTTCTCCCGGTTTCAGGCTGACCCCGTCGACCTGGTCATCTCCGACATCAAGATGCCCCGGATCGATGGGCTGGAGCTGCTGCGAAAAGTCAAAGAACAGCGCTCCAACCTGCCGGTGATCATGGTCACGGCGTATGCTTCTCCCGAGGATGCCATCGCGGCTATGAAGGCAGGGGCCTATGACTACCTGACCAAACCCTTCAAACTGGAAGAGATCAAATCGGTCATCCGGAACGCCCTGGAGCAGACCGCGGAACAGGCGGTGGTGGAAGCTCCGGTGGGGATCTTCTGCTCCCTCGTCGGCCACAGCTCCAAGATGGTCCAGATCTACAACCTGATCCGGCAGGTCGGGCCGACCAAGACCAATGTGCTGATCTCCGGGGAGAGCGGCACGGGGAAAGAGCTGGCGGCCCGCGCCATGCACCAGCACAGCCCCCGGGGGAGCAAACCCTTCGTGACCATCAATTGCAGCGCCATCCCGGAGAACCTGATGGAGAGCGAGCTCTTCGGCCATGTGAAGGGGGCCTTCACCGGGGCCGTGGCCAACAAGAAAGGCCTTTTCGAGATCGCCCACGAGGGAACGGTCTTCCTGGACGAGATCGGAGACCTCTCCCCCCTCATCCAGGTGAAACTCCTCCGGGTTATTCAGGAACGGGAGTTCATGCGGGTGGGCGAGACCCAGACCATCAACGTGGACGTGCGCCTTATTTCCGCCACGAACAAGAACCTGGAGCAGGAGGTCATTTCGGGAAAATTCCGGGAGGACCTCTTCTACCGCCTCAACGTCGTTCATCTCCACCTGCCGCCCCTGAGGGAGAGGCGGGATGATATCCCCCTCCTAGCCCAGTTTTTTCTGGAGAAGTATTCCAAGGGCCTGGGCAAGAACGTCCGCTCCATCTCCTCCTACGCCCTGGACACTCTGATGAACTACAATTTCCCCGGCAACGTGCGGGAGCTGGAGAACATCATCGAACGGAGCGTGGCCCTGGAGAGTTCCAACCTCATCCTGCCGGAAAGCCTGGTTCTCTCGGAGCATAAAAAGGAGGGAAGCCCCAAGGGGCTGCCTTCCATCCAAATTAGCCCCGCTGGCCTGGACCTGGAAAAGGAGCTCGACCAGATGGAAAGAGAGATCATCCAGCAGGCCCTCCAGCTGAGCAACGGAGTGATCAAGAAAGCCGCCGAACTCCTGCGTCTGAGCTTCCGGTCCATGCGCTGGAAGATCCAGAAACACGGCCTTAGGGATTTCGTCCAGGAGATGAAGGAGTAAAATAATTCGGAATTCGGAGTGCGGAATAAAACGACTCAGAAAACGGGGGAAAAGGCCGATAAGATGTAAAGGCTTTCTTGGGCCCACCCCTGGGTGAAAGCCCTCAGGTCGGTTTCGGATTTTGAACTTCGGGTTTCGGATTTATGGTCTCTGACGGAGAAACGGTGAAAGGCCAGAAGGCCGGAGAGGAAACACGGGAAAGCCTTTTTTCCCGGATCAAGTGGCTCATGTTCTTCCGAGCCATGGTGGTGACCCTCCTCCTGGGGGCCACGGTCATCGTCCAGCTCCGGGAAAACTCCTTTTTCCGGTATGTCTCTCCATTTTACTTCTACGCCCTCATCGGGTTCACCTACGCCCTGACCCTCATCTATGCTCTCCTCCTCCGACGGATCCGGTCGCTGAAACCCTTCGCCTACGTGCAGATCCTGGGGGATGTCCTCTTCATCACCCTGCTGATTTATTTCACTGGGGGGGTCTCCTCCATCTTCTCCTGGGTCTATCTCTTCGCCATCTTCAGCGCCGGTACGATTCTGTACCGCCGGGGAGGACTGCTGGTGGCTTCGGCAAGCGGGATCCTCTACGGCAGCCTGTTGGACCTGGAGTATTACCAGATCCTCCTGCCCATCGGGGGGCGTCATCTCTATTACCTCGATTACCAAAGCACCTACGTCCTGTACCTGATTACGGTAAATATGGTGGCCTTTTACTTGGTGGCCATCCTCAGTTCCTACCTGGCGGAGCAGGTTCGCAGCAAAGAGGAAGAACTGAAGAGACGGATCATCGATTACCGCCAGTTGGAAAGACTCTACAAACACATCGTCCAGAATGTGGTCAGCGGGCTGATCACCGTGGATGGGGGAGGCCGGATCACTTCTTTCAACCGGATGGCGGAAGAGATTACCTGGAGGAAGTTCGAAGAAGTCTACCAGGAGGAGATCGATTCACTCTTCCCCGGGCTTTATGACTGGAGCCGATCCGTGGGAAGAAATCCCGGAGAAGGATGGAACCGGCTTCGCCTTCCCCGCTGGGAGACCCGTTTCCAGAGAAAGGACGGGGTTTCTCTGATTCTGGGCTTCTCCATCTCCCCCCTTAAGGATTCCAGCGACCGCGAGATGGGCAACATCCTCATCTTCCAGGACCTGACCCGGCTGCGGGAGATGGAAGAGCATCTGAAACGGTCGGACCGCCTGGCGGCCATCGGGAAGATGGCGGCGGGCATCGCCCACGAGATCCGCAACCCCCTGGCCTCGATCAGCGGCTCCATCGAGATCCTGAAGGACGAAATGGGAAATTCTCCCCAGAACCAGCAGCTCATGGGGATCGTTTTGCGGGAGGTAAACCGCCTCAACTCCCTCATCGTCGATTTCCTGCTTTTCGCCAGGCCCATCTCTCCGGGAAAAGAGAAAATCCATCTGAACCATCTCATCGGAGAGATCCTGCAAATGTTCACCCGCAGCCCGGACTTCATCCCCCAAATCCACCTGGAGACTCAATTCCAGGATGATCTGTACATCCAGGGGGACCCCCACCAAATCCGCCAGGTCTTCTGGAATCTCTTCATTAACGCGGCCCAGGCCATGCCCGAAGGGGGGACCCTCCGGGTGGACCTACGTCGAAACCCCTCGCCCGCTCCCCTTTCCGAAGGCCGGCCCTGCGGCGAGGTGGCGGTATGCGATTCCGGAAAGGGGATCGGGGAGGAGGAGATGGGCAAGATCTTCGACCCCTTCTTCACCACCAAAGAAAGGGGGACCGGTCTGGGCCTCTCCATCGTGCACAGCATTGTGGAAAGTCACGGCGGGAAAGTGAAGGTGCAGAGCCAGGAGGGAAAGGGGGCGGTGTTTTCCGTTTATCTGCCTTTGGCAGAAGTCTCTGGTAATCGATCCCAAAGCCTGGAGCGAATCCCTCGTCAAATCCCCAAGGGCAATTCCAGACAGTAAGGCCATTCGGAATGGTTGAGGAATTTGAGACCAGGTCCAATAACCACCCTCGCCATCTTCTGGTCAACTGAACCGGTGTTCAATGGATTCGGGCAAAGGCGATGGGGGGAAAATGAGCGGGAATAGATGGTAAGAGAGAACTTCCGGAGAGTTTTCAGGAAACTATCTCCGACTATGGCCGGTGTGGCCATAACGGTCGCTTTGATCGTGGGGCCCTTAGCCTTTTTATTTTTTCAATGCTATTATTCGCCCGATGTTCCCTTCTTAATTCATCATCCTGGTGCCGCCTGGATCAGGTTCCCGGAACCGGTATCAGCGTACATCAGGGGTTATACGGATAAAGTCCATTTCTCGAAAGATTTTTGCCTTGACCAAGCTCCAGAGACCCCTATTTTTGTTCATCTAAAGGCCTTTCGGGAATTTAAACTCTATATAAACGAATATCCCGTTTACGCTGGGTCCCCACCGGTGAAAAATTGGAAAAAGGGGATGAAGATCGAAATTTCCCCATGGCTTAAATCAGGGGCGAATTCCATCCAGGCGCATGTCGAAAACCCCATGGGGCCAGCATTGCTCTGGTTGAGAATAGAAGGGCTGAAAGATTCAATCGCAACCGATGAGAGCTGGAAAGCACGGATAGAATCGAGTCCGTCCGTTCAAGCCATATTGGCTGATGATATAAGGGCCAATCCGGACTCGCTAACCGTTCCAACTCCTTATCAATCCATCCATAAGAAAGGAATGACGATATTTTGGATTTTTGCGGCGTCCCTTGGACTAGGGGGAATTGGAGGTTTCTTCTTCTATACCCGCAGGGTAAAAATCCTCATCAAGGTCGCATTCGTCGGAGTCATTATGATTTGGGTCTATTTGTTTCTGGCAAAAATGATAAGAATTGGCCCGGCCATAGGGTTTGACATATCTCACCATTTGGACTATATCCTTTTCATCTTGGAAAAACGGGCAATCCCTCTGGCCTCTGATGACTGGGCCACGTTTCACCCCCCCCTTTTCTACCTTCTATCTTTTGGATTTATTGAAATCTTTAAACCCTTTTATCCCTTGGTGAAACCCTTCCAATTCCTAAAAATCATTCCCTTCCTTTGCGGGCTGGGGAATGTGTGGGTGGCCTATGCGTTGGGCCGTATGGTTTTCAAAGATGACCCATTAAGACTTCTTGGGGTGATTGTAGTAGCGGGATTCATTCCCATGAATATTTATATGTCGGCCTATGTGGGAAATGAGCCTCTTCATGCTTTTTTAGTTGGCTGTTCTTTGGTCATGGCTGCTCATATATTCCGTAGCTCTGAAGTTAGGTTTTCCCATATGATTTATCTGGGCCTCCTATTAGGACTAGCCGTACTGACCAAAATCACGGCCTGGACGATTTTCCCGGTGGTGGTTGTTTTCTTGGCTTATAAGATGATCCGTGTGGATGGGAAAAACCTCAAAGAGGCGACCTCAAGGCTGGCCTTGTTCAGTCTGGTCATGACCGTTATTTGCGGGTGGTATTATATACGCAATATCATTCATTTTGGCCGTCCTTTTATGATCAATTGGGATCTTCCCGGGCAGCGATGGTGGCAAGACCCCGGGTTTCACACCATTCAATATTATCTAAATTTCGGGGAAGCCTTGCGCCATCCTTATTTTTCAGCCTTTCATTCTTTCTGGGATGCAATATATTCTACTTTTTGGGGAGACGGCCTGATTGGGGGAAAGGCTCTTATTGCGAAGCGTCCTGATGTTTGGAATTACGATTATATGTCCGCTGTTTATCTTTTCGCCCTCCCGGCCACAGGAATCTTTTTTATCGGTTTACTCAAGGCAGTCCAAATGGCCTTAAAAGACAAGGAACCAAGTTCCAAGTTGATTATGGCCTTCTTAATTATCAGCTTATACTCGGTTGGGCTTTTCATATTGTTCAGCACTTTAAAGGTACCCATCTATGGACAGGCCAAGGCTTTTTATTGCCTTGCAGCCATCGGGCCATTTTCAGTTTTTTTTACTCTCGGATTGGGTATGGTCAATGATTGGCTGTCTTCTTCCCGCCTCTTGGCTGGTCGGGCCGTTTTTTACGGATGGTTCGGCACTCTTATATCACTAATATGCTTATCTTTTGGGGCCTAATCCGTGACATAAAATGTTCAAAAAAAGACATTTTTTGACATTTTTCGAGTCGATTTAAAGGATCATTCATGAGCCAGATTTAATTTGAATAGGAGAATGTATATTTCCTAAGATGGAAAATATTCCTAAAAATTAAATAAAATCAAATAGTATTACCCGCTGTGCGGTTATTTATGAACATGCATTTGCCCATTTGGCAAGGAATTTGCAGGATAGTTTAACCAAAATGAACGTGATGAGTTGGAAGGAGGTGAACGCAGGGAGGAAATTGAAGGTTTAAT
>PMCE01000134.1 GCA_003154025.1 Syntrophaceae bacterium
AAAATAAAGGCGATCCCCTTATCCCTTATCTCGTGCCCTTCTGCCTGCCATCTTCGGAAGCCTTAAGGATGATAAAGTGCTGCCATCCTTGTTCAAATCAGAAAGGACTTGACTTGTATCTGGATTGGAAATAGAGTAATTCCGGATTGAGTCCTCCGGTGATAAGAAACGCCAATTCCCGAGCAAGAATCGGTCGGGTCCACCCACAAGAAATGATCAGCTTTTAAGTATCCGGGGAAAGATTCCCTAAAAAAGAAGGAGGTAGCTTATGCGTAAACCATTTCTTTTCCTTCTGGTCTTCGGTTTTGTTGCCATGGCCCTGATGATTACGCAGCCTGCCAATGCCCAAAAGAAACCGATCCTCGTCGGGTATCCGGCGATCCTCTCTGGAGGGGGAGCGCTTTTCGGCCAGCCATCTATGGTGGGAGGTCAGCTGGCGGAGAAGGATATCAATGACAAAGGCGGAGTCCTGGGCAGGCCCATCCAATTGATCGTCCGGGACTGCAAAGCTACGCCCGACGAAGCCACCCGGGTCGCCAGGGAGTTGATTTTGAAAGAGAAGGTTGAATTCCTGGTGGGAGGTTTTACCGCGGCCCAAGGGCTGGCCCTTTCCGAGGTGGGCAAGACGGAGAAAATCATCTATATCGCCCCGGTCTCCAAAAGCACAGCCATGACGGACCCGGGTAAGCTCCATCCTTACGTGTTTCGCGCGGCTGCCAACACCAATACCGAAGGGAGAAGCGCCGCGGTNNGTGGAGATCGTGGGTCAGAGTTGGCCGAAGCTGGGCGAGGCTGATTTTACTCCCTTTATCACCGCCATGATGGCGGCCAAGCCAGATGCTGCTTTTCTGGCTCTTTGGGGCGGCGATTTCGTGAATTTTGCCAAGCAGGCCAAGCCCTATGGATTCTTCGAGAAGGTGAGAGTGGTGGCCGGGGGCGAGGGGGGATGCCCGGAAACGGCAATCTCTTTGAAGGACGATCTCCCCTTGGGGATCACCACGAATTCCTACGATCTCTTCTATTACCCCAACACTCCCGAACATAAAGCCTATGTGGAGCGCCTGAAAGCGTTCACCAAGCAGGAATATGCCCCCAGCTGGGCGATTACGGGGTACATTGCCGTCCAATTCTTGGCCGAGGCCATTAAAAAGGCCAATTCTACGGATACGGACAAGGTGATCAAGGCTCTGGAGGGCTTAACCATAGACACGCCCATTGGGAAACAAACCATGCGGGCCAAAGATCACCAGGCCAACCGGGGACAGTTCTGGGGTACAACCGCCAAGGTCCCGGAATATCCCTTCCCCATCCTTCGCCCGGTGGAGTACATCCCCCCGGACAACCTGATGGATTAACCTGAATGGCAAGGTCCGGAGGAGTCGGGTCGCCCCCTCGGCGATCCGGCTCCCCCGGTCGGAGCGAACCCGGGATGATCCATTCGCGGCCATCGATCTACGGGAACCGATGAACCTTCCTGAACCTTCTTTTCTTCTCATTCAGTGTTTAAGCGGTCTCACCTATGCGATGTTCCTCTTCCTCATCGCCTCCGGCCTCTCCCTGATCTTTGGCATTCTGCGGGTGCTGAACTTTGCCCACGGCTCTCTCTATATGGTGGGAGCCTACCTCACCTATTTTTTCGCTTCGCATTTTATCGACACCCCCGGCCAGTTCTGGTGGGCGACTATTTTGGCGTCCCTTTCGGTAGCCATCGTGGGGGGGTTCCTCGAAAGATTCTTCCTGAGCCGTCTTTATATACGGGAGGAACTGAATCAACTGCTCTTCACTTATGCCCTGGTGCTCATTATCAGCGATTTCGCCAAGATCATCTGGGGCACGGGCCAGCTCTCCGTCTCGCGTCCGGCGATCCTGAAAGGGGCCGTCCCCCTCATGGGACAGTATTTCCCCGAGTATAACATCTTCATTCTCATCCTCGGCCCGGCCATCGCCCTTCTTTTCTGGCTGATCCTGCACCGCACCCGATGGGGAAGGCTCATCCGGGCCGCCGCACTGGACCGGGAAATGTTGGGTTCTTTGGGGGTGAACGTCAGCTGGCTATTCACCATCGTTTTCAGCATCGGAGCCTGGCTGGCGGGTCTGGGGGGAGCCCTGGTATCTCCCATCGCCGCCATCGTCCCCGGTATGGATGTGGAGATCATCATCAATGCCTTCATCGTGGTGGTGATCGGAGGGCTGGGAAGCTTCTGGGGAACGCTCCTGGGCGCGCTTATTCTGGGCCAGGTGACCACTTTCGGCATTCTGGTGCTTCCCCGGCTTTCCATGGTGTTTATTTATGTCCTCATGGCAGTGGTCCTGATTCTTCGCCCCTGGGGCCTGTTGGGAAAGCCCATGCAGCGGTAACAAGATGTCCAAAGAAAACAGGTTTCTGGTTATCCTCACCTTGCTTCTGGCTCTCCTTCCTTTGAGTGAGTCGCGGTTCTATGTTTTTCTGGGGACCGACATTCTCATCATGGGGTTGTTTGCGGTAAGCCTGAACCTCTTATTGGGTTATACCGGGCTGGTATCCTTCGGTCAGGCCGCTTACTTCGGGGTCGGGGCATACACCTGCGCCCTGCTGATGAAAAAAGCCTCGCTCATTTTTCCGATTTCCTTCCTGGCCGCCGCCGTTTTCGGAGCCATCGCCGCCTTGATCATCGGGTTCTTCTGCGTCCAGCTGACGAAGATTTATTTCGCCATGCTTACCCTGGCCTTTTCCCAGATTGTGTGGGCCATTGCCTTCAAATGGAACTCCCTTACCGGCGGAGATACGGGGCTCATCGGGGTCAACTTTCCCGCCTACCTCGATTCCCCGACGCGGTTTTATTATTTCACCCTGGGGGTGGTCGTCCTTTCCCTGTACCTCCTGCGAAGGGTGGTCAACTCGCCTTTCGGCAGAATTCTGACGACCATCCGGGAAAACCCGGAACGGACGGTATTCATCGGGATCAACGTCAAGTTTTTTCAGCTGATCTCCTTCATGATCTCCGGTTTTTTTGCCGGCATCGCCGGGGCCCTGTTTGGAATCTTCAATCACAGCATCTTCCCGGATTTTATCTTCTGGCCGCAGTCGGCCGAGGTGCTCATCATGAGCCTCCTCGGGGGGATTTATAACTTCTTCGGCCCCCTGGTCGGGGCGGCGGTCTTGCTCTACCTGAGAATGCAGGTCACTTCTTTTACTCAGTACTGGCCTCTCATCCTGGGAACCATCCTGGCCCTGATTCTCTTCTTCTTCCCCGGGGGGATCGTCGGGTTTCTGAAAAGCCAGCGGATATTCGCCAAATGGAACCGATGATCCTACACATCGAAAAGGCGAAAAAATCCTTCGAGGGCTTTGTCGCCGTCAGCGGGGTGAGTTTTTCCGTCAAGAAAGGAGAGATCTGTTCCCTGATCGGCCCCAACGGCGCGGGGAAGACCACTCTCTTCAACCTCATCACCGGCCACATCCCGGTGGATGAGGGGAAACTGGCCTTTAAGGGAATCGATATTACCCATATGCCTCCCCACAGGATCTGCCGATTAGGGATGGGCCGCTCTTTTCAAAGAACCAACATCTTTCCTCGCCTGACGGTCTTCCAAAACATTCAAGCGGCCGTACTCGTCCACCGGGGGGAGAGTCTGAACTTCTTTAAACCCGTCGATTCTCTCTTCCGGGAAGAAACCGG
>PMCE01000564.1:0-591 GCA_003154025.1 Syntrophaceae bacterium
CTTCGCTTTTTGCACGTCGGGGGGGGAACGTTTGTCCAATTCTTTGGGGTAACCGTACACCATGGGCGGGCAGATGGTGTTCGCCGGCTGCGACAAACCGCGCATGATCACCTTTTGGATGGCATAGCCATCGATGGCCAGGTTCATGGCCTGGCGCACCCTTTTGTCCTTGAACGGGTTTTTGCCCTTGATGTTGGAAGAGCGCAGTTCTTTGCTGGCCTGGTCGAGCCCGAAGAAGATGCTGCGGTTCTGGGCGATCTGGCCCACTTTCAGATTCGGGTCTTTTTTCAACCGGTCCAAGTCCTGGAAAGGCGGGTCCAGGAGAAAGTCGACCTCACCGGACAGGAGAGCCGCTACCCGCGTGGCCGGGTTGGCGATGGGGGTATAGATGATCTTGTCGATTTCGTAGGGGTACGTCTTGGCATTCCACCACTTGGGATTTTTCACCAGGGTGGTCTTGATGTCCGGCTCGCGGAGCTCGAGGATGTACGGGCCCGTTCCGTTCTCGTGGCGGATCGTGTATTTCTCTTCCTGGGCCTTGAAATTCTGCGCTTCCGTCGCCCCATTCTTCTCGCACCACTTTTTCGACAT
>PMCE01000564.1:606-1822 GCA_003154025.1 Syntrophaceae bacterium
CCATCGTGGAAAGTGACCCCCTGGCGGAGTTTGAACTCCCACGTCTTGGGGTCGAGCGCCTTCCAGCTCGTGGCCAGACAGGGAACGATCTCATACTTTGGGTTTCGGATGGCCAGAGTCTCGTAGACCTGCTGCATGGCCAGGTTGGTCGGGGATTCATTGGCCGAATGGGGATCGTAGGTCATGGCGTCCCCCTGGCTGGCCCAGCGGAGGACCTTTTCGGCCATGGCCGGGGTGGCTACCGCGCAGACCAGAACCATTACCAGGAAAATCTTGATCAGGCCTTTTTTCATCGGAGTCTCCTTTCTTGTTTTGCTCACGAAAGCTCTTGAGTCCGGTTCAACCGCCGGCTCTTCCGAAGTTTAAACATGATGATGGCCACAGAATCGAAGTCCGAAGGAAGCTTCAAAATCGTTATGAAGGGTTACTCCGGGGAAACGACTCTTCGCTATGTTGGGTCCTTGTCCTCTTGCTCCTAATTCTTTCTCCCATGATTCCCGAGCACCACCTCCTTTTCTTTCTCTGCGCCGCCGAAGGGGCTGTCAATGGATTTCTTCGGGCTTGCCAGGAATCCTTTGGGCCCCCGTTCTTTCCTCAGGCGAGATACTTCTGGGGGTAAATAGCATAAATCTGGAATTTTTTCACTACATTTCATCACCTCTAGACCAGATGGTCCGGGAGCGGCCTGCGCGGGGGAGATTCTTTCAGCACAGCTTTTTCTTGAGGGCTATGAGGCGGGAATAAGATAATTCGAGCCTGTTCGTCGAGATCCGGCCCTGTTCGACCGCTTTGACCAGAGCTTCGAAGATGCGGTGGAAAAGATGAGGGTCATCCCCCTCCGGGCTGTTGTTGGAAGCCAGGAGAATATCTACTCCCGCCTGGACGGCGAGCACGCAGGCTTCCTCCAGGGTGAACTGCCTGACGATGGCCTCCATGAGCAGGTCGTCCGATATGACCACCCCCTGGTATCCCAAATCTCCTCTCAACTTTCCCCCGAGAACTTTGGGGGAGAGGGTGACCGGAAATTTTTCATCCCATCCCCGGTGGTTGACGTGGGAGGTCATGACCAGGTCCGCCAGCCCTTCCCGGACAAGCCTCGCGAAAGGGAAGAATTCCTTTTCCTGGTAGCAGGAGGTAATGTCGGCGATTTCGAAATGGGTATCCTTGCCCGCGCTACCTTTTCCCGGAAAATGCTTGAGGGTGGTGAGAATTCCCT
>PMCE01000564.1:1827-7422 GCA_003154025.1 Syntrophaceae bacterium
ATTTCTCCGGATTCTTTCGCTGTCTCCGCCGGGTCGTTCTTCTCTCCTAGGGCTTGAGGACTCAGCCTTTCCGGAAATCCGGCGGCCGGCCCGAGGCGGCTGACCAATCCTCCTTCCTGGTCCACGGAGATCAGCAGCGGCATCCTCGAATAGCTCTTCAAGGCTGAGGTTAAGGCTTTCAGCTGCTCGCGGGAGAGGATATTCTTCGGGCAGAGTTTTGCCCCTTCAAAGCGGGTCAGGTCCGGTTTTTTCTCCTGAGCCTCGAGAAAGCACTTCAAATCAATGTTGTAGAGAATCACTCCGCCCAGAGAAAAATCCCGGACGGCCCGGACAACCGGGGTGCTCTCGTCCACGACCGCCTCTTTGAAGCCGACCATGATCATCTGGGCGATCTTTTCTTTGAGGTCTCTACCGAGCATTCTGTTCCTCTTTACTCGTTGCTGGTTGCTCGTTGCTGGTTCCTCGTTCCTCGATCCTCGTACCTCGGGCCTTTCATCGTTCATCGATCATGGTCCAATGTGGGTCGGAGGTAGAAGATGAGCGGCAACGGTGCCAAGCCGATTAAGAAAGTCAAGAAGAAGAACAAAGGGTAGCCAAAAAACACCGCCGAGTATCCTCCCATGGCCCCGGCCAGAGATCGTCCCAGGCCGAAGAGGATGCTCAAAAAAGCATAGTGAGTGGCGCTGAATTCTTTGTCGCAGAGTTTCATGAGGAAGCTCAGGAAGGCGGCCGTGGCCAGGCCGATGGCCAGGCTTTCCAGAAGGGCTGCAAAGTAGATGGAGGATCGGGGCGCAAGGGGTAAAGAAGCGAAGGTATAGCCCAGGCCGGCCGTGGCCTGGACCGCCCCCAGGACCCAGAGGGCCTTCAGGATTCCCCATCGTGCCGTCAAACTTCCCCCGCCGATCGCCCCCCCGATGCTGGCCAGAGTTCCCAGGGTGCCCACCACCAACCCGATCTCCCCCGGCGTGAATCCCCTATCGATCCAGAAAGGATTGGCCATGGCCACCAGCATGGCCTCCCCGACTTTGAAAAGAAGGATGAAGATCACCGCGACCCAGAAATGAGGTTTGAGGAAGAGCTTCCGGATGGGGCCCNNCGTACTGCTCCCAGAGGGGGAGGGATGCGGAGACCACCGGTCTCCGGTGATGGAAAGCCGGAAGGCTCGCCACGGCCAACGCGAGAACCGCCATGACGATCCCGGCAGCGATGAAAGTGAGGGACCAACCCATGCTTTCGCTCAGCATAAGCAGGACTCCGCCGGCGGTGATCAGAGCCACCCGGTAGGCGGCCGATCGGATTCCGTTGGCCGGCCCCAATTCTTTTTCTTCCAGGATGTCGATGGTGTAGGCATCGGCNNTCCTGGGTGGCCGAGGCCAGGCAGATTCCGGCGAGGGCCAGCCAAAACAAAGCCTTTTGACCCACCGGGTCAAGAAAGGCCAGGACGGCGCTCAAGAGCGCCAGGAAGAGCTGGGTGGGAAGGACCCAGACATACCTCCTGCCGAACCGGTCCACCAGGGGAGCCCAGAGGATCTTCAGGCTCCAGGCCAGCCCCAGGAGGCTGAGCAGGCCGATCTCCTCCAGGGAGATCTTCTTCATCCGAAAATAGACGGAGAGGAGGTTGTTGACCAGGCCGAACGGAAGGCCTTCGGAAAAATAAAGAAGGGCGACGACGAAATATTTGGTCCGGGTGGAAAGCAACCCCTACCCCTTCCGATTGCGGATTGCGGAATGAGAAAGACAGAATTCAGAAGCCCGAAGAAAAGGTTCTTTATTCTGACTCCTGACTTCTGACTTCTGGATTCTGGATTCCGCCCTTCTTTTCAATTCTCAGTTCCCGGTGCAGGATCTTTCCGGTGGAAGACTTGGGGAGTTCGGACCGGATTTCCACCTGCCGGGGAACCTTGTAGGGAGCCAGGTTCTGCTTGCAGAACTCGACGATCTCCTTTTCCGTCGCGGTCTGCCCCGGCTTCAGGGCGATGTAGGCTTTGGCAACCTCCCCATTTACCTCATCGGCCACGCCGATGACCGCCGCCTCGTACACCGCCGGGTGCGTGTAGAGAACCTCCTCGATTTCCCGGGGATAGACATTGTACCCGCCGGTGATCATGAGGTCCTTCTTACGACCCACGATGAAAAAATACCCTTCTTCATCCTGCCTGGCCAGATCTCCCGTGCAGACCCAGCCGTCCCGGATCGATTCTGCGGTCTGCTCGGGAAGCTTCCAGTAGCCCTTGGTGGCGTTGGGACCTCTGAAGAGAATCTCCCCCACTTCTCCCCGTACCACATCCTTGTTTTCTTTATCGACCAGGCGGGTCTGGACGTTGGGGACGGTGATCCCGATGGAACCCGCCTTCCTCACTCCGTGCACCGGGTTGGCCGTGACCAGCCCGGTCGACTCGGTGAGCCCGTACACCTCCAGAATTTCTGCGTTGAAGCGCTTCTCCCAGTTCTTGAGGAGTTCCACCGATAGGGAGGCTCCCCCGGAGAGGCCCATGCGGATGGAGGAGACGTTGTAGGTGCCTTTTTCATAGGCATGGTAGATGTAGTTAAACATGGTGGGCACGCCCGGAAACCAGGTAACCCGGTAGTCGACGAAAGCCTGCAGCACGGTTTCCGCCTGGAAACGGTCCACCACAACCACCGTCCCTCCGGAGCTCAAGCTCCCGAAGATGGGGCTGGCCACGGCAAACACGTGGACCAGGGGGAGGACGGCCATGGTGATGTCATCCGGCTTCAGACCATAACACCGGGCGATGTTGGGGCCGGAGAAGGTGAAATTTTCGTGGGTGAGCATCACCCCTTTGGGGGTGCCCAGAGTTCCGGAGGTGTAGAAAATAATGGCATTATCGCGGGAAGATAATTCCACAGGCTTTAGAGAACTCCCCCCCGGGGACACCCTGGCGATGGCCCTCAGGATCGACGGCTCGTCCTCGCTCCGGAATACAGCCTGTTTGAGACCGGGCACCTGGGATCGAACTCCTTCGACGGCCCTCTGGAATTGAGGGGCGGCGAGTAGAAATTTGGCTTGCGAATTGTTCAGAATGAAGGCGATCTCCCGGAGGGTGTAAAGAGGATTGATGGGGATCGCCGTTCCCCCGGCTTTGATGATCGCGAAGTAGCTGAGGAGCGTGTCGATACTGTTGGGAAAGAGAACGGCGGCATGATTCCCTTTCTCCAGGCCCAGGGCCTGAAGCCCCGCCGCCATCCGGTCGGTCACCTGATCGAACTCTTGGTAAGTGAGAGAATTCTTTCTTTCCCAGAGGAAGACTTTGTTCTTAAATTCCTTGGCCCGTTCTTTCAAAAACTCAACCAAACTCATCAAACTTCCTCCACCGATCTCATGCCCGCCGACAAAAGGCATTCAAAATGATCATTGCCCATTGACCATTGATCCTCTATAAAACGGTCCTGCCCCCATCCACAAAGAGGCAGGCGCCGGTGATGAAAGCCGCCGCATCGGAAGCCAGAAAGACGACCGGCCCGATGATGTCTTCGGCTTTCCCGACCCGCTTCAAGGGAGTTGAATCCATGATGGCCTGCCAGGCCTTGGGGTCCTGCAGGCGGGGGGCCGTCAGGGGAGTGGCAAAGTAGCCGGGGGCGACGGCGTTCACGTTGATGTTGTAGGGAGACCACTCGGCCGCCAGCGCCTTGGTCATCATGATGATCCCGGCCTTGGTAACCGAATAGACCGAGTTGGGAATCCCGGCCCGGACCAGGAAGCCGGCGGCGGAGGCGATGTTGATGATCTTGCCCTGCCCCTGTTGAATCATCACCTTGCCCACGGCCTGGGCGCAGAAATAGACTCCCCGGAGGTTCACGGCCGATACCGCGTCGAACTCCTCGGGGGCCACCTCTTCCGCTTTCTTCCGGATGTTGACCCCCGCGTTGTTGACCAGGATGTCGATCTTCCCCCATTCCCGCAGGGCGCGGCTGACCAAGGCCTGGATCGAATCCACACGGCGCACGTCAGCCTCGATGAACAGCGATTTTCTCCCCATCTTCTGGATTTCTTCGGCCGCCGCTTTTCCCGTCCGCGGGTTGACCTCGGCGATCACCAGGTCGGCTCCCGCATGGGCCAAACCCAGAGCCATCCACAGCCCCAGCCCCTGTCCGGCCCCGGTCACGATGGCCACCTTTCCCCCCAGGTCTGTCGAAGGGTATCGAATTTCCTCCACGGATTCTTCTCCTCTCCGTTTATTCCGGTCTGGAAATATTCTCAGAGTTTTTCATGTAGATTTATCGGCGTTCATCCGCGTCCCATACATGAATACAAACGACGAAAATTTTGTTACCGTCATTGCGACCCCGAAGGGCGCGGCAATCTCGTTTTTGTTTGAGATTGTCCCGCCTTTGGCGGGATCGCTCCGCTCCACGCAATGACCCGCTGCTTATTTCGTTTGTATTAGTCGTCTGGTCGCAAAGTCGTATAGTCGGCCTCTTTATTTTAGGCGCTCTAGGCATTCCGAATTTCAGGCATTTCTATTTATGCACTACTGTTCCTGGATGCCCAGCTTCTTGATCAAGGCCCCCACCTCTTCATTCATCTTCACCAGATGCTTGCCCAGATCCTCAGGCCCCTGGTACATCGGGGGCTGGTCCACCTGCCGGCTGACCCGGACGAAATCCGGGTCCTCCATGGCTTTCTTGAAAGCCCCGTGGAGCGTGGCCACAATCTGGGGAGAGAGCCCCTTCGGACCGACGATGGAGATGAGGCTCGGAGCGGCTATCCCATACCCCAGTTCCAGCAGCGTTGGGACATTGGGAAAGTCCGCCATTCGCTTCTCCCCATACACCGCCAGGAGTCTCAGGGTCCCGGTTTCCACGTGCTTTTTCCATTCGGTCGTTTGGGAGGCGGCCTCCACATGCCCCCCGAGGAGGGCGGCAATCGCCGGCGCCCCTCCCTGGAAGGGGATATGGGTCCATTTGATGTTTTCCCTGATGGCCAGCCATTCCATGACCAGGTGCTGGGGTGTGCCCGCCCCGGCCGTGCCGTAGCGGATCTTTCCCGGGTTGGCTCTGGCATAGTCGATGAATTCTTTGCATGTCTTCCAGGGCGAGTCAGCCTTGACCACCAGCCCGTACAGATAAACCGCGTACTGCATGATGGGGGTGAAGTCCTTGGCCGAGTCGTAGGGAACCTTACGCATGTGCTGGCTCAGGACCGCTCCGCTGGGGAGGATACCGATGGTATATCCGTCGGGCTTTTCATTCTTCAACGAGGCCACGGCCACCGCCGACCCCCCGCCGGGTTTGTTGATGACTACAATGGGCTGTCCCAGAATTTTTCCCGCCGACATCACCAGGGGCCGCGCGCACACGTCGGTGGTCCCCCCTCCGGGATAACCGATGACGAAGTTGATGGGTTTGGCGGGATACTTCTCCTGGGCCAGGGTCGGCTCAGGCGCACAGGTGACGGCCCACACGATTCCCAGGATCAGAATGGCCACCCAAATCCTTTCCCTTCTGATCCCGCGGTTCCCTGGGTTCTTCTTCATTATATTCTTACCCCCTTCTTCGAATTTTGGTAAACGAGGAACTCGAATCCTGCCGGCGACTCATTCCGTTTATTCACGGATTTTTAGAACTCGCCTTGAT
>PMCE01000348.1 GCA_003154025.1 Syntrophaceae bacterium
CCATCCCGGAAGGTGAGCTCCGCCGGGCAATGCTCACAGCGCTCCGACCGCTGCTGATAGACCTGAAAGCATTGCCTCCCCTCGGAATCGCCAAAGTCCCGGCGGAAGCGCCGGTTCGCCTCGACGATCCGAAGATCCCGATCCAGGATCGTCAGGTAGGCCGGCATCATTTCGAAGTAATTCTTGTAGGGATTGTAAACCATTAAATGCCTTTCCCCTGCGCCCTTACGCGTGCCCATGGGGGTGTTTGAGCTCCAGGATCATCCTGATATTGGTCAACAGCGTATCTTCGTTGACCGGCTTATCCAGATACCCGTCGGGAGGGGCGACGGGACGCTCGTAAATAAGCCGCCGCAACTCCGGTTTTCCGGTAATGATACAGACCTTTGTGGAGGCAATCTCCGGATTGTTCCGGATCTCTTCGAATACGTATCCGCCGTTTTTCCCCGGCATGGACAAATCGAGTGTCACCAGATCAGGTTTCTCCCGGATGGTCAACGCCAGCGCCTGCTCGCCGTCGGCCGCCTGAATCACCGTCGCTCCCTGATCCTCCAGAACCGCAGCGAGGAAGGTCAGGATATCCGGCTCATCGTCCACGACCAGAATCTTGAATCCCGAGAGCGGCAAAGGTGCGGCCGGGATCAGCGCTTCGACCGGAACAACGACCTTTTGCGGGATCACGAGGGCGGTCGCCGTCAGGTTGACCAGTTGGGTCACCTTCATGCCCAGTTTATAGTGCCTGATCACATCGCTCAAACCGTCCACGCAATTGTGGCAGGAGGTGACCACCACTTTCGCGCCCGTAGCCTTGAGCTGGTCGGCCTTGACGACGGCCGATTTCAGGCGTTCGGGCGTATATTCCGACATGGACATCGCCCCTCCCCCGCCGGTACAGCAAAAATTCTCCGCGCGATTGGGATACATTTCTCTGAAATCGGTGACCAGAAGGTTCAGGAGCTCCCGCGGTTCCTCGTAGAATCCGCAGCTCCGGGCATTATTGCAGGAATCATGGAAAGTATAGGTGGCCTGATTTTTTTCTTTGTCAATCCGGATCCGCCCTTCCCTGATATAGCGAAGCATAGTCAGAACCGAGCTTTCGATGGCAAAGGGCACGTCTTTTCCCGCCCAGTTCGGTCCTTCACACCGGGTCGAGCGGTATCCATGCCCGCATTCGGACATCACCAGCTTTTTCCCCCGCAGTTGAATGACCTTCTCGTATACCCTCTGGGCCGCTGCCCCGCCCAGGTCATCGTCCCCGGAGAAGAGACCGAAATTGGTCATGTCCCATCCCTCGCTGGGCATGGTCCAGTTCTCCCCCGCAAGATAGAAGATGCGGGCGGCATCGGTAATCGTCCGGGGATCATATTTCACTTCCCGGGGGTTGATGGTATAAACGACATCGGCATCCAGCTTATCGATGGGAATCCGGGCCGCGGAATCTTTAAACTCGTTTTCCAATTCGTCGGAGAGCCATTCGAGAGTTTCCAGATAGTCCTGGGGCAGAACCCCCATCTGGTTTCCCACCTCCCACTGGTCTTTGCTGACGACGGCCACGCCCTCAGGCATGACCCCGACGGAAACCAGCAACCCCCTGGCCATCCGGTTGAGCGTGGCAAAATCCACCCCCATCGGACAATTGATCGAGCACCTTCGGCAGTTGGTGCATTTCCCGAACACGATGTCCTTTAGTTTTTCCAGGTCCTCATCGGTGCGAACGTCCTTGGCATGCACCCACCAAGGGAAAATCTTTCCCGTCCAGTCGAAGTTGCGTTTGAAAATCTGCCGGATCTGATCCGCCTTGTAAGCCGGCGCATAGGTGGGATCGTCCGGGTTGGCCAGGACGTAGTGACAGGATTCCGTGCACATGCCGCAGTGAACACAACCCACCAGGGAACCGACCAGCTGGCGGTTCAATTTCCGGCCCATCCTTTCAACGACCTTATCGGCTTTATGGGATCTTACATTTCGCGCCATTTGCTGCTCCGAAGGGTTCCACCTCTCTAAACCTGGGTTGGTTTCGGCTGCGTCACTCGTTTGACCGGATAGACACCGCGATGTCCCATGGTTCTTCCAAAGTAGAAGCGGGTAAAGGGATAGTAGAGATAGTGGGAGATTTTACTGAATGGGACATAGACCAAAAAGAAAGCGGTCATGATGAAATAGACCATCAACGGNNCAGGGAAAAAAAGTCATCGGGTGTACTGATCAGGCGAATCGCCGGATTGCTGAAACGGCGGTACAGCCTGTAGCAACCAATGGCGCAGGCCGCTGCAAAGAGGATCTGAAGAAGGCGGACAACGATCATGGGTTTCATCAGCGAGGGTGCATAGGGAATGACAAAAGACATGCCGATATTGGCGGCCACGGCCAGATGGAAGACCACAAATTGACCGTAGAAAAAAGACATGCGCCGGGTGCTCTCCATGGACCATGGCATGGCGATATTCGCCCAGGAATAAACAATCCCTCTGAACGAAGAGGTCCCCCCTCCCCCGGAAGGCGCTTGTCGTTCCCGGGAAGCTTTGAATTTCAAGAGCCAGCGAATACGGAATATGTAGACAACAGCCATGAAGCTCAAAGCCATCAACTGCAAATCGTCGGAAACAAACCGAAGGGTTTCGCTCATCCTATGCTCCTGAACCTGCTCTCCCGTTTCCGATAAAAATCCGGAGGGAAAACCCCTTGCAATGGGAAAAACAAAAGATCTTCGCTGACTTCATGTTTTTCATTTCAGCTTTTGCAGATATTCCTGGAAAGGCTTCAACTCCCTTGAGTCCCGAAGACAGAAAACAACCTCCCTGGGTTCGGCAGCCTTTTCCAAAAAGTCCCTGACCACTCCCAGGGTCACGCGGGCACAAACCTCCAGCGGAATCCCATAGAACCCCGCTCCCATAGCCGGAAAGGCGATTTTCTGAAGTTCATTCTCTTGCGCCTTCCTGAGCGCATTGACCATGGTCGCCCTCAACTTTTCCTCGCTGTCCTCCTCTTGGAACCGTGGTCCGACGGCGTGCAGGATGCACCTGACTTGAAGGTTGCCACCGCTTGTAACAACCACATCGGTCGTGTTGACGCTGCCGGCTTTCTTCAACTCCTCCTGAATTTTGGGGCCGCCCTGGGTGGAAATCGCCGTACCGAATCCTGATCCCAGCGTCAAATCCGGTCGGGCATAATACACGATGCCGTCCATATTCTTGATGTCGGTGATGAATCCCACCATCAAGCGGATTATTTTTTCGTTCACCCTTAATTCATTCAGCATACAGGCTTCCTTTTGCCTCAATGAATCGCATTACCCCAACTAAAATCCAACATCGGGGAGTTCGGGTAGGGAATGGCGGAATATCCTTCAATCAAGGCAGCTCCGGCTTGTGTATCATGCTGCTCCTTCCCTCATTGGAAAGCTTTTAGCCCTGCTGCCTCACCGATATCTGGCACATCATCATTGAAGCTCTCCGCAGCAAGCTGCGGGGAATGGCTCGCGGGCGGATTCAACGATGAATCAGCGCTACAGGATGTTTCCTGATGTCTCAGTTCCTTCAGCAGCCATCCTCAAAAAGAGTGCGGGGTGCCCCTCTTCGTGCCGAATCGGGATCCCCTCACCCTTATCTTGATGGTTCTTCGGGAGTCGTCATTAGACGCACCCGGTCGGTTTCGAAAGGCCGGCGAGCTTGCACGCCCCCTTGGCCGGTCCCGAGGGAAAGAGCTCGTAAATCTGTTTGAGACTTAATCCAGTATCTTTACAGACCTTCCTGACCATGGGAGCGATGCCGAACTGGGCATAGTAGCCCCTGATGTAATCGATCAGTTTCCAATGCTCCTCGGTCAGTTGTCCTTCGATACCTTCAACGGCTGCGTAACCCTGTGCAAATTCTCTACTCCAACTATCAAGGTCCTGCAGGAAACCGTCCTCATCAACCTCGTAAGACTTTCCTCCAACCTCTAACTGCGGCATATCTTCATTACCTCCCTTAAGTTTATTTTCTGTTGATTCTACTGCGGCGTACTGANNCCATGGATTTCTCCAATGACATCTTTTGCTTATATTGAATGGCCTGTTCGAACAGGGCGTTGGCCCAGCCTTCCGCTCCCACAGCATGGAGGTGGGAGTATGTGGCCAGGACATTCTTGTAGCATAGACCATCCCTTCGTCCATGGATACCCCGCCCCCGTTTCACATTGAATGCGAAGGCAAAGCTCCCCCCCGCCAAATCGGGGATGTAGGAGTAATGAAACTCATGACCGTGAAGGATCTCCCCTGTGGGGAAATAAGGATTNNCCATGGGAAAGGTGTTCTCTTCCACAACCAGCTCTTTCCCCAGATACATCAGGCCGCCGCACTCTGCATACACGGGAAGCCCCGTCTCCACAGCTTCACGGAGAGATTTGCGGAAACCGACGTTAGCTGTCAAAGATTCCGCATGGGTCTCGGGGAAACCGCCCCCGATGTAAAG
>PMCE01000463.1 GCA_003154025.1 Syntrophaceae bacterium
CTGATATGAAACTCCTTATAAAATTTGGAAAACTCTTTAGAGAGAAATTCTTCCAGTTGCTGAAACGTCAAGCCCCATATTTTCAACACTCCCAGCTTGGGGAGCGAGATAATCCCATCCCGGTTGACTTCGACCTGGTAGGTAAGGTCAAACCTTCCCCAAAGGGTGATGGTAAACCTGTCCCCCGGCCCGATTACATAATCCGGGCCTACCGGAACGTCGGTCACGGGTGCGAAAGTCGACACTGAGGTTTGGAATAAATCATACCCAAACTGGGTAAGATCCGTGGAAATGGTCGGGGGCATCTTTCCCGACAGAATTTTTTCGATCTCCGATTTTTCCTTGGTTCCCTGCACTTCCTTGCCCGGAGTCCCTTCGGGTTTTTTGGGAGATTCCGGAACGTCCGCCGGCTTTTTCCCCTTCAGAAGTTCCATGATCTCTTCTTTCCCCTTCGGGAACCCGGGGGGTAGGGATTCCGGAATCTTTCCCGGAAGAGTGACCCCTGGAGGGAGAACCAAAGGGGACGTAGAGAGATCCATTTTGGGGGTGGACGCGGCAGGGGCCCCGCCGTACCCCCCGCGAAGCCCCTCGGGAGAACTGGGAGGCAACCCCATCGATTCCTGCGCGGAAACGGGAAAGTTCAAAACCAGCAAACTGAATAAGAAATAGAAGACCGCAATTCCAGTCGGAAAGATAAGAGGAGCATTTTTCTGGGCCATTGTCAACATCCCCCCGATTCGATTCATGATCACCCGATCGCCCCGCACTTCCATTTAATGGCAAGAAGCCATGAACTTCGAGTTGAGTATAGCTTCGCTCTCTCGATTCCATGCCCCCTTTTTTCAGGAGAGGCTTATTCTTGAAAGTCGATTGGGAGCCCGTTTTCGGGCCAAGGTGCCGAGGTTAGATTATTCAGTAATGCCGTTCTGGAGTGTTACTTCAATACAGTGAGATTCGGGATGCAAAAAGGGAGCCTCCCTTTAAGAAAAAAAATATCACTTAAATATTGAGGAATTTGACAGGCGGGAAGAAATGATTCACTTTAATTGCTTGACTTATTGTCCACTAATCTTTTGATTTCTTGGGCAAAATGTCCATCTCCGGAGGGAAGGACGAACGTCAGGGCCCACTGGGCAAGGAGTTTGACCACATCGGTGCTTTTCCATCGTCTTCAAGAAGGTCGGGAGCCAAGAAAACAATGGATCGACGCTACGAAAGCCCTCGCTGACGGAGACTTCGGACTATCCCCGCCTCTGGGCCATCCGGGTGAGTTTGCTGATCACTTTTCCCAGGACCTTTTTCACCTCATGGCCTTTTTTCCCCCTTTCCAGGAAGTCTTCGAGCAGGTCCTTGGCCAGCGAAGCGCGGTCGGAATGGGTTCCCCGGGACAGGACCACCCGGTATTCATCCTCTTCAACGAGTACCGTTTCCAACCGTGTTCCTTTATCCAGGGAAGCCACCACTTTCTTCATTTCTTCTTCGATTTTTTGCAGGTCCATCTCACCCACCCGCTTTCTCCGGGCGCGGGCCCGGCTCTTAAGGAAAGATGCTTCGCCCATCGGATTTCCCATCCGGGGGAAAAGTCATTTCCTTCCGTTTCATGATTATTATAAACCATCCCTGGAATTCAAGGGCTGATTTCGCAAGAATCGCTCCCCCTCACGCTTCTGGTCCGCTTTGGTCTCGTTACCCGCCCTTCTCATCGGGCCAAACGCGGGCCTCGGCAGCGCAGGAACATCAGGCGTGAAGCTGGCCTCCCTGCGCTCATCGGCCCAAACGGGAGTCGAGGAATTTTTACATGGTCAATGACTTTTGTAAATATTTTTGATATATTATTTTTTTTCGAGAAGAATGATATTTAGTTTTATCTTGCCTTGCCCAATTCAGCTTTTACCCATTTTTCCTGGAGGCAAAGATGAAGAAAACAGCTATCCATGTTTTGACTATTTTTGCAGTTATAGCCCTGGCTCTTACGCCGGCCTGGGCCCAGGCCGGCAAAGAGAAGCAGCCGGCCAGGAAACCGGCGCCCGCCGCGGTTAAGAATGTGGATGAGGGCGTCTGTTACGGGTGCCATACGGAAATCCAGGAATTAAAGGGGAAAGGAAAGCACGCCAAAGGGATGAATTGCGCCCTTTGCCACCCGGACACCTCTGGCCACCTTTCCGACAGTGCCCAAAAGCCGATCACCCGCCTGGACCTGGAGATCTGCGGGAGCTGCCACCAAGAACAATACCGGACCCTGCTGGAAGTGAACTTGAAATCCAAGGCCAAGCTGGAAAAATCCACCACCACCAGCCGCTCGCCGACCTTTGACAAGCTCATGGTTCCCCACGGGTTCACCAAGGAGCATGACGAGCCCCGCTCTCACGTCTTCATGCTGAGCGACCACATGATCGTGGACCGGGGGTACGGCGGGCGGTTCCAGCTGAAGGACTGGACCTACATCGACAAAACCGGGAAGCTGTGGGATATCATCGCGGACACAGGCAAGGAGCTCCCCCAGACTGCCAAGGCGGCCAATACGGTTTGCCTCCTCTGCAAAACCTCGGACGTGGTGATGAAATGGCCTTACATGGGAGACCCCAACCCCAACTCCCCCCTGAAGCGGGCCCCCAACCCCGCGGCCATCGAGATGGCCAAGAATCATCTCCAGAACGCCGTGGGCTGTATCCACTGTCACGATCCCCATGCGGCTAAACCGAGGGTGATCCGGGATGCCCTCATCGAAGTCGTCGTGGACCGGGGAGAGGGAACCTACCCCTACGACAAGCAGAAGAGCAAGGAGGTCACCATCCAGAAGGTGATGTTCAAAAGAGGCGGGCAGGAATTCCGGGCCATCGGCCTCCTCAGTAAGCCCGACTCCAACCTGATGTGCGCCCAGTGCCACGTGGAATACAACTGCAACCCCGGGTTCAATCCCCAGACCGGGGCGGCCGTTGGGATGGACAGCCGCCTGGCCAACTACTACCCCTGGGTCAACGTCTTCGACTTGCAGAAGAAGTACGAGAGTGTGGGCTTCAAGGATTTCCGGCACGCGGTGACCGGGGCCGCCCTCACCAAGATTCAGCACCCCGAGGTGGAGACCTTCTGGGGCTCCAAGCATGAACGGGCGGGACTGGAGTGCAAGGACTGCCACATGCCCAAGGTGAAGCCCAAGAAGGGGAAGGAATATACCTTCCACGGCCAGCGGAGCGCCCGGTACATGCTGAAAGACACTTGCCTGAGATGCCACCCGGATTGGACCGCGGAACAGGCGGAGTACGAGGTCGATGCCGTGCAGAATTACGTGCGCGGCAAGATGCGCAAGGCCGAGTTCTGGCTGAGCGAGCTGATCAACGCCTTCATCCGGGCCAAGGATGCGGGGGTCGGCGAGGACATCCTCAAAGAAGCGCGGAAGGAACACGACAAGGCCCACATTCTCTGGGAGTGGTGGACAGCGGAGAACAGCGACGGCTTTCACAATCCCGATTTCGCCCGGCAGTCGCTGGCCGAATCCATCGATGCTTCCCAGAAAGGGATCGAAATCCTGAACAAGGCCATCAGCCAAAGAGCAGCGGCCAAATAAAGCGATCCGCTATCTCCTCTCAGTTGTAGGGGCGATTCATGAATCGCCCCTACGCCGGCCGCTATTTNNCCGCGAAGATATTCTGTTTCAATGACCCCTTGACCGGCTTTCCCGGTCGCAGAATCATCACCTCTTCCGGACGGAGGTAGAGAAGAACCTCCTCCCCGGCCGAAGGATTTCGCGCACAGTGGTTTAAGGGAAGAATCACCTCCTTCCCCCAGACCCCCACGGCGACGGACCTTCGCCCTTCATCCCGGCTCAAGACTCTTGCCCGAAAAAGGTTTCTCAGGCCCAGAAAGCGGGCTATCCCTGCGGTTTGAGGGTGGAGGAAGACTTCCTCCCGCGGTCCGCTCTGCTCCAGTTTTCCATGGATGAGGACGTTGATTTTCTCCCCCAAAAGGTAGGCTTCCTCCAGGTCGTGGGTCACATGCAGGGCGGTGAAGCCCAGGGAACGGTGCAGGGAGATGAGCAGTTTCTGGATTTCATTCTTCAGCGCCGGGTCCAGGGCGGCCAGCGGTTCATCCAGGACAAGAAGCCTGGGAGAGGGTGCCAGAGCCCTTCCCAGGGCCACCCGCTGTTTCTCTCCGCCGCTGAGTCCCGGCGGGTGGCGATGAAGCAGGTGATCGAGCTTCAGGGTTTCCACCAACCGGGAAAGGTGGGGGTCATCTTTTTGGAAAGGCTTTTTCCGGGCCTTCAGCCCGAATATGAGATTCTCTTCTGCCGTGAGGTGGGGGAAAAGGGCCAGATCCTGGGGGACATAGGAGATCCCCCGTTTTTCCGGCGGCAGATGCTGGACTTCCTCTTCGGCGATCAGGATCCTCCCCCGGTGGATTCTTCTCAGGCCGACGATGGATTCCAGGATGAGCGTTTTGCCGCTCCCGGTGGGCCCCAGAAGGACATTGAAGGCTCCCTCCTTCACCGTAAGGTTCAGGTCTTCAATGCGGAAGTTACCCAGGGAGAGGTTCAGCCCCCGGATTTCGATCATAGGACCTGGGGCCTCTTTTCCGCCAGGCGAACCGCATACAGGGCCGCCAGCCCGATGCCGGCGAGGATCAAAATCAGGATGATGGTTTTGGGGATGTCCGCCGAGGCCAGGCTCATGAAGATGGCCACGGGCATGGTCTCGGTCTTAAAGGCCATCGTCCCGGCGAGCATCACCGTGGCCCCGAACTCTCCCACGGCTTTGGCCCAGCAGAGAATCATGGCACTCAGGATTCCCCGGAAGGCAAGGGGCAGGGTGACCCTCCGGAAGGCCTCCCAGGCGCTCGACCCCAGGGAGCGGGCCACGGCTTCATACCGTGGAGAGATCTCGTCCAGCACCGTCTTCATGAGACGGGTCGCCAGGCCGGCGATGGTGGCAAACTGGGCGAGAACGATTCCGGGGAATTCGAAGACGAAGAAGATCCCTTTCTCCTGAATCACATTTCCCAAGGGAGTGTTGAAGAAGAGCAGCAGGGCGGCCCCCAGCGCCACCGGGGACATGATCATGGGAAGCTCCAGAAAGGTATCCACCATCTTCTTGCCGGGAAAAGAGAACCGGGAAAGGGCATAGGCGGCCGGCAGCCCGATGGCGACCGCCAGAATCATCGCTACCGTCGCCGCCAGGAGGCTCAACCGGATGGAGAAGAGGGTATCCGGCGACAGAAGGATCTCCAGGAACCGCGACCCTTCAAAAAAGGTCAGCAGCGACAGAATCAGGACCGCATAAAAAAGAAACAGGGCAAAGGCCGCAATCACGGCCGTCTTTCCCAGGCTCATGACGTATTCCATCTCCTAAATTTTCCCTACAAATTCCCTTATGTCTCGATTCATCCTTTTTTTGTACGCTAATTTTAGGCACTATTTCCCTCTTCTTTTCCAACTCCCCGGCAGAACATATTCCCCCCCCACCGGTGTCCCCGGAAGAGTGTACTTCCTGGCATCCTCCAGGTGGGTCAGGTATCCATGCTTTCGGAACAGGTCCTGTCCCTCGGAAGAAACGAGGAATTGAATGAAATCCCCGGCCAGGGCTCGCTCGTCGGTAAAGACGGAAACGGCAGCCGGGATGTAGCCGATCCGCGGGATTTCATCCGGCAGGAGCAGAATCGTCTCGATCCTCCCGGGGTCCCAGTGCTGGAAGACCCGCCAGCCGATGACTGCATCCACCGTCCTGAGGGACACGATGTTGGCGGTCTTCTCGCAGCTCTCCACCGTCGTCACCAGGTTTTTCCGAAACCGTTCCCGCTCCTCGGGGCCGAGGTTCTTTTCGATCACTTCCACCGCATACATTCCCACACAGACCGTTTCCGGGTCGGCGATTCCCAGGCGGATTCCGGGTTTCAGCAGATCTCTCAGCGAACGGATCTTCCGGGGATTCCCTTTCTGCACATTGATGGCGGGAATGAGGTAGGTGATAATCTTTTCGGTTTCCGGGTAGACCAGGTTCCCTTTCTTGGCTTTTTCCATGAAATCCGAAGATCCCGGAAAATAGATATCCCCTTTCCGGGCCAGCTTCATCTGGGAAAGGACGAAACCCGATCCTCCGAAAGTCACCTGGACTTCAACCCCCTTCTTCTCCTTGAAGAGCTTCGCCGCCTCTTCGGTCGGGGGTTTGCTGGCGGCCCCGGCGAAAACCAGAAGGGATTTTGAAGAAGCATGCAGCGTGGCAGGTCCCGGTGAAAAAAGGAAGACAGGAAGGAGCATTGCCCCTGCCATGGCCATCCGGGAAAAGCGCTCGCTATGCAATATCCGCCTAACGGTTTTCATAAAAAAATCTTCCGAAAGCGACGGTCGACCTCATCCCCGATTCCATGCGCCAGTTGAAGATAGTCGACAAGCAACTCACGGGCCTCGGGAGTCAGGTGGGCCCCCCCTCCTCCCGCTCCCCCGGTCTGTTTCCGCACCAGGGGCAGACCCAGCTGCAGTTCCATGGCTTTGATCTGCCCCCAGGCTTTTCGATAAGTGATCTTCATCAGGCGGGAAGCCCTGGAGATGGAGCCCTGTTCATCGATGCATTGAAGGAGCTCCACGCGGCCCGGGCCCAGAACGGGCCTCCCCTTGGCCTCCAGCCACACTTTGGATCGTACTTGAACCTTTGGAGCCTTCAAACCCTTTTTACCCTTTCAGGCGGCCCAGTTGAACCAGCGCTTTTCGCAGGGTCTCCCGGTTTTCCGGCTTGAGGGGCACCAGCGGCAGGCGGAGCTTGCCCGCAGGGACTCCCATCATGTTCATGGCTTCCTTAGCGGGAGCCGGGTTGGATTCGATGAACAGCGTCTTCACCACCGGCAGGGTCCGGAAGTGCATCTCCCGTGCTTCCTCAAGATGACCGTCCAGCATCAGGTGAATCATCTTGTAGTACTCTTTGCCGATGACATTGGCCACGGCCATGATTCCCCCATCGCCCCCTAAAGTCATCATCGCAAANNCCGATGATGTTGTCGATCTTGGAGAGCTCGATCATCGTCTTGGCTTCGATCAGCCGCCCGGTTCGGGAAGGAATGTTGTAGATGAAGAGGGGCAGCTTGGTGGCTTTGGCCACGGCCGCGAAGTGGGCGATGATCCCGTCCTGGGTGGGGCGGTTGTAATAAGGGCAGACCTGCAGGGAGCCGGCAGCGCCCACGTGCTCGGCATGTTTGGTCCTTTCGATGGCCTCCGCCGTGCTGTTGGACCCCGTTCCGGCCATGACCGGCACCCGGCCCCGGGCTTCCTTGACACACGTCTCGATGACCTTGTCATGCTCCTCATTGGTAAGGGTGGGAGACTCTCCGGTGGTCCCGCAGGGGACAAGCCCGTCGCATTTCTCCTCTTCGATGAAATAGTTGACCAGCCTCTTGAGGCCGTCCCAGTCCACCGAGAGGTCGTCTTTGAATGGAGTGATTAAAGGAACGTGACATCCGGCCCAGGTCTTCGGTTGCATAACTCCTCCTTTTGTTTATGATTTCGAATTTTCAACCGCAGGGAACGCAGGGGAAGGGGATAAGGAATGAGGGCATGAATTTGATTGCCTGGAAAATTCATTTAACCCATTTATTCGGTTCTTCCAATGTTCCATCATTCCAACATTCCCATCCTTCAAGCTGGAGACCCTTGCCGCGCTGTGTCCTCTGTGGCTAAACAGCCTTAAAAACAAAAAAAGCCATGAGGCTCTTACCCATGGCTTTTAGGATGATTGCGGGAGCAGGGGCCGGTTAGGGCATCCCAAAAGCGATGGGTAGACCCGGCTTTTTGACCTCAGGCTTTTTGCCCAACTTTTTTCTTCCTTCCGGTTTGAGGACCTTCATCGCTTTTTCTCTTTCCCAAAAATTAAGAACCATTTTACCCGAGTGGAGATTCCTGTCAACAAGAAATTGTAACCTTCGATATTATTCTTCGCCTATCCCTTCTTCCACCCCTTGCGGACCCGGGAGGCAAACAGAAGGCTGAAGAGGATGCAGGCGATGCAGGCCCAGCGTACCGCGGGAATGGAAAAGGGAATATACAGGAAGGAGAGCACCAAAGGGGAGATCGCATATCCGCCGAACTTGAAGCAGTTGTAAACCGAAGCGACCGGTTTGCGCAAATCCGGGACCACTTCGACCGCCAGCGTATTCAGCGAAGTCCAGGCCGTGGCGGACCCTAACCCAAAGAGGGCAAAGAGGAACAGGTACTTCTCGAAGGAGTATTCCAGCGCCGCCATCCCCAGTACGCAGGCGATCATGATCCCGCCCCCTATACAGACGATAGGGAACCTGCCCCGGCGGTCCCCCATAACGCCGGCAATGGGCGAAGCCACGATTCCGAAGAATCCGGTCATGGACAGGATCAGTCCGGTTTTATCCGAGGGAAGATCGAAGTTTACGTTCAGATAATCCGCGACGAAAGTCATGAGCCCGATGTACCCCAGGAACAGGGAGAAAGCGGATAAACTCAGAAATCTTACCTCCGGGTAGGAGAAGGACTTCTTGACCAACGATAGAGCATCAGTCAACTTTCCCGGCCTCTTGTCCGGTTTCACATCATCTCGACTCGTAATCCAGTAGTAAATCCCTACGGTCAGGGAGTAGATCATGAGAAAGAAGAAGAACGAGGAACAACCCAGGGATACTTCCAAGACCCCGGAAATCAGGGGCCCCATGGTCACCCCGGTGGTGTACATCATCCCGAGGACTCCTATGGCTTTGCCGGCCTGTCTGGGGTCCACCATTTCCCCGACCAGGGCCAGCACGAGGGGCGCGATGAACGCGGCCCCGAATCCCTGGATGACGCGGGCCCCGATGAGGGTGGTCAAGTCGGGGGCGATCCCGCACAAAAAACTGCCCAGAGCGTAGGTCCCGAACCCGAAGAGGAGAGTCCGGCGGGTATCGAAAACCTGGGCGATGGAGCCGGAGAAGAGTTGAAAGACCACATAAGGAACCATGTACAGGGTTACAGTCAGGGAGACCCATTGTATGCTTATATCCATGCCCTGGCACAAGACGGGCAGGAGGGTGAGGATTCCCACCCCCCCCATGGGTCCGATGATCGCTCCAAGGTAGATGGGCAAGAGGCGTTTCAGGTTCATAGAATGAATACCCTCTGGGAAACCAGAAGCAAATTATAACAATAGCCGGCAGAAGTCAACAGAAGATGGAGGCCCGTCCCTCTTCGGTCAAATCACCAGGGAGTAGACCATCAGAATTTTTAGGATTCAGAGGGCTTGCACGAGTTTTGTGGGGCCGTGATGACATCGGCCCATGAGAATATTCTGCTCTTTTTTTTATTCACGCTATGCGCTATGCTCTATGCGTTTTTCCCATTGCCCATCTTTCATACGGAGGTCCTATGCGGTTCCAGCTGCTCCGGCATGCCACTTCGGTCATTTCCCTGAAAGGTCTCAATCTTCTCCTCGACCCCATGCTCAGCCCGAAAGGGGCCATGGGACCGATTGCCAATGCGGCCAATCAGAGCCGATTCCCCCTGGTCGACTTGCCCATGAGCGAGGCCGAACTCCGGGAGTTGGCAGGTCGACTGAAGGGGGTTTTGGTAACCCATGTCCATCGCGACCACTGGGACGATCGGGCGAAGGAAATCCTGCCTAAAACTTTGCCGGTGATCTGTCAGGCAGAGGATGAGGAGGCCATCCGGCAGGCTGGGTTCTCACAGGTCCATCCGGTTTATACCAAGATGGACTGGCAGGGGATTCAGGTTTTCCGAACCCGGGGCCAACACGGAACTGGAGAAATCGGGAAAAAGATGGGCATGGTCTCCGGTTACGTTTTGAAAACCGAGGGGGAACCAGGTCTTTATGTCGCCGGCGACACCCTCTGGTGCCCGGAGGTAAAAGAAGCTCTCCAGACGTACCAGCCGGAGGCGGTCGTTCTCTATTCCGGGGCCGCCACTTTCCTGACCGGGGGCCCCATTACCATGAATGCCGATCATGTGATCTCCGTATGCCGGGAAATCCCCTCGGCCAAAGTGATCGTGATCCACATGGAAGCCCTGACCCATTGCCTCCTGACGCGCGCCGAGCTCCATAAAAGACTGGACCAGGAAGGCCTGGCAAATCAGGTTCAGATACCCAAAGATGGAGAAGTCATATCTCTTTGATAATTTGACAGCACGGCTTTGCCTATTTGGGGAGTTTCGGCAATTTTAAAAACCATAACCGCGGGCCTTTTTAAAAGATGTGAAATACTCCCTTTTCCAAAGAGGGGAAGTCAAAGAGCTCTCCTCCCTTTGAAAAAAGGAGGACAGGAGGGATTTCCGGGAAGGCTTTTTCAACCCGCTATATTTTTGCCATTGTTCAATTTTTCTTTATTTGAGGCACTTGAGCGCACTTGAGATACTTCATGCACTTTTCCCGATGGAGGAGAATATGTCCCTAATGACTCCTGAACAATACGAAACCAGCATCAAGAAGATGAAACCCCGGGTCTTCATGAACGGGAAGAAGGTGGAAAGCGTCCTCGCCAACAAAAACACCCGGACCGTCGTGGAGTCGAACAAGGCCAGCTATGGCTGGGCAAAGGACCCGAGATACAGGGATATCATGACCTGCTATTCCCCTCTCATCGACGAGGTGGTCAACCGCTACACTTACCTCAGCGCCAGCGTGGAAGACCTAGTCAAGAAAGCTCAGGCCGGCACCTTCACCTCCGAGATGCTGGGAACCTGCACCTACCGGTGCGTGGGGTATGATGCTTTCCATTCCCTGGCCAGCACCACCTGGGAGATGGACCGGGACCTGGGAACAGAATATCACCCCCGGTTCATCGAATTCCTGAAAACCGTCCAGAAAAAAGACCTCTCCGTGGCCGGTGCCCTGACCGAACCGAGGGGGAAGCGGGATCAAAAGACGCTGGAATGGTCCAACCCTCATCTCTCCCTGAAAATCGTGGATAAAAAAAAGGACGGGATCGTAGTGCACGGGGCTAAGATCAATATCAGCGGGGCTTATGCCGCCCACGAGTTGGTGGTTTTGCCCCAGTCTGCCCACTCCAAAGATGAAGGCGACTATGCCGTGGCTTTTGCCGTTCCCCCGGACACCAAAGGAGTGATTTTTGTCTGCCAGTACACCCCTTTTTCGGCGGAAAGGGAGATGGCGGACGACATCGAAGAGCTGGGCAATCCCCTCTTCGGCCAGCGGGAGACTTCCATGGTCATCTTCGAAGATGTCTTCGTCCCCTGGGAGAGAGTGTTCCATTGCGGGGAGACTCCCTATTCCGCCAAGCTGGTCACCCGTTTCGCCCGCACCCATCGCATGACTTGTGGCGGAACCTGCAAGGTGGGTTTCATGAACCAGATCATCGGGGCCGCCAGACTGATCCAGGAATACAAGGGGCTGGAAAAGGTTCCCCACATCAACGAACAGCTGGCGGAGATGGTTGTCCTGCGGGAAACCGGAAGGGCCTGCGGGCTTGCCGCGGCCATGAAGGGGGGCGAGGAGCCTCCGGGTTCAGGGGTATTCCTGCCCGATGAAATGATGGGCAACGTTGCCAAGCTGAACATCTGCAACGCCTTCTGGCGGGTGATGGCCCTGGCAGGAGACATCGGCGGCGGCCTGGTCGTCACCATGCCGTCGATGAAGGAACTGAAAAATCCCGAAGTGAAGGAGTATGTGGAAAGATTCTACAGCTTCGGCTCCGACGAACCCACCGAAAACATCATGAAAGTCCACAAGGCCCTGCAGCACTGGGCCGCCGGCCTCCACGGCGTGGGCACCTGGCACGGGGCAGGCCCGGTCATGGCCCAGAAGATCATGCTTCAGCGAATCGCCAACTACGAGCACGAAAAGGAACTGGTCAAACGCACCCTGAACTTAAAGGAGAAGAAAAAGAAGTAGGAGGGGCGATCACGCGAAGAGCGTGACGGGTCGCCCAATACTCAAGAGAAATATCCCCCCTTTGAAAAATCGGGGCTGGGGGGATCTCAGGCCAAGGACTTGCCCTCCCTCGACCCCTCGAATCCTTGCCCCTCGGACCCTGGGAGTCACTCCCCGATGATTTTCACCAGAACTCTCTTCTTCCTTTTTCCGTCAAACTCCCCGTAAAATATCTGCTCCCACGGGCCGAAGTCCAGCTTCCCGCCGGTAACGGCTACCACCACCTCCCTCCCCATGACCTGCCGCTTGAGGTGCGCATCTCCGTTATCTTCTCCGGTCCGATTATGCCGGTACCGCGAAGTGGGTTCATGCGGAGCCAGCTTCTCCAGCCACTGGTCATAATCCTGATGCAGCCCCGGCTCATCGTCGTTGATGAAAACCGAAGCCGTAATGTGCATCGCGTTGCAGAGGAGAAGCCCCTCCTTGATCCCGCTCTCTTTCAGGGTTTCCTCTACTTGGGGGGTGATGTTGATAAAGCCCCGGCGCGACGGAATGTTGAACCACAATTCCCTGCGAAAGCCCTTCATTTCTCCTCCTGATTCTCCTTCTTTACGTTACTTTCCATCTATTGTAGACTGAAATACGAAAATTTCGGGCAAAATGGAAAATCATAATTTTATGACCGCGCTCCATCTCCGCATTTCTTTTTACAACTTACATTCTGAATCAAGGCAGCCAAGCCTAAATTTAGTCTAAATTATTGACTTTATAAACGATTCGAAATATGATAAAAATTCATTATTTAATCTCCTTCCGGAGGAGGCCAGGACCATGGAGAAGCGGGATCATGAGCTCATCCAGAAGTACATCTGCACCGATGCCGAATTGAAACGGCACATTGACGAGCATGAGGAGTATGAAGAGAAGCTTCAGGAATTCAACCGTCGAATTTATCTCAATCCGGATGAGGAATTGGAGAAAAAGAGGCTTCAAAAGCTGAAGCTCGCCGGCCGTGATCGGATCGAGGCCATTCTTTCCAAATATCGAACCCAAGGAACAGGGGGGAAGGCTTGAAAAAAACGGGAGCCGAGATTGTCTTTGAATCTCTCAAGCATGAAGGGGTCGACACCGTCTTCGGACTTCCCGGCGGCTCGGTTTTGACTCTGTATCACGCCATGGGTAAATATTCCGAGGAGATCCGCCATATCCTGGTGCGCCACGAGCAGGGAGCGGTCCATGCGGCGGATGGGTATGCCCGGTCTTCCGGTAAAGTCGGAGTCTGCATGGTGACCTCCGGCCCCGGCGGCACCAACACGGTGACCGGCTTGGCCACCGCCTACATGGATTCGGTTCCCCTGGTGGTCTTCACCGGGCAGGTCCCCACCATGCTCATCGGCAACGATGCCTTCCAGGAGGCTGATATTACCGGTATTACCCGGCCCTGCACCAAGCACAACTACCTGGTCAAGGACGTCAAGGACCTGGCCATGACCATTAAACAGGCTTTCCACGTGGCCCGGACGGGAAGGCCGGGGCCGGTGCTGGTGGACCTGCCCAAGGATGTGATTGCCGCCACCACGGAATTCAGCTACCCCTCCAAGTTGAAGATGCGCAGTTACAACCCCACTTACCAGGGCCATCCGGGACAGATTAAACGGGCGGCCAAACTCATGGCCGGCGCCCGGAAACCTTTGATCTATGCCGGGGGCGGGGTGATCCTCTCCAACGCCTCCAAAGAGCTGACGGCTCTCGCCCAGAAGTTTTCCATTCCCGTCACCACGACCCTGATGGGGTTGGGCTGCTTCCCGGGCACTCACCCCCTCTTCCTGGGCATGCTGGGGATGCATGGCAGTTTCCATGCCAACATGGCGGTGACCCANNGACGACCGGGTGACCGGCAAGGTCGAATTGTTTTCTCCTCAATCCAAAAAGATCCATATCGACATCGATCCCACTTCGATCTCCAAGAACGTCCCGGTGGACATCCCCATCGTTGGGGATGCCCGGAATATCCTCCGGGCCCTGCTGAAATCCCTGGAGGAAGAGGCGGGCCAGGGACAAGATTGGGCCAAAAAGCACGGGGATTGGGACAGCCAGATCGCCGTTTGGAAGAACAACACCGCTCCCCAGGATTTTTCCTGTGGACCCTCTATCAAGCCGCAATACGTGATCGAAAAGATCAACGAACTCACCAAAGGAGAGGTGATCATTACCACGGAAGTCGGGCAGAACCAGATGTGGACGGCCCAGGCCTTTAAATTCACCAAGCCCCGGACGCTGCTTACTTCAGGGGGGCTGGGCACCATGGGGTACGGCTTCCCCGCAGCCATCGGGGCCCAGGTGGCCTTCCCGGACCGGACCGTGATCGACATCGCCGGAGACGGCAGCATCCAGATGAACATCCA
>PMCE01000105.1:0-4705 GCA_003154025.1 Syntrophaceae bacterium
AGACTCGCTTGATTTGGGGCTAGATGGTCCTTTTCTTGTCAAGGGAAAAGGGTTAGCCGGCCCCCGCTCCCTTTGGGTTGACAGGAAAGGGAATTTAGTAAATATTGAAAGCAGCAACATCCGATCATTTTCCTTTATCTTACCTCAACAGGAGGGAATACGGTGGACTTTGAGATGAGTGAGGCCCAGAAAGCGTTACGGGATTCGGCCAGGTCTTTTGCCGAGAAGGTGATCGAACCCGAGGCGCGGGAGGTTGACGAAAAAAGTCTCTTCCCCCGGGAGAGCTTCCGGAAGATGGGGCGGGAGGGGTACCTGGGTCTCACGGTACCCGTCGAGTACGGGGGGAGGGGCCTGGGGGCCAAGGAGTATGGAATCCTCTGCGAAGAAATCGCCAGAGCCAGCGCGGCCTACATCCACAACGGGCATTACCAGACCCAGAAGATGATCCTCCATTTTGGGACGGAAGAGCAGCGGCGGGAATTTTTGCCCCGGCTGGCCAGCGGAGAATGGCTGGCCGCGACGGCCATCTCGGAACGGGAGGTGGGTTCGTCCTTCAGCGGCATGGCCTCCACGGCCCGGAAAGGAGAGGTGGGCTACGTCCTGAACGGAGAAAAAGTGCACATCAATGACGCGGCCGAAGCCCAGGTCATCAACTTCTTCGCCCTGTCCCCCCGGGGGCTGACCATCTTCCTGGTGGACCCCGCATCCCCCGGCTTCCGGATCGTGGAGAAGATGGACCCCATCGGGTTGCGGGCCTCCCCGATCTACTCCTTCCGCCTGGATGAGCACCGTGTGCCGGAGGGGCGAAGGATCGGTGGGGAAGGGCAGGGGGTCAAAGTTTTCCTTTCCGCCTTCAATCACAGCCGGATCGGCAACGCCAGCTGTCTTCTGGGTATTGCCCGGGCAGCCCTGGATAAGGCGGTCGCCTTCGCGAAAACGCGGATGGTGGGAAAGAATACGGTGATCGACTTCCAGGGAATCCGCTGGATCGTGGCCGAGCTGAGCACCCGGCTGGAAGCCGCCTCCCTCCTGCGCGATAAAGCCGCCTGGATGGAGGACCGGGGAAAAGATCCGGCCAGGGAAACTTCCATGGCCAAGCTGCTCGCCGGAGAAGTCAGCCTGGAGGCGGTTTCCCAGGCCATCCAGATAACCGGCAGCCATGGATGCTACCGGGACGCCCCTTTCGAGCGGTACTGGCGGGACGCTAAGTCGCTGTGCATCGCGGGAGGCACGCTGGAAGTGATGAAAAACAACGTAGCCAAGCAGATCCTGGGGTAGAAATGGATAACTTGAAGTCCCTTTTGGAGGAAATGGTCAGGCTGCGGGGCGACAAAAAGGTTCTCTTTTTTCGCGACCGCCATTTAACCTACAGGGAGTTGGACCTTCTCAGCAACCGGTTCAGCCGCGTTTTTCGGGACATCGGCGTCCGCAAAGGGGATCACGTGGCGGTCATGCTCTCCAACTGTCCTGAATGGATCGCCTGCTGGTTCGGCCTGGCTAAATTGGGAGCCGTGCTGGTGGCCTTCAATACGCAATGGAAGGCGGATGGACTGGAATATGCCCTGAGGCAAGCCGACGTCAAATACTGCCTGGTAGGGGTCGAATTCCAGAGCGAGTTCAAAAAAGCTGGGAAAAACCCTGGATTGACCCCGTTGATTTTTGATCTGGCCGGAGGAAGGGTAGAAATCGAGGGAGCCCAGAGTCTATCCCGTCTCTTGGGAGGGGTTTCTTCGGAACCTGTCGCGGGGGAGCCTCTCAAGGGAGGAGACCCTCTTATCATCACTTATACCTCGGGAACCACGGGATGGCCCAAGGCGGTGCTCAACCCTCACCGGGCCTACATCGCCGCGGCCCTGGACCTTCGGGATTATGTGGGAATGAAACCGGAAGACATCATCTACACCTGCCTTCCCCTGTACCATGCCAACCCCCAGGTCTACTGCGTGCTCACCGGGCTGGTCATGGGAGGTTCAATCGCCCTGGCGGAAAAGTTCAGCGCCTCCCGGTTCTGGCAGGATATCCGGACTTACCAGGCCACAGCCTTCAGTTACGTGGGGGCGGTTCTGCCCATCCTTCTAACCCAACCGGAAAGGGAGGAAGAGAAAAACTCTTCGGCCAAAAAATGTTTCGGGGGCGGCGCCCCCAAAGAGGTCCACGAAGCGGTTACCCGCCGCTTCGGACTCCAGGTCTGCGAATTATACGGCATGTCGGAAACCGGAACCTGGAACACCATCAACCGACCGGGAAAGATAAAATCGGGATCGGTGGGGCAAGTCCGGGAAAGCTTTGAGGTGAAAATCTTCGACGATCAGGACGATGAAATTCCCCTCGGAAAAGTCGGAGAGATTGTGATCCGGCCGAAGAAGCCCTTCATCATGTTCAACGGGTATTACCGGATGCCGGAAGAGACGTTGAAGGATTTCGGCAACCTGTGGTTTCACACCGGAGACCTGGGGAAGGTGGATGGGGAAGGGTACTTCTATTTCTGCGGCCGGAAAAAGGAGAGCATCCGCCGGGGAGGGGAGAACATCACCCCTTATGAAATAGAGAAAGTCCTCATGGACCATCCCGCAGTGGCCGAAGCAGCGGCGGTCGGGGTGCCGGACCCGATCCTGGGCGAGGAAATNNGAAAAAGTCCAGAAGGTATCCCTGAAATCCCGGGGCATCGGGTCTGCCTGGGATCGGAAGGAACACGAGGGGTCCGTAAAATCCCGTTGACAAAGAAACCCGGCCGTCTAGAATCAAGTCGAATTCAAAAAGCCCTCGCCATATGCTACCAATAACCTGAGGGTACGCTGCTCACTTATTATTCAGATTTTCTTGTGGCCCTCCTCATAGAGTTCCCTTAATACTCCCACGTCGCATGACCAAGGGGGGACCGATTCAGTTCTTCCCAGGCTTGGAAAAAGTCAATTTTCGGAATTGCTTATCCCCAGATTTCGCAGAGAGCAGAGAGATATAAGAGCCTTTACGCGGTGCGTTCGGGGAACGCACCCTACATTTTTCGAAACCGTACTTATTGCCTCTGTATCAATTTCGATAGGAGATCCTTGGGGAGCGATCAGGATCAGGGGTTTTCACGTCGCTCCCTTAAAACGTTCTTAAGAACTTTCCCCGAGGGATTTCTGGGCATCGAATCGATAAACTCGACTTGTTTGGGTTTCTTGTAGCTGGCCAGGTGCGCCTTGCAGTATTCGATTACCTCTTCTTCGGTCATCGATTCATCGGTCTTCAAAACCACGAAAGCCTTCACTGCTTCCCCCCAGAGAGGATCGGGGGCTCCCACCACCGCCGCTTCGCGAATTTTGGGATGGGAGTAGAGGANNTTTTCCCCGCCGCTGATGATCATGTCCTTCTTCCGGTCCACGATGTAGAGGAAACCCTCTTCGTCCATGCGGCCTATGTCTCCCGTGTGCAGCCACCCGCCTTTGAGAGCCTCAGCGGTTCCCTGAGGGTCCTTGTAATACTCCTTCATCACATTCGGACCCTGGCAGACGATTTCTCCGGTCTCCCCCCGGGGAACCTCGCGGTCCTCGGGGTCCACGATTCTCACCTCCAAGAAAGGGGGCGCCGGGCCAACGCAAGCCGTCTTCCGGAAGGAGTCGGCCGCTTTCAGAACCGTAAGGGTGGGCGAGGCTTCGGTCGCTCCATACACGTCGTAAATTCCTTTGGCATTGGGAAAGAGCTTCATCAGTCTCTTTTTGGTTTCATCGGGCAGGGTGGAAGATCCCACGGTGCACCGGGTGATGGAGCGGGTGTCGTACTTCTCTACGTGGGGCAGGCTGAGCAGGAGATGAAACATGGCCGGCGCTCCGGAGATCACGTTGACTTTCTCTCTCCCGATCATTTCCATGAACCTTTGGGGCTCAAAGTGTTTCACCAAAACGCTGGCTCCGGCCAAAGCCAGCCGGATCAGGAAGTGGTTGTTCAGGGCGGCGGCATGGTAAAGAGGCCCGGTTATGAAAGCGATCTCGCCTTCCTTATCTTCCCTGGCCAGAAGCGTGTTCACCAGGTTCCAAAGGACATTCCCGTGGGTAAGCACCGCTCCTTTGGGCTTGCCCGTGGTGCCTGAGGTGTAGAGCATCTGGCATTCGTCTTCTTCTCCAACGGGGATGTTCGGTTCCTCGCCCTTGGATTCCCGCAGGAGAGTCTCATATTCGAGGGCTTGGGAGAAAGGAGCCTTTCCCACGGAGATGAACTTTTCCACCTTTGGAAGCTGGGTGATGATATTTCCCGCCAGAGAAAAGAATTCCTCTCCAAAAACAAAGATACGGGCATCGGAATGATTGACGAGGTAGATCACTTCTTCGGCGGCCAATCGGAAATTGATGGGCGTAAAGACCCCGCCAATCTTGGCCGCCCCCATGAAGACCTCAACGAGCTCGGGGGAATTAAAAAGCAGCGTCGCCACCCGGTCCCCTTTCTGCAAGCCGAACCTCAGGAAGGCCTGTGCCACCTGGTTGCTCCGCTGGTTGAAATCCCGGTACGTGAACCTTTGGTTTTCAAAGACCAGAGCTGTCCGGTCGGGAAACTTACTCGCCTGCATGGTCAGGAGAGAGCCTACATTCATACGATCCTCCGGAGGTCAAAACTGTATATCCGCAGATTGCGCAGATTACGCAGAGATGTACATTCTACAAATCAGATTAGCTTTGCAATGTTATCCTCCGTAAGGGCGGTTTGCGAACCGCCCCTACCGGCTGGG
>PMCE01000105.1:4743-5033 GCA_003154025.1 Syntrophaceae bacterium
CCCGGGGCTCGGACCATCAGGACCGGGACACAGGAGGACCGGAGGATCCGGTCGGCCACTCCACCCCAGACCCACTTGCTGATTCCGGACCGCCCATGGGTGGCGATCACGATGATATCGGCCTCGTTCTTGTTGGCATACTCTGCCAGAGAATCAGCCACGTTTCCATAAAGGACCACCGATTCCACCCGCACGCCGCCTCCGTATTTCGCCTGACCCAAAATTCCTTTCAGATACTTCTCGGATTCGGCTTTGTTTTCGGAATCGATCTTCTTGAGTTGAGCGTCGTC
>PMCE01000478.1:0-11981 GCA_003154025.1 Syntrophaceae bacterium
CGCATTTAATATGCCGTTGAGCCGCAAGTAAGGGGGCGTCACGGCGCCGGTGGTGGCGCTGATGAGAGCGCCATTGCCCGTGTTGGGTCCTACATAGGTAAATTCGCCCCCCAGGTAGACGGCGTTCTGCGAGGTCGCCATGGCCCACACTGGACCATTGGTCATCCAGGTGGTTTCTTTGGGCACATCAGNNTTTTTTCCGGCCCATTTCTCTACTCCTTTCTTTAATAAAAGCCCTCCTTCGTTGCGGCGGGAGGTTCTGGTTACGATTCTCCACACTCAGCGACCCTGTAGATTGTCCCTCAAATTGCCCCTAAATAGGACAGAAGGGGCAGGCGCCCCCAAAGGGAAATCATAAGCCCTTTGGAGGCTTTACTTGATCATCTTCCGGTAGCCCCACCTTCTCATTTTATACCTCAGAAGGTTAGAGGTTTTGTTGTGGGGTTTAATTGGCTACGAGGAGTAATGACGATTTAAAAATACTCTTAGGGGAATAGGTAGTCAAGGGCAGATTTGACTTTGGAAATAGCCCCGGTTTTTTATCCCAAATTGATGAGTTGCTTTTGAAATGTTGATTTCCGAAGAAAAATCCCAAAAACAACATTTCAGGAAGTACTCATCGCGCCAATTCGGAAGCTATTGAACATATCGTAAAATTCCGAAAAATCTTTCCCGAAAGTCTCAATCTATCACCCAACGCTGCGAGGACCTATTTTTTAAAACCTAATTTGGATAAGCCTGTCTTTCCTGGCCATTTTACCCTGGCCAAATTGCATACCAGCGCCGGGGTTTACAAGGCCCATCCCTGGCCAATGGAAATCATCCTCCTGTCCATCTGCCTGGAACACGGGAAGCCTATCGAGGAGATCCCGGGCAAGCTCAAGGACAAGAACCCCTAAAGTTTGGCCTTTTCCTCCCCACAGCAGATCAAAACCTATTTCATCGCCCCATTTCTGTCCCTGATTGTACTATAAAGGGCGGCCCAAAACTGTGGCGGTATTGGGCGGTTGAAAACTGCGACGCCCTCAAAAACCCTCTTTCGGATAAGGATTGAGAATGGCTATTGCGAAGGAGGAGAGAGGAGTGCACACGGGGATGGAAGGGTAGACCCGGCTACGACTGGAGGTATCGAGAGGAAAGAATAAGAAACGAGAGGTCCTGCGGCGGGAAGGGATTAGCTCGGAGACGTTAAAGAAGATATTGGCCTATCCGCAGGTTCCTGGGTCTCGTCTGAAGAACCCCGCCCCAAGCCGAAGATTGGCTCCTACCTTGGCCGAATCGCTCAAATCATCGAAGAAGACAANNAGGTGAAGGAAGCGGTGAGGGAGCTTCTGCGAGTGAAGCAAGAAGTATTCATGCCGTTGGTTCATCGGGTGGGAGAGGCGCAGGTTGATTTTGGGTATGCGCTGGCGAAGTTGTCCCGAAATTGTCGAATTCGCATCAGGAACCCCACTTTCTATCCCCAACCCCACGCTACCCCCGGTTTTCGGAGAGATCTTGGTTTCCTGACCGATGTAGAGCGTTCCGGGGGAAAATATTTTGGTGGAAAGCACGGCGGTTTTCCATTTTTGGGGTTCACCTTGCTAAAATTAAGCGGGATGGGTGATCAGAAAAATAACCCGGGGGAAATCGAGAAAAGCAGTCCGCCGTAGGTCAGAGAAACCGCTTCTTATCTTGGGGAAACGGATACGCCCCTTTCGACTGGGTGAGTTTTATCTGAACGAGGGATTGGGCCATGGTGAGAGCCGCAAGGCAGGGATCGATGACCGGAATTTTGACTTCGGCCTGCACGGAACCCGCCATGCCCCGCATACTCAGGCATCCCAGCACCGCGGTGTCTGCCCTGTCTTGCTCAATCGATTTCTTGATGATCTTTACCAGAATGGCGATTGTTTTATCCACGTCTTTGGCCATCTCTAGAACGGGGATATGGGTCGGGTAGATAAAGAAATCGGCCCGTGGCAGGAAACGGGCCACCCGATCCTCCACGGAGCGGATTCTCTCCGGCAAAGTCCATAGGAAAACGAATCTTCTCCCAAGGATCTGGGCCATCGAAATCGAGGCTTCCAGGGGACCGATGACCGGGATTCGGGCCACATCCTTGGCCACGGCAACGCCGGCGTCGCCGGCGCAGCCGATAATGCAGGCATCATACCCTTCTTTTTCCCCTTTTTGGACTTCATCCAAGATGGCCGGCGCGGCGTAGACTTCGTCGAGGCGGGATTCGATGGATTCAGTCCCCCGGCTGACCTTCCGAACGGTAACTTCCGTTCCCGGGAAAGTATATCTTTTCAGAAGTTCCTTCAAATGCTCCAATCGGGCCGGATCTGTCCCCGTGATCGGAGCAATCCAGAGAATTTTCACGTTTCCTCCTTAAAACCGACCAAAGACTGATGGGCGACGACCGTCGAATCGGCCTGTTATAAGTTCTCCACTTATATTCTCCTCACCCTTACGGCCCACACGCAAACTTTTTAACCATTATGCCGAAGCACTTTCCCTGGCCGGGCGCCGGTGATCATCCCGCGATCATTGACTACCACACCATTCACAATAGTATATTCGATCCCCTCCGGGTAAATATTATGGTTGATGCCCATGGAGAGCTCCAGGGCATTCTTCCAGTTGGCCCGATGGCGTACCGTTTCGGGGTTGAATATGCAAACGTCGGCATAATACCCCTTTCTAAGGAGACCTCGGTCCTTGAGCCCGACAGTTTTGGCCGGATTGGAGGTCATTTGCTGGATGGCTCTTTCCCAGGTTAGGACTTTCCGTTTCCGCACGTATTCCGATAGAACCAGAGGAAATGTCCCATAGGCTCTTGGATCAACAGAAGAAAGGGTAACGCCGCGAGGAGAGGAAATAGGGCTATCGGACTCGATAGAGCCATAGGGAACTTTCAGAGTTTCTTCATACGTAGGGTTATACATATCCTCCAAGCGTCCCGCCCCCGAAAAATTCAACCACCGGGCATACCCTTTTTCATCGCAGATAATGTCAAACCAGGCTGTCCAGGGGTCGACTTCACGAATGGTGGCAATTTCTTTGAAGGTCTTGCCGATGTACTTCTTATTCTTCCTGGTCCAAACCTTCTGCAGCTGCATCTTCTCCCACGCCGGAATCGCCCCGGTTTCGGGTTGAAAGTCGATGGTCCCGGGGATGGATCGGGTGGTGGCGATCCACCCCGGGTAATCCTGGTTCTTGAACCTTTCCCGAATCTCGGGCCGCTTCAGCTGTTCGATGATGAAATCAAATCCCTGATCCCTGTGCCGGGTCAACCAATGGGGAATCATATAGACAATATTCCCGGCAATCGAACCCGGGTAGGGATACATGTCAAAGGCGACGTCAATCCCCCGGTCGCGGGCTTCGTTCAGCATTTTCAGAATATTGGCGTCAATACGGCTGTGAGAGGCAACCGTCCGGATCTTAGCCTTCTCGGCGATGTCAATGGTTTCCTTAAGCGGGACTACCCCGCCTTGCCCCCCATACTCGCCGCGCCTCTGGTGGGGCATATAGACTCCTTCGTACCGGGCGACCACTTTGCAGAGTTCGATGATTTCCTGGGTAGACGCCCAGCACCCCGGGCAGCCTGTGAGCCCGGTCGATATGCCGAAAGCCCCCTCTTTCATGGCCTGGTCGGCCATTTTCTTCATGTGATCGAGTTCATCTTCGTTGGCCTGACGGGCTTCCAACCCCATGGTCCAGTAGCGAATGGCTCCGTGACCAAAGAGCATACCGTAATTCAACCCCACACCGATTTCTTCCACCCGATCCAGGTACTCTTTCATCGAGGCCCAATCCACCTCAATTTCCTGACCGTAGGGAAGCGGCCAGGAGTTATAAGCGGCGGCCGTATAATGCATGGACCAGCCCACGGTCATCCTTACATATAAAAGCTTATACCACTCTTCTTTGCGGATGGGGGCTGCCGCATATCCACAAAGGCCGTTGAATTCCGTGGTCACGCCCTGTAATATTTTGCTGTCCCCCGTGGGATGGACCAGGATGGACCAATCGGAGTGGGCGTGGTTATCGATAAAACCTGGGCTCACATAAAGGCCCTGGGCATCAATGACCTTATCCGTCGCCCCGCTCACCTCCGGGCCGATAGCCGCGATTTTCCCCTTCAGAATTCCGACATTGGCTTTGAACATTGGCTCCCCGGAGCCATCGATGATCATTCCGTTCTTAACCAACAGATCAAACTGCGCCATTCAATCTTCTCCTCCTAAGGCATCCAGAATAACCGACCTCGAAAGGCAAACGCGATACGCCTGGCTACATTCCCAGATAAGCCTTCTTGGTATGCTCGTCTTCCAAAAGTTCTTTTCCCGTTCCCTGCAAAACAATCCNNAGGCTGCGGCCGATACAAAGCATCTGCTGCTCGCCGCCGCTCAGCGTCCCGGCTTTTTGGGATTTTCGCTCTTGCAGAACGGGAAATAGATGAAAGATCCTGCTCATCGTCTCCCTGCGGTGGGGTTTGGCCCTTCCGTTAATCCCCCCTAGCTCCAAGTTCTCCCAAACCGTCAATTTCCCGAAGAGTTTCCGCCCCTCAGGGACTTGAACGAGCCCCCTCTCAACAATTTCATCTGTCCGGGCCCGGTCAATGCGGTTGCTCTCAAAAAAGATGGATCCCTTTTCCGGCCGGATCAAACCGCTGATGGTTTTCATCAGGGTGGTTTTGCCAACCCCGTTGCTGCCGACGATACAAACCATCTCTCCTTCAACCACTGTAAAAAAAATATCACGGAGAATAGGGATGTCACCGTAATAAACGTCGATCCCGTCAATCTTAAGCAAGATTGTAATCCTCCCCCAGATAGGCTTCAACCACCCTCTCGTTGCGCACAATTTCCGCCGGAGGTCCAAGGGCAATCATCTCACCGTGGTGCAAAACCATGATCCGCTGGGAAATCGCCATAATGGCATGCATGATGTGTTCGACAATAAAGATCGTGATCCCCCTTTGGCGGATCTTTCTGAGAACCCCGATCATTTCGTTCAATTCGGATGGGGTCAGGCCGGCCATCACTTCATCCAGGAGCAGCAGCTGCGGCTCTGTGGCCAGGGCCCGGGCAAGCTCCAGCCTTTTCCTTTCCGGAACCGAAAGGGTTTTCCCCAAGGTTTGGGCTTTATCCTCCAGGCCCATTTGGGCCAGGATCGCCCGGGCATTCTTTTCGGCCTCGGAAACGGAACGCGTGCCATTCAAGGCGCCGATCATGACATTTTCCAGCACGGTCAGCTTCAAAAAAGGTTTGGTAATCTGGAAGGTACGCCCGATCCCTAGGTGGCAAATCCGGTTCGGCTGCAGTCCGGTAATATTTACGCCCTGGAAAGAAATGGACCCTCCGCTGGGAATATACAGACCGCTGATCATGTTGAACATCGTAGTTTTGCCCGACCCGTTGGGCCCGATGAGTCCGAAGATTTCCTTTTCTTCGACGGCAAAACTCACATCATAGACCGCCCGCAGGCCCTTGAAATATTTTGTCAAGCGTTGTACTTCGAGCAAAGCGCTCATATCTCACCTTTGAGGAAGGGTCCGGATTCTCTGTTTCCTTTGCTGGCGTTACCATCGATTCCCCCGCCGCCCGGCTGGAAGAAAAACGGCCCGGAACCCAACCCTTATTTAAAAGCAGGCTTCGGCCAAATGGGTCTATGGTTCGCGAATTCCGCGGGGAATACACTCACCCTTAAATTGTTTTGAACCTGGAAGATAACTGCCGAAGCAAGGGTATTGTCCCCCTTCTCGTCAAATTTACACCCGAATTGCTGGAAGTAAAACCCGTCGCCGTATTTGATCTCAATGGCATGCAGGGTCTTCGCGATCACCTTGGGATCGGTGGAAGCACATTGTTCGATGGCCCGGTACAGGAGCCACGCCCCGCTGATTCCACCGATAAAGGTGGAGGGCATCTCTTCCTTGTATTTTTCTTCGTATTCCTTCTTGAGGTCGGCAAACTTGCCCACTTTTACGTCCGGAGTCTCCGAGGAGGCGATGATAACTCCCTCGGCCAGAGGACCCAGGTTGCGCAGGAATTCCGGGGCTACCCATCCACCACCGATGCCTCCAATCATGGCCGGATTGAAACCAATCTCCTTTATGTTGCGGACAATCTGGATCGAATCGGCCGGTCGATTATGACCCACGATGAGTTCCACTCCCTGCGCCTTGTACCGGGAAAGCACCCCGGTAAAGTCCCGGGTGGTCGCCGCATTATATTTGACTACATCGACAACCGTATAACCGATCTCTTTCGTATGCTTCTCCAGGGCCTTGGCCGCGCTGTCCCCGACGATGGAATCTTCGCATAAAATCCCAACTTTCGTGAATTTGGTATTCTGGCTTTTATTCATGGCCTGGGCAAACACCAGCACCGAGGTCGAGATCTTATCCATGACGGGGACCGTGCGGAAAATATACTTGAAGCCTCTCCCCGTGATCAGCGGATCATAGTCGGAAACACTGATGAGGGGGACCCCCTTTCTTTCGGTTACCTGGCTGGCCACCAGGGTGGCGGGGCTTTGATTACAGCCGAAAACACAGGACACATTTTCGGATACGATCTTCTCTGTCTGGGACCCGGCGACATCGGTTTTGGTTTCCGTGTCGGCGGAGACATATTTAAATTTGCCCCCCTTTAGGGATTTAATCCCCCCATGGGCATTGACCCAATCAACGACGTAGCGTATTCCCCGGTCATTACGGATTCCCCAGGAGGCGTTGGTCCCGGTTAAGGGAAGAACCCCCGCCACCACAACCTCATTGGCGGCGCCCAGGGCCTCGTTGGCCGAAAAAGAAAAACTTCCCCCCAGCAAACCGCATAGGGCGGCAATCATGGCCCAGCCTTTTAATTTCCTCTCTTGCATGCTCCATCTCCTTCCTTATGATGTTCCCGGCTTTCCTCTTCGCGTTCTAACCCTGTCCCCCAGGGTGACTAGCCCGCCGGGCAGGTAAAAGATTACCACAACCAGGACTAGGGCCCAGATCATGCGTTCCACCGTAACGATCTCCCGGCTGTGGGCCAGAGGAAGACTCCGCAAGAGTTCGCCCAGGAAGCTGAAAACCAAAGACCCCAATACCGGCCCCAGTAATGTCCCCGCCCCCCCGACCATCGTGCCGATCATCATGGCCATCTGGCTACCAAACCCGAACATGATTTCGGGGGAGATATACAGGAAAAATTGGGCGTAAAAGGTACCCCCGAGGGCAGTCAAAAAAGCACTGATAATCATGGCCAGAATTTTATACCGGGAGGTGGGCACCCCGCTGACCTCTGCCGCTTCCTCGTCTTCGCGGATGGCCTTCAGATAGTAGCCCAGTTTGCTTTTCTGAATCCCATAGGTCACCCCCAGACCCAGACACAGTAACCCCAATATAAAATAATAGTAAGGAGCGCGACCCATAAAAAAGAGGTTTCCGGGCGAATTCTTCATGGGCAGGAGAATCCCAACCGGGCCGCGGATATAATCCCAGTTCAAGGCTAGACCTGTGAATACTTCGGCGAAGGCCAGCGTCATGAGTGCAAAATACACCCCTTTCACCCGGTACCGTAATACCACCAGGCTGATCAGCCAGGCCGCGACTGCGGAAAAGAGGCCCCCGACGAAGATTCCCACCCAGGGGGTCAACCCATAATTCACGAAAAGGACGGTCGAGGTATAGGCGCCGATTCCCCAGAACAAAGCGTGGCCCAGGGAAAACTGCCCGGCGAAGCCGAAGACCAGGTTCCAGCATAGGCACAAATAGGCCCACATAAACCCGGTGATGGCGACCGTCAAGAGATGATCATTCATGACCAGCGGCAGGAACAGCAGGATGACCGCTCCGCCGAGGTAATAATAAGGCTTCCTGGTCCGCGACACGTTGCTCATTTTCCACCCAATGCTTTTCTCATTCGCCAAATAATCCGTTGGGTTTAAAGATCAACACCAGGATCATGATAAAAAAAGTGACGGCGTTGCCCAGGGAGGCTTTGAAGAATACCCCGGCAATCGACTCCACGACACCGATCATCAAGCCCCCGATCATGGCCCCGGGAATGCTGCCCAGGCCCCCGATAATAACGGCGGCAAAAGCCTTCCCCAAAAAATCCATGCCCGTAAAAGGGCTTATCAAATAAAAAGGAATAATGACCGCTCCGGCGATGCCGGCGATCAAAATGCTGACTCCGAAGGCGACCAGGTAGACCCGGTCCACGTGGATCCCGACGATCCTCGCCCCTTCGCGGTTATCCGCAGCCGCCCGCATGGAACGCCCCGTGTCCGTATATTTCAGAAACAGAAAGAGCAGGAAAACACAGACCCAGGCAACGGCGCTGGCCCAAAACCGCGGGTAGCTCATCATCATCCATCCCCACTGGATGGTGTCCGAAGTATAGGAGGTCAGCGCATTGCGCAAGTCCCCCCCGGCGAGCAGCAAAAGGAGGTTCTCAATGAAGAAACAAAGGCCCAGGGTCACGACGATATGGGCCGAATGGGGCTCGTCCAGGAGCCGAACCCCCACATATTTATACACCAGCAAACCCAGCCCGAAACTGAGCGGCATGATGAGCAGTAAGGACAGGTACGGGTCAATTCCCCAGCTGACAAAGAGGAAATAAGAGAAAAAGGCAGGGACGATGACGAAATACCCCTGGGCGAAATTCACGAAATCCATGACCCCGAAAACGAGAGTGAACCCGAGGGCGATAATCCCCCAAATGGATCCGTATAACAACCCGTTGATGATCGCATTCAAAGTGACAATGAACATAATCTTCCCTTTCCGGCTCCGCTATTTCCTTCGGTTCATCTACTTTGCCGCTGAATTTTGCCAAAACCAGCTTTCGAATCAACCCTTTTCTTCTATCCCGTTCTTCCTTCGGGGGATCTCCCCGGATAACTTTCCCGCCCGGAAAGAATCGGCTGGAAAGGGCGGATTAAAAGGGAGGCGGGGGGCGGTCGAAAAGTGAGACACCTGGGTTATAAATATATGGATATGGAGTTAGCTGTCAAGCCGTTTCTCTGTCGGAACTTGTTCTTGGTTTGAGTCCTGTTTTGGGGGGGCTGCATAATGCCCCTGCCTTCTATCCCTGATGTCCGAAATTATTTGGATCCCTTTTAAATCATAACTTCTTTCGAAATATATGTCTTGTAAAAATTCCACCGATCTGCTGCGCCTGGCAGAGAGGGAGTTACTGGACCGGGAGAAACGGGCTGCCGAAAGGCCCATCAAAGAGGCCAACTTCCCGGTCATCAAAACCATCGACACCTATGACTTTAGCGCCCAGCCCCCGATCAATGAGCCTTTGGTCCGGGAGCTTCTGCGGGGAGAGTACCTGGACAAAAAAGAAAACGTGCTGTTCATCGGAAACCCGGGAACCGGCAAAACACATCTGGTCTGCGCTCTGGCCTTTTCCGCTTGTGCTCAAGGCAAAAGCGTTCGCTTCTATACGGCCATGGACCTTGTCACCCAACTCCTGGAGTGCCGGGAAGAAAAGAGGCCTCAGCGCCTGCACAAACAACTCCACAGACTCCATCTGCTGGTGATTAATGAACTGGGATATGTCCCCTGCTGCAAGGCAGGAGCCGAACTGCTCTTCAAGGTCATCAGCCGGGCCTATGAGCAACACAGCCTCGTGCTGACCACCAACCTGGCCTTCGAAGAATGGACCGAGATCTTTGGCTCCGAGCGACTCACCGGTGCGCTGCTTGACCAGCTCACTTCACCGGTGCCACATCCTGGAAGCCAATGGAGAAAGTTACCGACTGCGGCAAGCCAGGAAACGACCTAACTGGATACCCTCATCACGGCAGGACTCAAACCCACAAGAAAAGGACAAATGACTTGACAGGAAACCTCAAACTCCTATATTTATAACCCGGGTGTCTCATTTTTCAACCACCCCCGCCTCCCTTTTACTCCGCCCTTTCCACGGCTCCTGGAAACGGCCCAACTGAGGGAAAAAGAGACCTTGGCGATACGGCGGGACGCGCTCAAAGGAGCCCGTATCCTGGAGCCCTTGGGTTTTTCATATGCGTTTTTTTCCGCTATTCGGTACCATCATGAAAGGTGGGATGGAAAGGGGTACCCCGACGGCCTTGCGGGTGAAGAAATCCTGTTATTGGCGCGGATCATCAGCCTAGCGGATTTCTATGATGCCATGACTTCCGAACGCCCCTATGGGAAAAAGACTCCCTTCCAGAAAGCCTATGACGAAATTGAAAAGAATTCCGAGATCCAATTTGATCCCTACATCGTTGGAATATTTTTGGACTTCAAATCACAGCAGCGGCTCGTTCCGATCAGTTTCGACAGTGACTCTCGTTGAAAGCAGAGGATGGAAGGGGTCTTTAATCCCGGTGGTGAGGGTTCCCGAAGGTCCGCAATGTAACGGCCTTATGAATCGGAAGGTGCGCAAAAAAAATGAACGGGAGCTGATGCGGCTCGATGAAAGCCCTGCAACGAAATCGGATGAAAAAAGTTTTAGTCGTTGATCCTTCTTTTCCCGAGCGAACCTCCATTTGGCAAATCCTCAAGGAGGATTACGTAGTGCTCACCTCGGGCGACCTGAAGGAGGCCTCAAAATTAGCGGAGCAGGAAAAGGTCGAAATTGCGCTGATTGGAACGGACCTCCCGCTGGTTCCCAATCTTATTTTTTTCCGCGCTCTGTGGAGGATCCAGCCCCCATTGTCTTTCCTTCTGCTGCTGGATGAGAAATCCTGGGGAGAAAAGATTCATTTTCTTTCAATGGATTGGCTATTTAGACCCGTTAGTGCCAGGCCTTTGCGAGAAAAAGTAAGGGCACTGCTTCTGCAGCAAGATTGGTACGAAAGCCGAATGGTTTCGTTCCCCCCTTCCATACCTTCCATCCAAACCTGGGAAAGAGAAATATTCGTTGAAGCCGCGATTTCCATTTTGGCCCATGAAATTCGGGACCCCCTTGTGGCGATCAATACCTTTGGCAGTCTCCTTCCGGTCAAATTTGATGATTCGGAATTCCGCAACCAGTTCGCTCAATTGGCTTGCCTGGAGGTCCGCCGGATCAATGATCTTCTGGATCACCTTTTGGAATATGCCGACCTCTCCTCCCCGAAGGTGACACCTACCCATCTAAATTCTGCCCTGGTCGATTTCCTCCAGCAGGAAAAAGTAAATTTATCTGGACGGGGGATTTGGGTGACCACCAAATTCGAAAAATCTCTGCCGGTGGTGAATTTTGATACAAACCACCTCACCTTTATCCTCCATAGAGTCCTGGAGCATACGTTGTCTAAAGTTGGGGAGGGCAAATCTATTCGTCTTTCGACTTCTTGCATAGAGAAGGGCACGGGAGAGGATCGAAGGCGATTTGCTGAGGTGATCATCGGGTTTGACTCGCCTGCCAGCCGTCTGCAGGAGAAGCCGAAAGGGATCAATCAGGAACCCGGGATGGAAGTTAAGAAATGGAGCTTATCTTTGCTCCTGGCCTGGAGGATCATGGCCCGGAATCGCTCCATTCTTCAAGTGACCTGGGGGGGAAGAGAAATCAAGATTCGGCTGCTTTTTTCCGTTGCTGAATGATTATTACAAATTCAAACTTAGGTACCTGGAGGCAAGATGAAAAACGGTGAAGAAGGCATGGAAAAACTCCTAAATATCGAAAAAGCCCTTAACGGGATGATGGAAACGCACAAGCTGGTGGCTGAATTAAAGGAATTGGAATCCCAGCAGCAGAAGAGGATAGAGACCTTGGAGGCAAGCGAAAAGAGATATAGAATTTTTCTTGAGTGTATTCCTTTAAGATTTTGTGTTAAAGATACAGGCTTGCTCTACCTATATTGTAATGAGCAATATGCAAGGGATTTGAAGATACGGCCCGAGGAAATCGCCGGGAAAGGAGATGGCGATTTTTTCCCCGCGGACGTCGCTGAGAGATACCGTTATGATGACCAGAGAATTCTCGAAACGGGAACGATCGAAGAAACGGAAGAAGCCTATGCGCCAGGCGGCGGCC
>PMCE01000478.1:12002-13191 GCA_003154025.1 Syntrophaceae bacterium
GCCATTTGGAAGAATTGTTATCCGAACGCACATCCGAACTGCAGAGAGCCCATGAAAAACTTCAATGGGAAGTTGCTAAGTTTGCGCAAACGGAGGACCAGCTTCGCAAAGTGGGCCAAAAGTGCCAAACTTTCTTTGAACACACTGGGCTCGCCATGGCTGTTATGGGAGTGGAAGATATGATTTTATCCGAGACGAACCGGGAATTTAGAATACTATTTGGAATCTCTGGAGAGGAGGACGGCCCAAAAGGCTTGAGCGAATTCGTTTGCCCGGATGATTTGGAGAGAATAAAAGAGGATTATTCCGCCTGGCGAGGGAGCGGCGATCCCAGGCCCCGCAGGGAAGAATATGACTTCATCGACAAGGAGGGGAAGAAGAAACGTCTTGCTCTAAGCTTGGCCATGATCCCGGTACAACAAAAAGTGATAGCCTCTTTTTTAGATTTCACTCAGCTACGGCAAACGGAGAATGATTTGCGAAAATACGAGGAGAGGCATCGCTCCTTATTTGAAAATGCTCCTATAGCGATAAGCGTTATTCAGAATGGGATGCTTAAGTTTATTAACCTGAAAGGCATTAACCTTTTTGGACGTTCCCGGGAAGATTTAAGTTCCCGTCCCGCTCTGGACCTCACCCATCCAGATTCTCGGGAAGATTTTAAGAACCAGTTAAAGCGTGTAGAGAATGGGGGAGGTCCGATGATCTATTCCTGGCGGATTGCCCCAATAGACGGGAAAATTACATGGCTGGAGAACAGGATGGTTAACATTCAATGGGAGGGGGAACCGGCGGTTTTGAATTTTATGACAGATGTCACCGCTTTCAAGGAGGCCATGGAAGAATTGTGCGACGCCGTCAGGCCCTTTCGGCCGGTAGTGAATGCCACAGAAGAAATCTGGCGCCTGTGGACAGGAAGGGATCAGGAATAGAATTGATCTTTAAACATAAGGGCAAGAAATCAATACAATCGCAAAGCTATTCGACCTTCTCTCCCGCCTGGTTCCGTTGGCGCGGCTGGTTTGCCCCTTTTCTAAAATCCCGAACTTCGGGGCACCCGTCGCCTGGGTCGGAACCCGTCTCATTTTCAAATCTACTTTTCTGAAGGATAGCATAGGTTTTGGGGAATGAAGATATGCAGGATTCGTATGGCTAGGGAGTCGAAAATGAGATCAAAATGGTCAATCCT
>PMCE01000359.1 GCA_003154025.1 Syntrophaceae bacterium
GAACGGTTTCCCGGAGCGCACTGGGAGCTCGGGAAAATGACCTCGGTGGGGGATGGCCTGGCGAAAAAATGGAGGCTGGAGTTCACCACCGTCCAGAAGGATGGGAGGAGGATTCAGGCCATTCTTCTAGTGGATCGGTGGATGCCGGGGAGAATCGCGGGGAAATTTATCCTCCTGTTCAGTCCCCCGCAGATCGCCGACGAGGAATGGAACCGACCCAGTTTTGTGGAGAAAGTTTCCTCCCGCATATCCCGGAAGGGGATTTTCCTGATCGGAACCCTTCTGCTGGCGCTGCAATCGCTCTGGCTCTGCCTGACCCGTCGCCGGGGAATGTTTCGAAGAACCGATGGAATCCTCCTGGCAGCGCTGGGAGGAGCAGCCATGATCATCCTCATGATCCTGGAGGTTCATCCGGGGTACATGATCGTCTATCCTCTGATCTTTACTTTCCTCGCGCTGGCGACGGAGCCCAAGGAGGGGAAGGCAAATGGCCGTGAAAAAGAATAGCCCCCTTTCCCGAAGAATGATCCTGGCTGTCGTTTCCACGGCGGGGGTGATCGGGGTTTGGTTCGTGCTGACTTCCTTGGCCGGAGTGGTTCCTCCCGCCTTCTTACCTCCACCACAAAACATCGTGACCGACTTTTGGCGGCTCCTGGCCAGCCCCTACGTGGGCCATACCTTGATCGGTCACACCCTGGTCAGCCTGCAGATCGTGCTGGGCGGGTTCTTCTCGGCGATCCTGATCGGGGTTCCCCTGGGGATCCTGATGGGGTGGTTCAAGCGGATCGAAGCGATTGTGGACCCCCTCTTCCAGCTCCTGCGCCCGATTCCTCCCCTGGCCTGGATTCCCCTCTCCCTCTTGTGGTTTGGAATCGGGATCAAATCNNCTCCTGCGCGAGGTGGCCATTCCCTCGGCCCTGCCCATTATTCTGGGCGGAGTGCGCATCGGGCTGGGGTCCGCCTGGATGACCCTGGTGGCCGCCGAGCTTCTGGCTTCGGATGCCGGTCTGGGATACATGATGCAAATGGCCCGAAGGGCCCTGGAGCCTTCGGTGATCATCCTGGGAATGCTGATCATCGGGGTCTTGGGGGCCCTGATGGCCCGGGGGCTGCGGGTGCTGGAGATGCGGATTTGCCCCTGGGTGAAGAAGGAGGAGCACTGATCCCATGAGCCCCTCGGCGGAGACTTTCTGGGACAAGATCTACCGGGAAAAGGCGGTCCTTTCCCTCTCCTCGGTCCTGGGCTTTCTGGCCCTCTGGTATCTGGTGACCGACCTTTTAGGGCTCATGCCGTCCATCGTGCTTCCTTCTCCCGAGAAGGTATTCTTTACCCTGTATGAAAAGATCCTGGTCCCGGTGGGGGAAGAAAAGCTCTTCGGGCACATCGGAGTCAGCCTGGTGCGAATCCTGGTGGGGGTTGGAATCGCTCTCGGGCTGGCCATCCCTCTGGGGATCCTCATGGGCTGGTACGAAGACCTGGATGCCCTGGCCTCGCCCATCGTCGAAGTTCTCCGCCCGATTCCCCCCATCGCTTGGATTCCTCTGGCCATCCTCTGGTTCGGGATCGGCCTGGGTTCCAAGGTTTTCATCATCGCCATCGGAGTCTTCTTCCCCACGTTGATCAATACCTACATCGGGGTGAAATTCGTCGATCCCCTGCTCATCAAAGCAGCCCGGACCCTGGGCGCCAAAGACAAGGATATTCTATGGGAGGTTGTCGTTCCCGCATCGGTCCCTCTCATCATAGCCGGAGTCCGGATCGGGGTCGGGTTGGGGATGATGTGCCTGGTGGCGGCTGAGCTGGTGGCGGCCTCTTCGGGGCTGGGGTACCTGATCATGCTGGGAGGGGATGACCTGAAACCGGAGCTTTCCATCACCGGAATGATCCTGATCGGCATCCTGGGGTTGATCGCCGACCGAATCATCCTGAGGGTGGAGCGCCGGGTGATTTACTGGAAGAAGGAGTGAGTCGGTGAATGCGGATAGCAGGCCCGATAAATTAACGGCTCAGAATGTCTCGGTGATGTTCGAGAAGGACGACAAAAGCTTCCTGGCCGTGGACGACGTAAGCCTTACCATCCAGGAGGGGGAGTTTGTGGTCATCGTCGGGCCGTCGGGCTGCGGCAAGACCACCCTCATGAATACCTTTGCCGGCCTGGTTCGACCCGCCCTGGGGAAAGTTTATATGGATGGGGAGGAAATCACCGCCCCTTCCGCCGAGCGGGGGGTCGTCTTCCAGCAGTTCGCCCTCTTTCCCTGGAAGACGGTGGCGGAGAACATCGAATTCGGGTTGAAGTACCGGGGGATCCCGAAGGAACAGCGGGATGACGCGGTGAGAAAATACATCCAGCTGATCAAGCTTGAAGGTTTCGAGAAGTCCTATCCCCACGAGCTTTCGGGGGGGATGAAGCAGCGGGTGGCCATTGCGCGCGTGTATGCCAACCGTCCTCAAGTTTTGCTCATGGATGAACCTTTCGGGGCCCTGGACGCACAGACCCGGACGATCATGCAGGAAGACTTGAGCGGGATGTTTTTAACCGAGAAACGGACCGTCCTGTTCATCACCCATAGCGTGGATGAGGCCATTTACCTGGGGGATCGGGTTATCATGATGACCGCCCGGCCAGGGAAGATCAAAAAGATCATCTCCATCACCCGGGATAACCTGATTCCCAACCGACGCCAGATGAGGTATGACGATGTGGTCAACCTGAAAGAATTTCTGGACCTGAAAGGAGACCTTTGGGGACTGATCAAGGCGGAGATTTTGGAGAAACACATTCTGTAGGAATGGGGTTGATCGGAGAGAATTCCGGCGTGCTGTTCGGCCCCGGCAGTAGGGGCGATTCATGAATCGCCCCTACGGAAACGCGCAACCCGAAATGAAGCTGAGTATAAAAACGAATCTTTGGTAGAAAGGAGAAGGAAATGAAGAGCAATTCATTCATGAAAATGGGGATGTTTCTCTTAGTGGTGGTAACTGCTCTGGCCATGTCCACCGCCGTCTTCAGCCAGCAGAAGGAACTGCCCCTGGTCCGGGCGAGCCATCAGCCCTGCCTGCATGCCCTTCCCACGATCCTGGCCACCAACTTCGGGTGGTGGGACGAGATCGGCATCCGGGTCACCTTCCATTACTTCGTCTCCGGGATGCCCCAGGTGGAAGCAGGGCAGGCCGGGGAATGGGACGTGGGGGCCATCGGCACGGTGCCCTGCCTCTTCGCGGGGGTCAAATACCAGCAGCCCCTGATCGGGATTTCGAACGACGAGTCGGTAACCAACAACATGATGGTCCGCCCGGACGCTTTCAACACTTGGCTGAAAGATCCCAAGACAGACCTCAAGGGCAAGACCTTCCTGGTCTCCACCATTTCCACCGGGCATTATGCCGTGGTGGCCTACCTGAAGAAACTGGGCCTGAAAGAGAGCGACGTCAAGATCGTCCACATGGAGCAGTCCGCCATCCTCTCCGCCTTCCTCTCCGGGCAGGGGGACGTGGCCCAGACGTGGGCCCCTTTTAACTACATGATGGAAGAGAAGGGGATGAAGGTCCTTTCCCACGGGAAGGACGCCGGGGTGATGATTCCCGGAGGGGTGGTGGCCACGAAGAAATTCGCCGACGAGAAGCCCGAGCTGGTGGCAAAATGGCTACAGGGCTACCAGCGGGGCATCGATTTCATGATCGACAACCCCCGGGAGTCGGCCAAACACCTGGGCAAGTATTTTCGGGAAAAATGCGGCATCAACCTCTCCGACGAGGTCTGTCTGAAGGAGTTCGAGCTCCGGCCCCTCTTCCGGACGAAACAGCAGTTAAGATTGTTCGAACGCAAAGACGGGAGGATGTCCACGGTGGACAAATGGATGGATGACCTTGCCCAGTACTTCGTCGATGCTAAGAAGCTGGATAAGAAACCCGATCCCAAGTCCTACATCACCGACAAGTTCATGATGATGGTGGATAAGGCCAAGAAATAACCCAGTGGGAGATCCTTGAAAAGGGGCCCGGCGGACAGCCTGGCCCCTGCCCCGCGGGTGATGATTGGCAGTCCCCGCATTTTGGCAAACACGAAGGATTAAATCCAGCGGCCCTTAGAAAAGGCCGGATGCGGATATTTTAGGGTACGAGATGCTGGCAATATCGACGGCTTGGCGTTCGGAAATACTGGACAGCGGAAAAGAGATCGTCGAGGAGATATTGGGCCTGGGGGTGAACACCCTGGAGCTGGAATACCGGATCAGCCGCTCCAACCTGAAGGAGATGGAGCCTTTTCTCCGGGATGGGCGGATCTCGGTGCAGAGTCTGCATAATATTTTCCCCCTGCCGGGGCATATCCCCAAATCCCAGGCGAACGGAGAGTTCGTCTCCCTATCCTCCCCCGATGACAAGGAGCGGAAATCAGCCATTGCCTACACCCTGAAGACGATGGGGTGGGCCAAGAAGCTCGGCGCCCGGGCAGTCGTCCTCCACATGGGAAGGGCGCCCATGGACGGGGTAATGGGATTCCTCATGGAGGCCTACGACCGGGGAATCACCGCGACCGAGGAGGGAAAGGCTTTTATCGCCGAACATAAAGAAACCCGGGCGCGGTTGGGAAAAGCTTTGCTGGAAGCTTCTTTGAAAAGCCTTCGGACCTTGGCCAGGGAGGCGGAGAGACAAGGGATCCTTTTGGGGATCGAGAACCGCTACAACATTCAGGACTTTCCCAGTCTGGAAGAGTTCCAGGCCATTTTCCGGGAGTTCAGGGGCAGTCCCATCCGCTACTGGCACGATATGGGCCATGCCACTACCCAGGAAAATTTGGGGCTCATCGCCAAAGGGGAACTCCTGGAGAATTTCGGCGAACTCTTGCTAGGGGTGCACCTCCACGGGTGCCGTGGGTACCAGGACCACGACGCTCCGGGAAGCGGGGAGGAAGATTATTCCCTCCTGAAGAAATTCCTCAAACCCGAAACCCTCCGGGTTGTGGAGACCCACTACCGGGCGAGCCGGGAGGAACTGCTCCGCGGTCTAGATTTTCTGAAGGAGCAGGGAATTGGATAACGACGGGCGTATGGCGTAGGGTGCAAGGCAAAAGACCGGTGGGAAAGCGGATGATGTTCCCCTTCCGGTATTTCTGAGAGTTAGTCCGATGTCTGAAAGAATCGGTTTCTAAAAACTGGCCGAAGGTTAGCTTTTCAAGCATTGGCCTTCATAATGTCACACTCGAAGCCAGACCCGCAAGTCTGGCTTTTTCATTCTTATTGACTTTGCCAGAAATTGCAGATATTTTTCGCATATGCGCAATCGGATTGAAAGATGGCGAGTAGCGGAGATTGGCACGTTATATTCAATTTTTGAGGGCCCGTACCATCCCCAAGGTGTAGTGGTCCCTATCATTTAGCATCCAAAATTTGACACTCTAAGGGGGCCCAAAAATCGGCTTGACAGAATTTGCAGTCCTGCTACCATGCAGGGATAGACTATCCCTCGTTCATAAAAACCCTTTAACTTAACCCTTACCTGCCAAGTAGCACAACATCGTTTACACTTTGGTTGGAAATATCCTATCCTCTTTGCCAGAGAATCCAACCCTGGAGGTAAACGATGCAAGAAGAACTTTTGAGAAAGATGGCCATGGAACAGTTCCTCAAAGGGAAATCACCAGCCTCAATTTGTGG
>PMCE01000567.1 GCA_003154025.1 Syntrophaceae bacterium
AGCTTGGTGACTTTCCGGGTGTTTTCGATTACCCACCGGACCGCATCCTCATCCTGCCCCATGCTGGCTCCGGATGCGGGCCGAACGTCTTTCTTGGCCCTCTCCGATATATCCACGTTGAAGGACATATTGGGGCAGCAGAAGTTCAACTCCAGGATCTGGGCCCCGGCGGATTCGAATTTACGGGCCGCTTCCAGCCACCCGTCGATATCCTGCCCCTGAACGTAGGAGTAGTTGGCGATGATCACCAGGTCCTTGCATTTCTTCCGGGCTTCTTCCGCCAGACGCAATCCCTGCTCCAGGCTCAGGCGGTATTCGGCGGTAAAGACGTGCAGCTTCTCTTTTTTCAACCAGCGGTACCGGGGCTGGTAGTTGATGTAAGGAAGGGGGTTGAAGGTCTGCTTAAGCGAGGCCGCACCCCACCCGGATTTTTCAGCAAGCTCCAGTTGATCCAAACGCTTGGCGGTGGGGCCGGAGGCGACGATGAAAGGATTCCGGAGTTCAACATTGCCGATTTTGACCGGCAGATAGAATAAATCTTCTTTCATGGTCAGGCTCCCAGGGGAAAAATCTAAATCCCAAATTTCAATCTCTAAATCCCAAATAAATTCCAAAATTCAATATTCAATGAACCAAACCCAGGGTTTGGAGTTTGGGATTTGATTATTGGGTTTTGTTTGTTATTTGGTGCTTGATTACCCATCGCCTCATCCCGCCAGCAAAACCTTCTTCCCCTCTTCCATGGACACATACCCCGCGTAAAGCACCTCCACGACTTGTTTCGCCAGTTCCAATCCCGTCAGCGGCTGGCGGTCAAAGGCGATGGCTTCCATGAAGTCCTGGATCTCGTGGGGGTAGCCCAAAAGCCATTCCTCGTGAGGGTTGGGAAAGGAGAGGCCGGCCTTGGTCTCCTGTTTCTCGTTGAAGTAGACGTCCTTCACCGGGGCCGGGTCCACGGTGTAAAACTGGCAGATCCGCACCGGGCAGAGGTCGAACTTGATCCGGGCGTTGGACATGCGGATGTCCATGTTGGACTCCATCCCGCCCAGCAGATCGTCGGTGGCGAAGAAGGCGCCTTTGCTTCCGTCGGTGAAGGTCACGGTGATCTGCGACCAGGTTTCCACATCGCCCCATCCGGTGACCAGGGGGCTGCCTTTGGATTGGGCAAAGGCCGGGGTCTTGGTAAAGTCCATCCCATCCGCCCAGACTTCCTTGGCCAGGATGGGCTTATGGAATTTTTTTTCTCCTTCAAACTGTTTCAAGAAAAGGCCGGACGCCAGCGGGTGAGCGCCCAGACGGGCCAAGGCCCCTCCTCCGGAATACCGCCACCATTTGGCGAACTCCGAGTGGGAGCCGCTGTGGGCCTCTTCCCCCCGCATGTCCACGATGCTTCCGGAAGCAAAACACTTCTCCATCAGTTCCAGGGCTTTCTTGAACGCGGGTGCATGGACCCAGTTCTCGGCGTAGCAGAATTTTACCGGGTAATCGGCCATCACCTCGCTCACTTTTTTCAGGTCCTCCCGGACCTTCTGGAGCATCTTCTTCTTGGGGGTGATCCCCACCTGATCCTCCGCCTCCCCCTGCCCGAAGTACCCGGTGAGCGGTTTCTCGCAGATGATATGCTTGCCTGCTTTGGCAGCATCCAGCACCATCGGAAGATGGAGAGCATTGGGGACGACCAGGTCGATGACCTGAATGGATTTATCCTCCAGGAGGTACCGGAAATCATCAAAGACTTTGGGCACTCCGTTGCGTTTGGCCATTTCTTCGGCGCGGGTTTTATTAACATCCACGATCGCCGCGACTTCAAGCGGCACTCCCTGAACCTGCTTATAACACCGCAGGTGGAAGGCGGCGGCAAATCCCGCGCCCACAATTCCAACTTTGACGGTTTTGCCCATCGAGAGTCATCCTTTCCAAGATCGTAATGGCGGACAAAAGACAGGAAATCTGACTTTTTATACGCTAAAATCTGGAGACACGGTTTGTCAAGGGGAAAGATCGATTCCCTCTTGGAGAAGCCCAAAGCGCATCACCGCGGTGGAAAGGCCGCGCCAGAAAACAGCCTCTTGGGACATTGATCAGAGTATATTCCCGGGGCAAATTCTTATTGACACGTCAATTCCATGTTTTATATACTCACTTCGTTTTCGTGACCGGGTGCCCATCAAAAGTGGTCCTGCCGGGCGTCCATCCTGTCGTTATTGGGGTTTTACCACGGCCCGGACGTATGCACGAATCGGGGGGCTTGGGCCTGCAGCGGGGCGGTACCCAAGCTCTGATGAATCGGCGCGGCGGGAGCGATTTCAGCTCCCCATTCCCCGTTATTAATGTTTGGAAAGGAGGAGAAAAGTATGAAGGACCTGAAACGCGTTCTCTGGGTAGCTCTCTTGTCCGTCCTGATGGCAGCAATCATCGGAGGTGGGATCACAGCTGCCGCGGAAGACATTCGCATCGGATTTACTCCCCCCGTCACCGGTACACACGCGGCATCGGGATCTCTCCAGGTCAAGGCTATCAAACTGGCCCTCAAGGAGATCAATGCCGCCGGCGGGGTAAACGGGAAGAAGATCGATCTCCGGATCGTCGACAACCAATCCACGAACCCCGGCGCGCTGGCGTCCCTGCAGAGGGCCGTGGATCAGGAGAAGGTGCTGGCCCTGATTGGCTTCCTCTATAGCACCCAGGTCTTTGCCACGTCGGATGCCATCAAGAACTACGGAATCCCCACATTTATCGGCGCCACCAATGTCAACCTCACCAGGCAGGGAAACCCATGGTTATTCCGCGTGCGGCCCGATGACTCCGTCGCCGCCGGCGCCATGGTGAAATACATCAAGGAGGACACCAAGTTCACCAAGATCGGACTCTTGCACGATTCGGACGCATTTGGCACCGGCGGCGCCGACCTGGTGGAAAAGAGCGCCAAGGAGAGTGGTTTGACCGTGGTAAAAAGGGAGAAGTCCCAGACTGCGGCCAAGGACTTTACCGCTGAGCTCCTGGCCATGAAGAACGCCGGAGCGGAGATCCTGATCTTCTACGGGCACCAGGAAGCCACGGCGGTGATCCAGCGCCAAATGCGCCAGCTCGGNNGGCCGTGGTCGATTTCGTGCCGGGCGTGAGCGAGGAGAACAAGCGCTTCGCCGAGGCTTACAAGAAGGAGTACAACAACGAGGAGTACGACAATGTCAGCGTTTGGACTTATGACGGCCTGAAGATTCTGGTCGAGGCCATCAAGAAGGCTGGGGAAGATCGCGACAAAATCCGTCAAGCCATCCTGGCCACCCAGGGATATAAGGGTGTTCAGGGCAATTTTTCCTTTACTCCGAACGGCGACGGTCTGAGCGAGGTGAGCATCGTCCAGATCGAGAAGGGCCAGCCGAAACTCCTGAAGATCGTCAACCTGGGCAAGAAATAAGCGCCTCCCGACGCCCGGATCGACACAAGAGACGTCCGGTCCAGCGGCATGGCTGCATGCCGGGGCTGGACGTCTCTATTNNAAGGAGGGATTTTGAATGGATTGGTCTACAGATTTTCAAATGCTAGCCGCAGGTCTGGCCATGGGTTCAATATATGCCTTGGTTGCCCTGGGATTTGTCCTGATTTTCAATGCCGTCAATGTCGTCAACTTTGCGCAGGGGGAGTTTGCGATGGTCCCGGCCTTTGTAGCCGTGTGGCTGTTGAGCAGCCTAAATATCCCCTTCGCCCTGACCTGCGTGATCACCGTCGTCTTCATGGGTGTTTTCGGCATCGTCTTCCAGCGTATCGCCTACTATCCGTTGCGGAACCGTAGTTTCCTCCCGGTCGTGATCAGCACCATCGGCGTGGGCATCTTCCTGAAGAACGGGGCTCAGATGATCTTTGGTGCGGAGCCGTTATCGATGCCGCGGCCGACCTCCGCGACCGCGGTGAACATGCTGGGAGTGCTCGTGGACCCCCAGTACATTGTGATCATCATCTGCACCCTGGCCCTGCTCGGTTTCCAGTACTTCTTTTTCGAAAAGACTCTGCTGGGCAAAAAGATGTTGGCCACGGCGCAGGACAAACAGACGGCGCGGCTCCTGGGCATCCGGGTGACGACGATGATCGCCATTACCTTTGCCTACAGTTCGATTCTGGGGGCGGCGGCAGGAATCCTGGTCGGGCCCATTTTTTTCGTGACCAAGGATATGGGAGCGATGATCGGGCTCAAGGCATTCTGCTCGACCATTGTGGGAGGATTCGGGAGTGTCCCCGGGGCGATCCTGGGGGGACTTTTTCTGGGCGTGATCGAGGTATTCGCGGCCTATTACGTGTCCACGGCCTATCGTGACGCCTTCGCCTTCATCATCCTGATCCTTGTTCTGCTTTTGCGTCCGCAGGGGTTTTTCGGCGAGAAGATCGCCGAGAAGGCATAGGAGGGTAAACCGATGAACGCACGCACAAAAAGCCTGCTCGTTCCTGCCGTTCTGGTCGTGGTCGTTCTGGTTTTCCCCCGTCTGGTAACGAGTAACTACTGGATGAACCTGATCAATCTGGC
>PMCE01000029.1:0-201 GCA_003154025.1 Syntrophaceae bacterium
TACGGATAGGGCAGGGGTCGGAAGGGAAATGGGGGACAGATTTCAAATCTGTCCCCCATTTCCCGGGGCGCCTTTCTGCTTCCCGCGGGTTCGGCTCCGGTTTGCGGGGAAATTCGTCAGAACCGCGGCAGCGATCGAATTGCACCGTTTTTTCCGGTTCATCCGGTTGATGCGTATTCCTGAACTCCACAAATCACCAAC
>PMCE01000029.1:273-1544 GCA_003154025.1 Syntrophaceae bacterium
AGACGCAGAATCATTTCTTCAATATCCAATCGCGGTCTTCTGGCCATCATCATCTCGGTTTTATTCATCGTACTCATATCGATTATCCTCGCCTATCATTTCACGCCTCCTGACGACTTGGCTTTTACCACCGGATTTGAAGGTGGAGCTTATTCAATTTTTGGNNGAGCGCTATCAGCAGATCCTGGCGCGTGAGAAAATTCATCTTACTTTGCTTCCCTCCACAGGTTCTGTAGAAAATCTCAAGCGCCTTCAGGATAAATCCTACCGGGTCGATGCCGGTTTTGTCCAGGATGGAACGAGTTCGCTCTCGGAGGCGAAAGATCTCGTTTCCCTCGGAGCCATAGGCTATGCTCCTCTTTGGGTTTTTTATAGAAGCCAAGAGACGTTTNNAATAGTGCAGCCCCACCAACCATGCTGCTCGAACTTTCAATTGCGGCTGCCAATAAAGCTTTATTGGCAGGGACCATAGATGCGGTAATGATATTCGGGGCAGAGGATAATACCCTCGTTAAAGAACTTTTGTATGCCCCCCATGTGAAACTGATGAATTTCAGTCAAGCTGAAGCATACACCCGGCTTATCCCTGCTCTATCGCACGTCGTGTTGCCCCAAGGCATACTGGATGTTTCAAAGAAAATGCCCTCCCAAGAGGTTCATCTTCTGGCAGCGACAACAAGTCTCATTGTACGTAAAGACCTGCACCCTGCTTTAATATATTTGCTTCTCGACGCTGCCGTTGAGATTCATAGCAACGCAGGTTGGGTGAATAAGAAGGGGGATTTCCCCTCGCCAAAGGAACTGAGCTTCCCCTCCTCCCATTATGCGGAAAGATTTTATAAATCGGGACGGCCTTTTTTACTTGACTATCTTCCATTTGGGATAGCTGCATTTGTTGACCGCACGATTTTTATTTTGATTCCGGTAGCCATCATCTTGATCCCTTTAATCCGAATCCTACCCTGGCTATACTCTTGGCGGCATCGCCGAAAATTCTTTCAATGGTATAGAGAACTGAAAAATCTGGAATTAGAGATGATGGAAGGTTCTGAACCGGAAGATATATCGGGTTATAATGAAAAGATTGACCATATTGAGGCGTCGATCAATAGAATCTCTGTTCCTTTGGCCTTCTTTGGCGAGGTCTATAAGCTTCAAGAGCATGTCGATTTGGTTCGGGGGAAACTTATTAGATTAAGCAAACAGTCTAAGTAGCGCAATACGTAGAATGAATTGTGTCAGGATACGCAGTTCCTCTGCCGTGGGCGCTG
>PMCE01000029.1:1568-1717 GCA_003154025.1 Syntrophaceae bacterium
GCCCTGCTGGCCGAAGGTCACGTGTTGATAGAAGACATTCCGGGTCTGGGAAAGACATTGATCGCCAAGTCTCTGGCAAGAAGCATCGGCGCCTCTTTCAAAAGGGTGCAGTTCACCCCCGATCTGTTGCCCGGAGACATCACCGGTTT
>PMCE01000029.1:1754-2638 GCA_003154025.1 Syntrophaceae bacterium
TTTTTTGTCATGGCCACGCAGAATCCTATCGAGCTCGAGGGAACCTTTCCCCTGCCCGAAGCGCAGCTCGACAGGTTCCTGCTGCGCATACGGTTGGGTTATCCCGGGCAGCCGGAGGAGATCGCGATCCTGGAGCGTTTCCGGGAGAAAGATCCGTTGCGGGAGTTGGAACCCGTGGCGACGCCCGAACAGATCGCCGAGTTGCAGGAAGCCCGGAAACGGATTCGCGTATCCCAGCCCGTGAAAGAATACATCACGAGCATCGTGAGTGCGACCCGCCGCAGTCCTTCTTTGCGACTCGGCGCGAGCCCGCGGGGCTCCCTGGGTCTCATGCGGGCCGGTCAGGCCCTGGCGGCGCTGCGCGACCGGGACTATGTGCTTCCCGATGACGTAAAGTCATTGGCAGTGCCCGTCCTGGCGCACCGTTTGATCCTTAAGGAAGAGGAGCGGCTGCGGGGGGAGATCCAGGAGCATCTTCTCGAAGAGATCATNNTGGCCCTGCTCAACGGCCAGCGGGACCTCACGGTGTTGTCCCTCATTCTTTTCGGCGTCGCCGCCGGGGCAAAACTCTGGACAAGGTGGAGCCTGGCCGGCATTGAATGCAGCGTCAGTATTGACAAGCGCAGAGTATTCCCTGGTGAGAAGCTCTTTCTGAAGGCGACGGCGGAAAACAGAAAATTCCTCCCCGTGTGGCTGCAGGTAAGGGCGCCCGTCAGCGGCCTTGCCCACGGCGCCTCCGTCGAAACCGCGGTTACGGCTGAATCCGGCTTGTTATGGTATCAGAAGGCGAGCTTCCGATGGGAGCTGGCCGCGCTGCGCAGGGGGATCCATCACATAGGGCCGCTCGGCATCACCTCGGGCGACCTGTTCGGCTTTTTCCCAAA
>PMCE01000160.1 GCA_003154025.1 Syntrophaceae bacterium
TTCATCCCGAGCTGACCGGGCGGGAAAATATTTTCCTGAGCGGCGCGATCCTGGGAATGGGCAAAAAGGAGATCGAACGCAAGTTCGAGGCTATCGTGACTTTCGCCGAGGTGGAACGCTTCATTGATACGCCGGTCAAACACTACTCCACCGGGATGACCGTGCGGCTGGCCTTTGCCGTGGCGGCCCACTTGGAGCCCGAGATTCTCCTGGTCGATGAAGTGCTCGCCGTGGGCGACATGGCCTTNNTCGTGAGTCATAACATGGGGGCGGTGCGGCAACTCTGCCAGCGGGTGATCTGGCTGGACCAGGGGAAGGTCGTTGCCGACGGAAACCCGGAAGACGTCATCTCCCGGTATCTGGCCGAATCTTCCCGGGGGTTCGTGATAACCCAAATGGAGTCCGACTCACTGCGGATCGAGAAGGTCGTGCTCAAGGACGGGAAAGGAAGGCTCCGAACAACCTTTTCCCCGGGAGAGGACCTGGGAATCGAGATTCATTTTTTCGCCAAGAGATCCATCCCGCGCCCCTTTTTTTGGGTCAACGTGATCAGCCAATACGGTTCCGTTTTCGGGGCCAGCATGCTCTTCGACGGGCACCAGCCGGGGAAGATCGATGGAGGAGGGGTCCTCACCTGCACGCTGAAGAACATCCCTCTGGTGCCGCAAGCCTATTCGTTGCGGATGGGGGTGCGGGCGGAGGATGGGGTGACCTTCCTGGTAAAAACCGCGGAGGTGGGTTTTTTCGCCGTGGAAGGAACGGCGAGAGATCTGGGCTGGAAGGAAGAACGGGCGGAAACCTTTATGGGAAGCGCGGCCCCGGTCTTCGTCCCCTACGAATGGAAACTGCCCGACGGCCGCATCGTCGCGGTAAACCCCAAGTGGGATTCGCGGCATGAGTAAGTGTTTTCTGATTCCGGCGTTCGATATCGATCCGGCTTGGTTCAAGATTCATCTGCGCCCGGGAGACGGGGTCATTGCGCTGAAACTGGCGGAATTCGCAAGGCTGCAGGGCCTCCTACCCGGGGTGACGGCCGTTGAGGAATGGGTTCCATATGCTGAGATGAAGAGACTCGCCCTCCGGGCCTATGAAATCAACCAGGCCTTTGCCGCCGAAAGCTGCGGGAGGGAGCTTCTAGATGGATACGACTGGCCGAGGATCTGCGTCAACATGCAGGATTTCTTTTTTCGGGACATTCTGCTGGCCGAGGCATTGGCCGAAGCCCTGAAAAAAGAGCCATGGGAAAAGGTCGTTTGGGTGGGAAACCCGCGGAAGGAAGGCTGCTTGGTGGTCCCGACCGACAACGTTGTAGCCCACACGTTCTGCGCCAGCCTCGGTAACCGCTGGGAGGTCTTAGAGCCTCCCCATCGGGAGAATAGAGGCTTCTTAGCCCTCCTCCGCCGGAAAGCACTTGGTGGCTTTCGGCTCTTGGGGAAGAAAATGCGCTTCTTCTGGGAAAAGAGAATTTCTCCGTGTCAGGTCGTGGCTGTTTTCCCTCCCCCTGAGGAGTGGGAGAGGTTTTCCGATGCTCTGGAGGAACTCCACCAGAATTGGGGGAGGGATTTTCAGGTCTGGTCGGTGGGTCGAGTACCTCCAAGGATGCAAGCCTGGGCAAAAGACCGGGGGGCTCGGGCCGTTTGGCTCCCCTACCCGGATGCTGTGCGGGGAGAAACGGCCGCCTTCTTCCGGAAGCACTGGGAACGCTGGTCTTCAAGGGGGAGGCATGGATTTGCGGAAAGGGAGGGATGCCGGGCGTTGGCCAGCAATTATCTAGCTTACCATTTCGACTTCTATTTTAACAAGATTTGGCCCCGGGTAGCTGAATACTCCCGGGTGCTGGAAAAGTATCTCCAGCGAATACATCCGAGGTATTTGATCGGTTCTACAGACCCGAACACCACTCAGCAATTTGTGTATGCCGTGGCGCAGAAGATGGGAATCCCCTCCATCGCCCTTCCTCATGGCTCGGTCCAGGTGGGAGACACCCTGATCGGGAGCTCTTTCCTGGCCTGCCGCAACCGTTTTGAACGTTCATCCTTCCTTCGGTCCTTTCCCGAAGAATCGAGGGTCCTTTATTGCCGCAATACGGCCAATGACCTTTCCTACACGGCATCCTTTGAGGTGCCTCCCACGGGGGGCGGGAAAAAAGCGGTCCTGATCCTCTCCTGCGACGTGGAAATGGAACAGTCATTGATGCCCTTCGCCGACCGGGTCGCCGTGGTGGAAGCCTTCCGGAGACTGAAGGATATGCCCGAGGATCTTCGCGATCTGGAATTATTCATCAAGGGGCACCCGAGGTGGAATTTATCCGTCATGATCCGGGAGCTCGGCCTGCAAACTCCGAACCTGCGTGTCCTGGACAGCGGTCTTTCCCTTTTGAGATTGGTGGAGAAATCCTGGGCCGTGGTCATGTTCAATTACTTCGGGAGCGCCGTAGTCCACGCAATTCTGGCGGAGAAGCCTATTCTTTTCCTGAATTCGGCCGGGCTTTTCTGGCCCTTAACGGATTGGCTCTCGTTCGGGGCGGGGGAAGTCGTGGAAGACATAGCCAGCCTCTGGACCCGTCTGCGGCGTCTGAAGGAAACCCCCCCAGCCTACCAGGAACTGCAGGAGAGGTGCCGGAGGTTTAAAAAAGAAAATCTGGCGGTTCCCCAGGGGACGTTGGCGGAGGCGATCCGGTCCTTGGAAGTAGAAGGCGCCTCTGCACATCCTCCCAAGGAAAGCCTTCTCGATTGGCAGAATTCTTCCCCTCCCTTTTATCCTGCAATTCGGAGGGGAAAAATCTTCTCCCCAACCAGGCTGATGGGGAGCCGTACAGGGCAGGTGGAATGAGAG
>PMCE01000022.1 GCA_003154025.1 Syntrophaceae bacterium
TCTCCACCGCTATGCTGCAGTGATCCACGGCCCTCAGCCCGCCGAAGTCCTTGACGACTTCCTTCGCTTCCAGAAGGATGGTCATAGCCCCTTCTCCACCCGGACCGCTTTTTCGGGGATGAGCCCCTGGGGCCGGAAGCGCAGGCAGAGGATCAACAGGAAGCCGATGACGATCGGCCGCAACCCCGGGACCAGGTAGGTATAGCCTTCGATGGTGGGCAGGAAACGGGTCCCCTGCTGGAAAAGGCCGATCAGGACCAGGGTCCCGAGGATGGCCCCCTTGTTGTTCCCGCTTCCCCCGATGGTCAGGGAGACCCAGATCAGGAAGGTGATGTCCGGGGCGAACTCATGGGGCATGATGGAGCCGCTGTAATGGGCCCAGAGGCTGCCCGCAACGCCCGCAAAGGCGGCCCCGGAGACAAAGGCCAGCATGCGGAAATGAAAGATTCGTTTCCCCAGCGCCTCGGTGACCGTCTCGTCCTCGCGGATCCCCTTGAGGACCCTGCCCAGGGGGGAGTTATACATCCGCTGGGAGATCAGGTAGAGCAGGAAAAGAAAGGCCAGGACCAGGAGGAAATAGAAGAGACTGTCCAAAAGGTTGGAGTAGCCGGAGAACGGCCGGGGAAGATTGCGAATCCCCTGGGAGCCGCGGGTCAGCCACTTTTCATTCACCGCCACGTAGCGGAAGATCTCCGACAATCCGATAGTCATGATGGCCAGGTAGTCCCCCCGGAGGCGCAGGGTGGGGATGCCGATGAGGTAGGCGACCAGGGCCGCCGCGGCGGCCGCGGCCAGGACTCCTCCGATGAAGGGAACGCCGAACCCCAGGCTGTGGCGAACCCCGAAGACCAGCTCTTCGGAAGGGGGGGAAGTGAGGATGGCCGAGGTGTAGGCCCCGATGGCAAAGAAGCCGGCGATTCCGAAGTCGAGCAGGCCCGTGAAACCCCAGCGGATGTTCAGGGCCAGGGTCAGAATGGAGTAGATGGCCACGATCGTGGCGATGGAGATGAGGAAAGCAAGGAGCCCTTCCATCTTTCACACCCTCGAAAGAATGAATCGGGAGGACGGTCACGCAAGGCGCGCGATGCCCGCCCGATCATCGGTCGACCCGCCCGGGGTTGCCGCTACTTGGCAAAAAGCCCCTTGGGCTTCAGGAGCAGAATAACGGCCATCAGGAGATAGGCCAGGGCCGACTTGTACTCGGAAAGGCCGAAGGCCGAGGAGACCTCCATGGCAATGCCGATGATCATGGCCCCGGCCACCGCTCCGTAGGGGTTGCCGATCCCTCCCATGATCACCGACGCGAAGATCACCAGGAGCATCTCGATCCCCATGTGGTTGTCCACCGCCCCCATGAGACCCAGCATCACTCCGGCAAGCCCCGCCAGGGCGCAGCTTAGGAGCCAGGTCCAAACGACCACTCTCTCCGTGCGGATCCCCCGAATCCGGGCCAGGTCGATGTTGTCCGAGGTGGCGCGGATCATCTTCCCCAGCTTGGTGTACCGGAGGAGGAGATAGATCAGGACCATGATCAGCACGGAGATCCCGATGGCCATGAGCTGAAGGGGGGTGATCAGGAAGGGGCCGACGTTCATGGCCTCCTGGGTGGCCACGTTATACATCTTAGGCTCCGGGCCCCAGATGATCAGGATCGCGTTGCGGATGATGAAGGCCGTACCCATGGTGGCGATGAGCAGGGTCAGAGGTCCGGCCTTGACGCCCTCCCGGAGCGGCTTGACCACCGCCTTGTGGATGATCACCCCCACGATTCCGGTGGAGACCATCCCCAATAAGGCGGCAGGCACCAGGGGCAGCCCCAGGGTGAAGTTGAAGAAAAAGGTCAGATAGGCTCCCAGGGCCAAGATATCGCCGTAGGCGAAGTTGATGAACTTCACCGTGCGGAAGAGGAGGGACAAGCCCAGGGCGGCCAAGCCGAGAACCCCTCCGGTAATGATCCCGAAGCCGATGGATAGAGCCAGCATTGGTTATGGAAAGAAGCGGGGGCTTCTCCGAAGCCCTCGCCCGTCGTCCCTTCCTATTTCTTCTGCTGGGCGGCAGTGGCGTAAAGCTGCCTGACTTTCCCCAACAGTTCTCCGAAGTCATTCTCATCCAGGAATCCGATGGCCTTGCGCTGGTTGTCCTCGATTTTGAAGACCCCCAGGGAGGTCACCACGTTTCCGTATTCGTCGAAGTTCTGCGGGCCGGCCAGACCCTCATAGTCGATCTTCTGGCCCTGGCGGAGGAGTTTGACTCCGTCGGCAAAACTGTAGACCTTGGTCCCCGGAGGATTGGCCACCTTACGGATATTCTCGGCAATCGAATCCCCGTCCGTCTTCTTGACGGATTCCATGGCCAGCGCCAGGATGATCATGGCGTCATAAGCATTCACGGTAAAGACCGGGATCCCCGGCTTTCCCCTGCGCTTCTCCACTTCCTTGGCGAAGGCATCCAGGCGCGGGCTTATTTTGGCCGCCGGCTGCACCGCTCCCACTCCCTTGCTGTAGGGCCAGGTGGCCTGGAGGAACTGGTCGCTCACGAAGTCGGTGCCGATCCAGTCGCCCGCCAGCTTCAGCTCGGTCACCTGTTTGAAAA
>PMCE01000355.1 GCA_003154025.1 Syntrophaceae bacterium
GGACCGGCCGATGGCCAGCATCTGCTGTTCCCCGCCGCTGAGGGTGCCCGAAAGCTGGGTCTTCCTCTCCTCCAGGACGGGGAAGAGGCGGTAGACGTACGCCAGGTCCTCCTGGATCTTCCCTCTGTCCTTTCTCAGGAAATAACCCATCTCCAGGTTTTCGGCGACGGTAAAATCCACGAAGAGCTGCCTCCGCTCGGGACAGTGGATGATCCCCTTGCGGACGATCTCATGGGGAGGATGATGATCGATCCGGTCNNAGAAGGGTGCTCTTCCCCGCTCCGTTCGGCCCCACGACTCCCACCATTTCCTTTTCATCAATGCTAAGGGTCAACCCGTTCAGGGCAATGGCCTTTCCGTAGAGAACTTTGATGGCTTTCACTTCCAGAAGATGCAATTCAGTCTCTCCTTTCTCCCAGGTAGGCATTGACCACTTTCGGGTTGCTCATGATCTCCTGCGGGTTTCCCTCGGCTAACTTCTCCCCGAAGACGATGGCCACGACCCGCTCCACCAGTTTGAGCAGGTCCCGCAGCCGGTGTTCGATGATGATCATGGTCTGGCCTTTCTGGTGCATCTGTCGAATGGCCGTGGAGAGGACGGCCGCGTCTTCCGCGTCGAGGCCGGAGAAGGGTTCATCCAGGAGGAGGATGTCGGGCTGGGTAGCCATGGCGCGGGCGATGTCCAGGAGGCGCAATTCCCCGAAGGCCAGGTTCTTGGCGTACTCGTTGAACCGCTTGGCCAGGCCCACCTCTTCCAGAAATTTCATGGCGGTTTTCCATGATTTTTCCTCTTTGGCCCTTTGCCGGCGGACCCGGTGGGAAAAGCAGGGGATCATGACGTTCTCCAGGGCGGTCATCTCCTTGAAAAGGTCTACCAGCTGGAACGTCCGGCACAGGCCCCGGTTGACGATCTCAAAGGGCTTCAGGCGGGTGATGTTCTCACCCTGGAACCAGATCTCCCCGGAATCGGGCCGGATAAACCCGGTGATCATGTTGAAGACGGTGGTTTTCCCCGCGCCGTTGGGACCGATGATCCCGATGATGTCCCCCTTCCTCACCTGGAGGTCAAAATCCCTGACCGCCTGCAGGCCCCCGAAGGCCTTGGACATTCCCCGAATCTCTAAAACCGCATCCATATCCGTTTCTCCTCTTGGGATTCAGACCGCCTTCTGCCGCTCGCCGGCCACCCGCCGGAAGCCTTGGGTGAGAATTTCCAGGAGCCCTTTAGGGGCGAAAAGGATCACCGCTACCACCGCGCCGCTGTAAATGAGCAGGCGCAGTTCTCCCATGAAGCGGAGCGATTCATTCACCAGGGTCAAAAGATAAGCGCCCATGATCGGGCCGATGATCGACCCCATCCCCCCCACCACCGCCATCATCAGAATCAGGGCGGAAAGGGAGTCATGGGCCATCTCCGGCCCCACATGCATCTGCGCGTGGGCATACATGGCCCCGCCGACCCCGGCGATCCCGGCGCTGATCATGAAGGCCACCACTTTAAAGTAGGTGGTATTGATCCCCGACCCTTCGCTGGCCGTTTCGTTCTCCCCGATGGAGCGCAGGATCAGGCCGAAGGGGGATTTGGAGAGGAAATACAGTCCCACGATCACGGCCAGCATGAAGATGCCGGAAAAGTAGTAGTTGCCCAGGGGCGAATCGGCGAGGGGAGCGATTCCCGAAAGGCCCTCTTCGCCGCCCAGGGACTTGGAGCTGACCATGAACCATTTGTACAGCAGGGCGCCGAAGCAGAAGGTCACCGAAGCGAAATAGGGCCCTTTCAGCCTAAGGGTTACCAACCCCACCAGGAGCCCGAACAGGGCGGCGACGATCCCGCCCACAGGCAGGGTCAGCCAGTATTGCCAGCCCAGGTTGAGGTTCAAGACCGCCCCGGTATACCCTGCGCCGGCAATAAAAAAAGCATGCCCGAAATTAATGTTCCCGGTGAATCCCGAGAGAATGTCCCAGCTGCAGGCGAGAATGACATAATAATGGCAGAGGAACAGAAGCTCCAGGTAATAGGGGTCCTCCACCACCAGGGGGGCCAGGAGGACGATGGCGCTGAAAATGCCCAACCCCAACAGCCTCCGGTAGAACCTTTTGGGACCGAATAGATCTTCGTAACGTTCCATACCCTACCCTCTCCCTCCGATAAAATGGTACGGCCGCCGGGACGGAAAGAACCGCCGGCTGAGCATCCGCTTAAGCCCGGCGGCCCTTGCTCAAAATCCCGGTGGGCCGCAGGACCAGGACGAGAATGATGGCAAACAGATAGACCATGTCCGAATAATTGGCGGAGATGAGGAAGCTCACCAGGGTCTCGGAGTACCCCAGAAGCAGGCTGGCGATGATCGCCCCTTCCAGGCTTCCCAACCCCCCGATGATCACAATGGCGAAGGCCTTGAACAGGGGAAAAGACCACATGGTGGGAACGGCTTCCAGGATCGGGGAGATGAACACCCCGGCGATGGCCGCCAGGCCCGCGGAAATCCCCATGGTCATCCGGTAGGCCTTTTCATACTGAATCCCCATCAGGATGGCCGCATCTTTGTTCTGCGCCACGGCGGAGATGGACTTCCCGGTTTTGGTCTTCTTGATGAAGAGCCAGAGAAGGATCACGCAGGCGGCGGCGACAAACAAAGTAATCAGTTTCTGGTAGGAAATATGCACCCCTCCCAGCACGATTTCGCCGATCACGAAACTCTTGACGGGCTTGCCGTAGGGGCCGTAGATCCCGTACATAAGCTCCTGGAAAAAGAGGGCGAAGGCCAGGGTCAGGATCAGCACATAGGCATGACGCTCCCGCAAGGGCCGGATGCCGAAATAATCGATGGCCATGCCGACCAGGGCTACGCCGGCTACGGCCATCAAGGCGGACAAGGGAACATTGATGTTCAGGAGGGTCATGAAGGTATAGGCCAGGTAGGCTCCTAACATGTAAAAGGCGCCATGGGCAAGGTTGACGATTCCGGCCACCCCGAAGATCAGGGTAAATCCCACGGCGATGAGGCTGTAAACCGCTCCCCAGATCGTCCCCAGGACAAAAATACTCACCAGTGCGGTCATAAATCACTCCACCAGAACCTGTTCGGTTGGTCTTGTAAGGCGATTTAATTCTTCCAGCGGATCGAAGAAAGGAAAGCAGGTCGAAAGCAGGGGTTCACCGCCCCGAGAACCCGCCGATGAACCCCCGATCTCCCTAAGGCCTCCTCACTGTTTCCACCAGGCCGGTTTCACGTAATTGCCCGTTTTAAATGCCTCCGGCCAGAATACGACCTGTTTGGAGCCTTCCTGCCACTGGGATAGGGGCATCACGTAGCGCCCTTCCAGGATGTCATGGCTTTGTTTATCGTATGAGGTCTCCGGATGGATAACCCCTTTGTAGGAGAGGTTTTCCAGCCCGGCTACGATGTCGTCGGATTTAACCGATTTCTTCTGTTTGATGACCTCGGCCACCATATAGACAGAGTCATAGGTGAACCCGCTGGGGTACATCGGCGT
>PMCE01000422.1 GCA_003154025.1 Syntrophaceae bacterium
AACCCCGATTACGCCCATACGGAGTGCATGCTGGTCTGGGGCGCCAACCCTACCTCTACCTTCCCCGCCAAAGGCCGGGGAATGATGGAGGCCTGGACCCGGGGAGCAAAGCTCATCGTGGTCGATCCCATGTTAACGGAGGCTTCCTCCAAGGCGGACCTCTGGCTGCAATTGCGCCCGGGGACGGACGCGGCCCTGGCTTTGGGCATGATCAACGTTATCATCGAGGAAGGCCTGTATGACCGGGCTTTCGTGGAACAGTGGTGCCACGGCTTCGAGGGCCTGAAAAAGCGGGCCGCGGAATTTGGCCCGGATAGAGTTTCGGAAATCACCTGGGTCGCCAAGGAGAAGATCCGGGAAGCCGCCCGCCTCTACGCTGCCCGCAGGCCTTCCTGCATCACCATTGTGGTGGCGATTGAACAGAACGCCGACTCCCTTTCCACCTGCCGGGCTATCGCCATGCTGGCGGCCCTGACGGGGAACATCGATGTTCCCGGAGGAAACCTGATTCAAATGGCCGTTCCCGTAGGGCTCTGGTTGAAAGGAGACCTGAGTCTCAACAACATCCTGACGGAGGAACAGCATCAGCGGCGCCTGGGGAGCCAAAAATACCCGCTGCTTTCGGGAAAGCACAGCGTTTCCTTTCCTCCCTCGGCTTTTAATTATGACGCCTGGCAGGCCATGCTCACCGGAAAACCCTACCCGATCCGGGCCATGTACAGTCAGGGGAGCAACATGGTCCTCGCCTATGCCAACTCCAAGATGGTGCTGGACGCCATAAAGAGCCTGGATTTTTTTGCTTCCGTCGATTTTTATCATACCGAGACCAATCGCTGGGCGGACGTGATTCTCCCGGCGGGGACCTGGATGGAGAGGGATTTTGTGACTTGCAGCGACCAGGTCTCCCCGGACAGCGCCCATCTCCAGCAGAAGACGGTTCAGGTGGGAGAATGCCGGTCGGATGTAACCATCCTGAACGACCTGGCCAAACGCCTCGGATTTGCCGACCGGATGTTTTCCAGCGACGAGTCTTTCATGGACTTCCTCCTCCAGCCGGCGGAGATGAACTTCAAGGACTTTAAGAGAAAAGGACTGATCCGCCTTCCCTGGGAGTACAAGAAATACGAAAAGAACGGCTTTGCCACCCCGACTGGGAAGGTCCAATTATTCGACACCAAGCTTGACAGCCTGGGGTTCGATCCTTACCCGGGATACGTGGAGCCGGCGGAAAGCCCGGTGAGCACCCCGAATCTCGCCCGGGAATACCCGCTGATCGTTACCACCGGTGGAAGGGTTCCGGTATTCCGCCATGCCGAATTTCGGAACATCTCCATTCTCCGGGAGATCGTCCCCGATTTAACCATATTCCTGCACCCGGAAGCGGGGGCCCGGTATGGAATCGAAGACCGGGACTGGATCGTCGTGGAATCTCCCCGGGGGGCCGTGGAGGGAATCGCCGACTTCACCCCGGGCATCGACCCCCGGGTGATCCAGGTCGCCAGCCACTGGCCCGGTAAGAGCAACGTGAATTTGATCATGGACAATGAAAAGGTCGCGCCAGTAGTGGGAAGTGCGCAGCTGCGCTGCCAGCTCTGCCGCATTCGGAAAAAGGGATGAAGATGGATGAAAAAGTTTTGGTCGTGGACCTGGATGCCTGCGTGCGGTGCTATGCCTGCGAGATCGCCTGCCGCCAGGAAAACAATCTTTCGCCGGAAAGCAAATCGCGGTGGTGCCGGGTGCAAACCATCCCTCCCCGAGAAGTGGGAGGAGAGTTCCACCTGGATTTCGTTCCCGTCATGTGCCTCCAATGTGAGGACCCGATGTGCGCCCAATTCTGCCCCGTGGAGGCGATCGCCAGAAAGGAAGACGGCCGGGTCCTGATCGACGAGGAGAAATGTGTCGGGTGCCGGCAGTGCATCGCCGGATGTCCTTACGGCGCCATGTATTTCAACGAGGTGACCCGCAAGGCGGGAAAGTGTAACCTCTGCCTTTCCCGAGTGGACTCGGGGATAGGGCCCAGTTGTGTCCAGCACTGCATCGGGGGATCCCTCCGGTATGTGACCGGCGCCGAAGCCGAGGAATTGATCCGGGGACGGCATTCCGTCCGGGCCGGACGGACGATTTACCTTTCCAGTAAGTGGAAATTGCAGACAATCGGTTCTCAGTCTGCGGTAAGGGGAAACTAGCTCCCCTCCCCGGAATTCAACTGCAAAGAAGGAAGAACCCCTCCAAAATGAAACCCCCGAAGCTGAAACCCGGAGATCGCCTCGGAATCGTCGCCCCGTCAAGTCCCCCCCTGGACCCCGGAGAAATCGGCCGGGGGGCGAAAGCCCTTACGGATTGGGGGTTTCAAATCGTCCTAGGAAAGTGCCTGTATCGGAGGAATCAATATCTGGCCGGAACGGACGAGGAGAGGGCGGAGGATGTGAACCGGATGTTCGCCGATCCGCCCATCAAAGGAATCGTCTGCCTGCGGGGAGGCTATGGAGCCGGAAGGATCGTCCGGCTCGTCGATTATGCTTCGATCCGGAGAAATCCAAAGGTCTTCCTGGGCTACTCGGATATTACCTTTCTTCATCTCGCCATCCATAAAGAAACCGGACTGGTTTGCTTTTATGGACCCATGGTGGTAACGGAGATGGCCGGCCGCTTCTCCGATTACACCCGCACGCGCCTTTGGAACACCCTGGCTTCCAACGAACCCGCCGGAAAGATCGGCGGAAAGGACCGGGAGGCGCGGGTCATCACCGAAGGGGTTGCCTCGGGAATTTTAACGGGGGGTTATTTACCGGCCATTGCCGCCTCCTTAGGAACCCCGTACGAGATCGATACCCGGGGAAAAATCCTGTTCTTTGAGGATTTCCGGAAGGAGCCCTTCGAGTTGGACCGCCTTCTTACCCACCTCCTGGCAAGCGGGAAGTTGAAAGAGGCTGCCGGGATCGCCGTGGGGGAGTGCGTGGAATGCGAACCGAAGGGAAGATTCCCCTCCTCGTTTTCCTGCGAGGAAGTGCTCCGGGACCGGCTGGGAAACCTCGGGGTCCCCGTATTGTCGGGCCTCTGTTTCGGCCACGGCGAACATAAAGCCACCCTCCCCATCGGGGTAAAGGCCATCCTGAATACGGCGGAAATGAGCCTGGAAATCGTCGAATCAGCGGTTGAAGATTAGCTACTCCAGCGCAAACCGGGGCTAAAAAGGGTGCCCATTCAGACAAAAAGAAGATAGAATGAAAGGCACTTGAAATTTATCCCCCTGGGGTCAAGGATTTTGCAGAAGGGAACCAACTTTCTTACAACGTAATCCCGATTACAAGAGGAGGTCAAAATGGAATACGAAGAGAAAAAGGAAGTGAAGCAGGAAAAAATTTACAATCTACACAAATGCGGGTACTTGGAAGTGAGGGAATGGCTTAAGGAAACCGACATCGTGATCATCCCCCTGGGCAGCATGGAACAGCATGGGCGCCATTTGCCGGTTTGTACGGACAGCGTGGCGACGGAGGTCCCCTGCCATATTGCCGCCGAACTGGCCAACGTTCCCTACATGCCCCTGATCCCCATCGGTTATTCACCCCAGCACCTGCATCCCGCCGGGATCGGATCGGGAACGGTTTGCTTCAGCGCTTCGACTTACCAGAACATGCTCTATGACATCGGCCGGTGCCTTATCCACAATGGATTCAATAAGCTGATTTTCGCCACGGGGCATACCTCGAATATGAAAGCCGTGGACCCCGCTCTGCGGGCCTTACGTTATGAGACGAACTGCTTTATCTGCTGCTACCGGAATGATGCCGAAGCCGTGCCCAATCTCTTCCAGGGGGAGGGGATTATTGAGAACCCGCCAGAGGAGGCTCCCGGCTGGCATGGCAGTGAGGTGGAGACTGCGGAGTTAATGTATTTTGAGAGGCTGTACGGCAAGCAGATCGTCCACTTGGACCGGACGCAGAAAGAGTACACCCATCCTCCCAAATGGGTCACCGATGTGAGTAAGAAATTTACCAAGGTCAATGGATCTCCGTACTTGACCATGAACGGGAAAGATGTAGCCTGGGTTCCGATGGAACACCAGGAGTATAGCGACACGGGCCTCATCGGTTTCCCCGGAAATCCCTTTCGGGCTACGGCGGAGAAGGGGAAAANNAAAAGATCTTTTACAAAAAGGCAGAAATCATGGCCGAGTTCATCAATGAAGTGAAAAAATTCAAGGTCGAGGTGAGGAACCGGGATTACTGGAACCGAAGCTTCCGGCCGTTTTAGAACAACATTGTCTGGGTGAGAGTAAGTGTCAAGGCAATTATAAATTCGCGAGTGCGACACTGGCAGTGTTCCCTTGGAGAGGTTTTCCATGCGTGCCATATTTGTTTTTACCCCTTCCGAGTCAAAGCGCCTTATCGCCAAAGCGGTAGCCCGGCTGCCCGAGGTCCAGAAAGCAAAGGAAGAGGGGGAGATCGTAATCGGCCACGGGTCCACCAACGTCCGGGTGGCGGAAGAGATCCTGGGGGCATGCCCCAAGCGGGCCAACTTCATCTCCGGCCTCATCGTCAATGGAACTCTCTGCGTGACCCAAGCGGAGGAAAAACCTCCCATGATCGTCCTCCGCAAGGGGAAACTTGTTCCTCCCGAAGCAACCATGGAGGATGTCTTGCAAAATTTCGGGGCCGATTCGGTTTTCATTAAAGGGGCCAATGCCGTAGATCCGGCCGGGAATGTTGGAGTTTTCGTGGCCCACCCCTCTGGCGGGACCATCGGGTATGCGGGTGGAATTCTGAGCGCCCGGGGATGCCGTCTGATCGTTCCCATTGGCCTGGAGAAATTGATCCCTTCTATCCCCGAGGCAACGAGGCTCTGCGGACAGGACACCTTCTATTATTCCCAGGGAATTCGCGTCGGCATGGTCCCCCTTATGAATGCCAAAGTCGTTACCGAAGTGGAAGCCTTCCGCATCCTTTTCAAACTTATGGCCCGTCAGGTCGGCGGGGGTGGCCTCAATGGCTCCGAAGGCTCCGCAATATTGGTGGCCGAGGGGAAAAAAGAAGATCTTGACCAGGCGATTGCCCTGATTGAAGGCATTAAGGGAGAGCCTCCCCTTCGCGCCCAGAAATCTTTTTGTATCAACTGTCTCCCCACCACGCCGAGTATGCTGGCCAGCCCGGATCAACAATTCGCGAAAAAGGCGAGGATACATTGCAAGTTCATTGGGAAGAGAGAAGAGGAACTGCCGGACTACCTTCAACAAAGGGCGCGCAAAA
>PMCE01000177.1:0-4957 GCA_003154025.1 Syntrophaceae bacterium
CTATATCGAAAAGGACGCCTCCATCAACGACCTCATCGACAAGATGCGCCACTCGGCCACCCGTTCGGTCCTCACCCGCCGCGATGTGATCGTGGTGGCTTCGGTCTCCTGCATCTACGGACTGGGTTCACCCGAAACCTACCAGGGGATGATCGTCCTCATGGAGGACCAGAAGGAGATCTCCCGGGATGACGTCCTGGCCCGCCTCGTGGAGATTCAGTACGAACGCAACGATTATGATTTTCACCGGGGGACCTTCCGAGTCCGCGGGGACGTGCTGGAGATCTTCCCGGCCTACGAGGAAAACCGTGCTATCCGGGTCGAGTTCTTCGGGGACTTGGTGGACTCCATCGCCGAGATCGACCCCCTCCGGGGCAAGATTTTGCGCAAGCTGAAGCAGGCCGCCATCTTTCCCGGCAGCCACTACGTGACCCCTCAGGACCGGCTGCGCCGCGCCATCCAGTCCATCCGGGAAGAGCTGGTTGAGCGGCTGGCCTTCTTCGAATCCCAGAGAAAACTCCTGGAAGCCCAGCGTTTGGAACAGCGGACCAACTTCGATATCGAGATGCTCCAGGAGATGGGATACTGCACGGGCATCGAAAATTACTCCCGCCATTTGGACGGTCGAAAGGCCGGCGAACCTCCTTACACTCTCCTGGACTACTTCCCCAAGGACTCCCTTTATTTCATCGACGAGAGCCACATCACCGTCCCTCAACTCAACGGCATGTACTGGGGCGACCGGACCCGCAAAGAGACCCTGGCGGAGTTCGGCTTCCGCCTCCCTTCGGCCATGGACAACCGCCCTCTTTCCTTCGAGGAGTTCGAAGCCCGGGTGCCCCAGTTGGTTTACGTCTCCGCCACCCCGGCGGCTTACGAGATGAAAAAGTCCCAAGGCCGGGTGACGGAGCAAATCATCCGGCCCACGGGTCTCATCGACCCGCAGGTCGAGATCAAACCCGCTCGCTACCAGGTTGACGACCTTCTCAATGAGATCCAGGCCCGGGTGGCGGGCGGAGAGCGGGTCCTGGTCACCACCCTGACCAAACGCATGGCCGAAGACCTGACCTCCTATTACGCCGACCTGGGGATCAAGGTCAAATACCTTCACTCCGACATCCAGTCCCTGGAGAGAACGGAAATTCTTCGGGATTTGCGGCTGGGAAAGTTTGACGTCCTCATCGGCATCAACCTGCTGCGGGAAGGGCTGGACCTGCCCGAGGTTTCCCTGGTGGCCATCCTTGACGCGGACAAAGAGGGCTTCCTGCGGTCCGAAACCTCCCTCATCCAGACCTTCGGGCGGGCGTCGCGCAACGTGACCGGACGGGCGATCCTGTATGCCGACAAGGAAACCGAATCCATGAAGAAGGCCATCCGGGAGACCGATCGACGGCGAAAGATGCAGGAGGCCTACAACCGCAAGCACCAGATCACCCCGGAGTCGGTGCGCAAGGCCATCCCCGACATTCTGCAGTCCATCTACGAGGCGGACTACGTCACCATTCCCATGGCCGCGGAGAAGCCCGAAGAGTACGTCTCCCTCTTCGAGATCCCCAAGCTGATCGCCCGCCTGAAAAGAGAGATGCGCGAGGCGGCCTCCCGGCTCGACTTCGAAAGCGCCGCCGAGTTGAGGGACCGGATCAAGAATCTGGAGGAGAAGGAACTGGGTTCCCGGGAAGCAACCTAAGTCGCGAGGGCGCGAGAGCGCAAGGCGCAAGGGGAGATAAAAAGAAAACCATGAAACGGGTTGGATGAATTCCTCTTATTTTTGCCTTGTGTCTTACGACTTGCGCCTCGCGACTTGCGCCTAGCGATTTGTTAACCTATGGACACCCCGAATCTAGAAGAGCAAATTCAGAACCTCCCGACAAGCCCCGGCGTCTACCTGATGAAGGACCAGGCGGGAACGGTCCTGTACATCGGCAAGGCCAAGAACCTGCGCAACCGGGTGCGGAACTATTTCGGGAAGTCCGCCGATACCCGCCTCTCCCTTCGCTTTCTCATGCCCAAGGTCCGGCAGGTGGAGACCTTCCTCACGGACACCGAAAAAGAGGCGCTCATCCTAGAGAACACCCTGATCAAGAAGCACAAGCCGCGCCACAACATTGATCTAAAGGACGACAAGACCTATTTCAGCCTCAAATTCGGCACGCAGGAGAAATTCCCCAAGCTCACCCTGGTGCGCAGGGTGAAGCGGGACGGGGCCCGCTACTTCGGCCCCTACGCTTCCAGCGCGGCGGTGAAGGAGACCCTCCGGATTTTGCGCCACCTCTTCCCCCTGCGCACCTGCACCGACTCCAACTTCCGCAACCGTTCCCGCCCCTGTCTGAACTACCAGATCAAGAAATGCCTGGGGCCCTGCTGCGGTCTCGTCTCCCCGGAGAAATACTCGGAGCTGGTCCAGGAAGTGACTCTCTTTCTGGAAGGCAAGAACTCCCAGCTCGTCAAGCTCCTGCAGGAGAGGATGGTAGCCTCCTCGGAAGAACTCAACTTCGAGGAAGCGGCCCGCATCCGGGATCAGATCGCGGCCGTCGAGCAGACGCTGGAGAAGCAGAAGACCGTCTCCCAGACCCCCAACGATCAGGATGTCGTTGCCTTCCACCGCCAGGGGAACGCCTGGGAGTTCCAGATCCTTTTTTTTCGGCGGGGCCTGTTGGTGGGGAACAAATCCTTCCACTTCTCCCGCCTCAACCTCCCGGAAGAAGAAGCCCTCCCCGCCTTTCTCCGGCAGTACTATGCCGAAGAACCCTCCATTCCCCACGAGGTTCTCCTGCCTCTGCCCGTCGAGGATGAACCCCTCCTGGAGGAGTGGCTTTCCGATAAGAGGGGGGGGAAGGTGGATGTCCACGCCCCCCAGCGCGGCGAAAAGAAGAGCCTCGTGGAGATGGCCCGGAAGAACGCCGAGCACGCCTTCCAGAAAAAGGTCAGCGAGACGGAAAACCTCGCCCTGATCCTCCAGGAGCTGAAAGAGAAACTGAGATTGAAAACTCTCCCCCGGCGGGCGGAATGTTTCGACATCTCCAACCTCTTCGGAACCCTGGCGGTGGGGTCCATGGTGAGTTTTCTCGACGGGAGCCCGGACCGCTCCGGGTACCGCCACTTCAAAGTCCAGGCCCCCTCTTTTCCCGATGATTATGCTATGATGTATGAAGTCCTGAAGCGCAGGTACAGCAAATTGGAGGCGGATCAGGGGAAGCCGGACCTGCTCATCGTCGACGGCGGAAAGGGGCAGTTGAATGTGGCCCTGGCGGTCCTGGCGGAGCTGGGCCAGGAGGATATATCCGCCATCGGATTGGCCAAGGACAAGGGACCGAGCCCGAAAAAGATCGCGGAGAAGACCGCGGATAAGATTTACCTGCCGAATGTCAAAGACCCCCTCCTTCTCGGCCACTCGGCTTCGCTCCGCTATCTCCAGAGAATCCGGGACGAGGCCCACCGGTTTGCCGTCACGTACCATAAGAAGTTGCGGGGCAAGCACGGCCTGCGGACGATCCTGGATGATATCCCCGGGATCGGCGGGGTGAAGAGGAAAGCCCTTCTCCGGGCATTCGGAAGCCTGCAGGCAATCCAGGAAGCATCCGCAGATCGGCTCAATCAAATCGAATCCCTGACGCAGAAGGATGCACGGACGGTCTTCGAATTCTTCCATGCCGGGGATGAAGAAGGTCGGCCGGTCAGCCAGTCCGCCGGTCGGCCGGTCAACGGATGAAATAAATCGGACAAGCGGACTGGCTGACCGGCCGACCGGCGAACCGGCAGACCGGCGGACTGATTCAGTATTTTTTTAGAGAGGAGCTAAACCGATGTACAAAACCCCGGAAGCGTTTCCCCAGCGGTACCGTCCTTTAACCATGGCCCCCCACGGGATGGTGGCCTCCCCCCATTATCTCGCGTCTCAGGCCGGAGTCGATGTTTTGAAAAAGGGGGGGACGGCGGTGGATGCGGCCATTGCCACCAATTCCGTCCTCAACGTGGTCTACCCCCACATGTGCGGCATCGGCGGGGACGCCTTCTGGCTTATTTACGATGCCGCCAAAAAAGACCTGGCTTTTCTGAACGCCAGCGGGCGCTCGCCCTACGCCGCCAGCATCGATGGGTATAAAAAGGCGGGAATGAACTCCATGCCCGTCCGCGGACTCCTGGCCGTCACCGTCCCCGGAGCCGTGGACGGCTGGTTCGAGGCCCATCGACGCTACGGAAAATTGCCTATGGCCACGGTTCTCGACACCGCCATCGGCTACGCCCGCAAGGGATACCCCATTAGCCACATTCTTAGCTTTAAGATACACGAGGCGCAGGCCGAACTCTCCCGCTTTCCCACCTCGCAAAGCCTTTTCCTTCCCGGGGGAAAGGGTCCCCGTCCGGGGGACCTGCTGACCAATCCCGGCCTGGCCGGTTCTCTGGAAAAGATCGCCCGGGAGGGAAGAGACGTTTTCTACCGGGGAGAGATCGGCCGGGAGATCGCCCGCTTCTGCCGGGAGAACGGCGGTCTCCTGACCGAGAAAGACTTTCAGGACCACCAATCCACCTGGGGAAAACCCGTCTCCACGCAGTATCGCGGCTACACGGTTTACGAAACGGCCCCCAACTCCCAGGGCCTGGCCGCCCTGTTGATCCTGAACCTGCTGGAGGGCTACGACCTGGCGTCCATGGGGTATCAGTCCCTCGACCACCTCCACTTCATGGTGGAAGCCAAGAAGGTGGCCTTTGCCGACCGGAATCGCTACATCTCCGACCCGGAGAAGGTCAAGATTCCCGTGGAGGAGCTTCTGGCCAAGGATTACGCGGCCCAGCGCCGCTCCCTCATCCGGAAAGACCAGGCCCTCGAACCCCAGGCCATTTCACCGGGGATCTTCGGACGCGATACGATCTACCTCTGCACGGTGGATGAAGCGGGCAATGTCGTCTCCCTCATCCAATCGCTTTACTATTCCTTCGGCTCGGCCGTGGTGGCGGG
>PMCE01000177.1:5013-5876 GCA_003154025.1 Syntrophaceae bacterium
GGAAACCCTTCCTGGTTTTCGGGACGAGCGGGGCCGACGGGCAGCCCCAGACGCACATCCAAGTCATGTCCGCGGTCTTCGACTTCGGCCTGGACGTCCAGGCGGCCATCGACGCTCCCCGTTGGGTTTCGGGCCGCTACCTTCTCCACCAGTCGGAAGGGCTTCTCATGATGGAAAAGAGATTCCCTCCCGCGGTCATCGAAGAGATGAAAAAGCGGGGGCATCTGGTTCAAGTGGTCGACGGAATCGACCAGTCCATGGGCAGCGCTCACGGGATTATGATCCATCCGGAGAACGGCCTGCGCATGGGGGGGTCTGATCCGCGTTGCGACGGCGCGGCCGTCGGGTACTGACCGGATTGCGGATTAGAAGAAGTACTGCCGTACTGCCGTTTTGCGGTTCTGCGGTCCCATGTTGATTCTTCAAACAATAGCACCGCAAAACTGCAATTCATATGCAGGGCGTGATCCTCGATCACGCCTTTTAACGGTGCGTTCGGGGAACGCACCCTACCTCTTTTGGATTCGTTGGCTTCGCAGGTATAAATGTAAGAATTTTTTTCAAAGGGCCAAATGATTACTCCTTTGCAAATTTAGGCAGTCTGGGTATTTCAAATCTTAGGCCTTTATGGATTGCGGACGAATGGGAAAAGCCGAAAAACCTCTCCGCGAATTCAACAAAAGACGGGACAAGGCGCTCCCCGAGGGAAACCTGGAGCTCACCCGGGAGAACGCCCGGCTGCGGATCGAACTGGAGAAAGCGAAGCAGAAGGGCGGGCAGCTTGACGAAACGATCCGGTTTGAAAAATTGCTCCTGGAAATCTCCACCCCTCTCCTGAATTTGCCCCCGGAACAGGTCGGCCG
>PMCE01000080.1 GCA_003154025.1 Syntrophaceae bacterium
TCCTGGGTTCTCAGGCTCAGAATGCACGAGATCAGGATTTTGAAAGGATCGCGGTCCTCGGCCGACATCTGATCCATCCAAGGGATACGGAGAGATCTCACTTGCCGTCTTAACAAAGGCCAGATTTTATTGAATTCCCGGATAGTCATATTTATTTGTCGTAGGGGAGATTCATGAATCGCCCCTAAAAGGGGATTTTGAACTATGGCGTTGTGTACGACCCGTTCAGGTACGGGGATTTTAAAACAGGTAATTCTCTTCCCTGAACCATCCATTTATGGAGGGTTTGACAGTCTCTCGCATCCCAGTACTCCACCATCCCGCACTTCTGGCCGGTCCAGCAACCATGGCAGAGGTTTTCTTGAAAATAGAAACAACCTCTGCAGGGGCGGCTCCGGGTTGCGGCATCCAAAAGGGAAAGGCAATATTCCGGCGGAGATTGATGAATCCATCCCAGGCCCCGGGAACCCTCACAGCAGAAGGAGAAAAAACCCGCCGGGTCGAAAGAAATGCCGCTGCTTTCGGCAAAACCGCACCCGCGAAGGGGTTCGCTCTGCGGGATCTGGATGCAGTCAAAGGTTCTGTTTTTCAGGTTCCGGAAAAGCCGCCACATTTCTTGCGGAGAGGGGAGGATTCCCTTCGCCGGGTAACGGTTCACTCCGGCCCTCTGGAGATGCCCTCCCGCTTCGGCCATGGCTTTGGGAAAGAGGATGGTGTCAAAGCTGAAGGCGACTCTTCGTTGGGTGGCAGCCAGTTCTGAATCAAGCCGGGTGAGCCAGGTTTCCATGAAAGGAAGATTGTAGCGAGAGATCACTGAACGGAGGCGGACCGGGATATGGCGTTCCAGCGCCGCCCGCAGAAAATTCCATGCCTGGTCCCAACTCCCTTGGCGTAGAAAATTATGGACCTCTCGCGGTCCGTCCATGCTCAGTTCCAGAAAGAATCGCGGGTGGCGGAGCAGATTCAGGGGGAGGGATTCAAGAGGAATCGCTCCGCTGGTAATGATCTTCACCTCCCCGGCACAAGCGAGGCAGACTTCCAGGATCTCGATTAAATCCGGACGCAGGAACGGCTCTCCGCCTTCCAGACTGACCAGTTCAATCCTCCGCAGGCGGGCGAAGGATTCCACGATTCCCACCCATTCCCGCGCCGGGAGTTCCGGATAAGGGGTCTTATCCACGCTGCAATACCGGCAGCGCAGAGGACAGCGGGAGGTCAAGGCGAGGTCCAACACNNCGCAGGTTAGGAGATTATGCCGCATTTCAAGGAAAAAAATAGGCCCCAACGAAGATATTGGGGCCCGCCTGAAACCTTGGCATCGATCTGCGACTTACCCTTTTAACGCCGATCGCACCAATCCCGCAATTTCGCTGGGGCTGTCGGCGATGGGGACTCCCGCCTCGCGGAAGGCTTTGATCTTATTCTCCATGGCACCCCTCTGCCTGACGAACACGGCTCCGGCATGCCCCATCCGCGACCCCTCGAGGGCAACCTTCCCGGTCATATAAGCGATGACCGGCTTGGTCATCTTCTGCCGGATAAACACGGCGGCCCGTTCTTCCTGAGTTCCTCCGATCTCCCCATGGACCACTACCACCTTCGTCTCCGGGTCTTGGTTAAAAAGATCCAGGAGCTCGATCAGGCTGGTCCCTACGACCGGGTCTCCTCCCATTCCCACCATGGTCGTCTGCCCCAGGCCCTCGGTGGTCAACAGCCCGGCGATTTCATAAGACATGGTCCCGCTTCGGGTTATGATCCCCACCGGCCCGGGGGTGAAGAGGCTGGTGGGCATGATGCCGATCCGGCATTTTCCCGGGGTGATGACTCCGGGGGTGGTGGGGCCGATCAGGGTGGCTCCGTGACTCCGGACGTAGGCCCGGATGCGCATGGTGTCATGGGTCGGGATGTGTTCGGTGATCAAGATAATGAGCTTCAGACCGGCGTCTATGGCCTCGGCACAGGATTCCTCGCAAACGGGGCCGGGAACAAAGAGGACGGAGGTGTTGATTTCCTGCTCCGCCATGGCCTCCTCCGCGGAGTCATACACCGGAACCCCTTCGACCCGTGAACCGCCCCTGCCCGGGGTGACGCCGGCGGTGATCTTCGTCCCGGCCTTTAACATATGCATCGTCTGGACTGCTCCCATCCGGCCGGTAATTCCCTGTACCATCACCCTCGTTTTTTCATCTATCAGGATACTCATTTTTTCAACCTCTTGAAGAGTTCGTCGACCGCCTGATCGGTGGGAATGGTCTTGATGACCGTTACGCCCCCTTCTTCCAGGATCTTCCAAGTCTCTTCCTGAAAATTTCCGATGGCCTTGGCCACGACGGGGATGCTCACCCGGTCTTCCCGGATCACCTTGACCACCCCTTTGGCCCCTTCGTGGATCGGGTTGATTCCTCCATACATGTTAAGAAAAACACCCTTCAAGCCGGGTTTTTTCAATACCAGCCTCATCACGTCGGCCATCTGTTTCTCGGTGATCCCCCCGCCCGTCTCCAGAAAATTGGCCGGGCGGCCGCGCTTGCTGATCAGGTCCACCGTGGCCATTCCAATCCCGGCTCCCGTGCATATGACGCCGATGTCCCCATCCAGCCCGACGTAGGTTACACCGATGGTTTTGCCTTCCCTGGCCAGTGGGTCCAGGATCCGGGAAAGGGAAAGTTCGCGGAGTTGGGGAAACCGGAAGAGGGCGGAGTCGTCAATCTCCAGAAACGCCCCGGCAGCGAAAAAATTTCCTTCCGGGGTCATAACCAGCGGGTTGAATCCCGCCGCGAGAGCGTTCCATTGGGAATATGTTTTGTAAAGCCTTTGAATTTGATCGGCCAGCTTGACCGCTGCATCTCCCGTGAACCCGAGTCCCTTGGCCATCTTCCTGGCCTCGTAAGATTGGAGGCCGCGGAAAGGGTCGGCATGGCGCCAGGCCACCTTGCCCGAAGCTTTCGCTTCTTCGTCCAAGTCGCTCAGAGGATCGAGGCTGGCCATGATCAGGGGGGCCCCGGCCGCCCCGTCCACTCTGATCGCTACGTGGACCTCTTTTTGAACCGGGAGCTTTTCCTCTACCAATACTTCGGTAACCTGCTGCCCATTGAGGGTCTTCTTCAAAAAGTTCTTGGCGGCCCTGTCCGCCTCCTCAGGGGTTGCCGCAGTTTGAAAATCCCCTGCCCTTCCCCCCGGGAGGACCAGGATCTGCGGCTTGATATTCATCGGTTTGCCCATTTTCCGGGCAACCTCTGCCGCCTCCTGGGAAGTCTTGGCCACTTCTCCGGGAGGTGACGGGATCCCCTGTTCCTTAAAAAATCTCTTGGCTTCGCTCTCGTAAAGGATCATCGCTCCATCCTTTTCCGGGTTATTAAAAAAGAAGTTCGACGAAAAAAAGACCCCGATTTCCTTCGAGAAATGGGGTCATTTTCCTTTTCTCAACCTTTCCTCCCGATTTTCCTTCACAGATGTAAGGAAGGGGTTAAAGAATAAGGATTCCAATCTAAGACTGACTTTCTAGGAGAGTATACTAAATAAATGGAAAGAATTCAAATAGATTTAACCCGAAAGGGGAGGAGCAAGGCGCAAGGAAAGACAANNCCCACCCATGCCGGATTAAGGGTCAAGGTTTATTCCATCGGGGCGCCTCTTTTCTTCTTGCCCTTGGGGCATGTGGAAACGCAGAGGCCGCAGGGATGTTCCCGGCGGTACTCGCTGCATTTGAATACCTCGAAGCGAACCTCACGCCCTTCGCCGGGATTGAACTCCGCGCCGGTGAAGGCCTTCACCGGACAGGCATCGATGCAGGCGTGGCATTTGCCGCAGGGCTTGTCGAGGGGAGAACCGGCCTCCAGGGGAGCGTCGGTCAGGATGGAGACGAATCGGGCCCGGGGACCAAACCGCTCGGTTAATAATAAACAGCTTTTGCCAATCCATCC
>PMCE01000377.1 GCA_003154025.1 Syntrophaceae bacterium
CTGCTGGTGACGATCCCCAGGGTATAGCCGTCGGGCGGGCGGGTGGTCACATAGGCGACCCCGATGGTGCCCCCGCCACCGGCCTTGTTTTCACAGATCATGGGCTGGCCCAGGTATTTCTTGGCCGCATTGGCCAGGGCGCGGGCCGCCAGGTCCGTGGAGCCACCGGCGGGGTATTGAATGATTAGATTAATCGGTTTCGCCGGATAATCCTGGGCGGTTCCGAGCGAATATCCGGCCGGGACCAGGCTGATGGCCGCAAAAACGACGGCCAGTATTTTCAATCTTTGGGTCATAACTCCTCCTGCCGATGGTTGATGGGGATTCAAGCAGAATGGTCTCCCCGGTCATTCTCGGGACTTTGTTTGAGTTGGATTCCCTCGCCATAAAAATCCTTCCGCTCTTCCGGGATTCTATGAAATTTGGCGGGCTCAGTCAATGAATTACGGCGTAGCAAGCCACGGGGTATCCCCATCCAGGAAACAAACACTTCGCAGCAAGCTGCGGGGTATTGACCCGGTAATGAATTAAAAAAAATAAATGTGAAAATTTTCTCCAAATCTATCCGATCCATTTCACCGGTAAGTCTGGTGAATTATGTGCTACATTAAAAAAGTCGGCGGAGAGTTTCTGATCTCCCGGCGGTGGGTCATGACGATGGAATCAATCAAAGATTTTTGGAATCACCTTCCGGAAACGATCAACCCGGTTTTCTTCCACCTCGGCCCGCTATCCATAAGATATTACGGCCTAATGTATATCGTGGCGCTAGGGGTGGTTTATGGGCTTGTTCAGTTTCGTATCAAGCATGAAGACTTTGCCTATTCAAAAGAGACCGTCCAGAGTTTCTTTCTCTGGGCCATTCTGGGTATGGTCATCGGGGGAAGGCTGGGGTACGTCTTTTTCTACGATTGGGAATATTTTGCGGCTCATCCCTTGAAAATATTCCTGCCCGTCGACTTTTCCCCCGAGATTCGGATCAGCGGCTTTCAGGGGATGTCTTATCATGGGGGGGCAATTGCCATTCTTATTTCCACCATTATCTTTTGCCATAAATACCGGATTTCCTTCTGGGAGCTTGCCGACCTCCTCTGCCCGGCCGTTCCCCTGGGTTATACTTTCGGACGTATCGGAAACTTCATCAACGGGGAGCTTTATGGACGGGTGACCTCTCTTTCCTGGGGAATGTACTTCCCGGGAGACCCCTCCCGGCAACTGCGTCATCCTTCTCAGCTTTACGAGGCCTTCTTCGAGGGCATCTTCCTCTTCCTTATCCTCTGGAGACTGCGTAGAGTGCGGTCCCTTCAGGGGCACTTCTTGGCCCTTTATCTGATCGGCTACGGTACGGTCCGTTTCCTCATCGAATTTACCCGCCAGCCCGACCCTCAATTGGGATTCATCCTCGGCCCCTTTTCCATGGGGCAAGTCCTCTGCTGCGGGATGATCCTGGCAGGGTCGCTGATCATCGCCTTCCGACGAAGGCCGGACAAGAATCAAGATTCATCAAAGGGATTGCCTTCCTGATTCCCCGCGGTATATACTTCCTTTACTGAATCTCAGTACGGCCTTCAAAAGAGAGGTTCTTTTCTCTGCGCCAAAGTGGATCAACCGCCCAGCGGAGGTCTTTCATGCATCGCATCGTCTTCCTCGTGGTCCTCCTCCTTCTGTCACCGCCCTCCCCCGCCCCGGGATCTTCATCCCTTGTCGGAAGCTGGCAGTTCAAAAACGGCCAGGTGGAGGTCGTCGCCGAGTTCCTGCCCGACGGGACATTCCGGCAGGTCACCAACTCAGCGCAGGGGAGAGAGACATTGTCCGGGCGATTCCAGTTGAACGGCCAGATGCTCTTCCTCCTTCCCCAGGGCGCCCAGCAGCCTTTTCAGCTCATGTTCCGCTTTTCCGATGCCGATACCATTCTGGCCACGTATCCATCGGGTGAAACCCTTCAATGGAAACGTGTGAAAGGAACATCCTCCCCGGATAAACCGCCGAAAGCCCCCGAACCCCAGCCGGGCGCGGCATCCAAGGCTCCCGCCGGGCCGGCGGCTTCTTCTTCACCGGCCGGCAAGCGGCCCACTCTTCTCATGCAGCGCGTTTGGGAGCCCAACGAAAAAGCCTTTACCTTTCTGGTCCCCAAGGGATGGAATTTTAAAGGCGGGATTTTCAACGTCAACCCCCTGACCCAGAACGGCCCGGGAAATTCCATAGCTCCCAAATGTGACCTGGCCGTCAAAAAGGACGATGGGGGAACGGTGATGATCCGCTTCGCCCCCCCCTGGAATTACGCCGACCTTACCTATTCCCCGACGGGCGCCAGCCTCTTCAAGCCGGGCCAGTATTACCAGGGAATGCTGGTCAAGCCCCTTCCCACTCCGAAACAATTCCTGACCGAAATGTTCCAGACCACCCGCCCCCAGGCAACTCAGGTCACCGTCATCGCCGAGGATCCCATGCGGGAAATGGTGGAAGCCATTTACCGGTCGAACCAGCAGGTCAACCAGCAGCTCCAGCAAATGGGCCTCAAACCGAACCGGTATGAGGGGCTGGCCATCCTGGTGGAATACAGCGAGGGCGGCCAGCGTTTCCGCGAGGTGCTGAAGACCGTCATCACCGATTCCCGAACGGGGGCCTTCATGTGGACCAACGAACAGACGATCCAGTTCCGGGCCCCGGCGAGCGAGTTTGAGGCCTGGAAACCGGCGCTGGATGTGATCTACAATTCCATAGAGCTGAACCCCCAGTGGATCGCGGCGGTGACCAAGGCCATGGATCAGCGGGCCAAGAACGCCCTGGAAACCCAGCGGTACATCAACAAGGTGAACAACGAGATCCAGGAAAACCGCCGCCGAACCCATGCCGAGATCCGTTACGAGAATTACCTCTTCCTCAGCGGCCAGGATGAGTACGTCAACCCCTTCACCAAAAAAGTGGAACTCGACACTTCCGCCTACCGCCACCGCTGGATGAACAACCAGGGGGAAATTCTTTACACGGATGAAAACAGCCATAACCCGAATGAATACGAAAAGCGCCCAAACCTCGAATGGAAGCAAACTCCCGCAAGACCACGCTGACCCTGCCGCTCAACTTCCAGCGGTAGAAGGCGTGCATCATGCTGAGGTAACAGCCAGATCGTGAGACCATGA
>PMCE01000523.1 GCA_003154025.1 Syntrophaceae bacterium
AAACGCTATGAGATCCGGATCGCCGGATTCGGTGGTCAGGGAGTGGTGACCGTGGGCAAGATCGTGGGAGCCGCGGCCGCTCTCCACGATAAAAAGAATGCCGTCCAGACCCAATCCTACGGGCCCGAATCGCGCGGGGGAGCCTGCAAGTCCGAAGTGGTCCTGTCGGACGGGGAGATCCATTATCCCAAGGTCCGGACCGCCGACGTCCTGGTGGCTCTCTCTCAACCCGCATTGGACATTTACCTGAAGGACTTGAAGGCGGGAGGTCTTCTGATCATCGATCCCCTGACGGTGATCAAGGAAGTCCCCCGGACCGACGTGAAAGTCGTCAAGGTTCCCACGGCGGAGATCGCCATGAAAGTGGGCAACAGGAGATTCCAGAATATGGTCGCCCTGGGCTCGCTGGCCTCTTTGACCGGGGTGATTTCTCCGGAGGCCTTTAAGAAGGCCATCCAGGAGGCGGTTCCCCCCAAGACGCTGAAGCAGAACCTCGAGGCTTTTGAGAAAGGAATGGATTATGTCCGAAGTTGAAGATACTGCGTTTGAACCTCTCCTGACCGACGAGGAGGCGAAAAAGGTTCTCCACGGGCCCCTTCCCCCCGGAGACCATTACCTCTTCGGGAGCGACGCCTGCATGGAGGGAGCCATATTCGCCGGCTGCCGGTATTATGCCGGTTATCCCATCACTCCCGCTTCGGAGATCATGGAGAAGGCCGCCCAGAGGATGCCCCAGGTGGGCGGACGGTTCATCCAGATGGAAGACGAGATTTCCTCCGCCTGTTCCTTGATCGGGGCCTCCTGGGCGGGAGTCAAAGCCATGACCGCCACTTCCGGCCCGGGGTTCTCCCTGATGATGGAAGCGGTCTCTTTCGGGGTCATGTCCGAGACGCCTTTCCTGATCGTCAACGTGCAGCGGCCGGGTCCCGGCCAGGGATACATCACCTCTTCACAGGAAGATGTGATGCAGGCCCGCTGGGGCCACCATGGCGGCGGTTCCATCATCGCCCTGGCCCCCTCCTCCGTGCAGGAGATGTTCGACTTCACCATCCAGGCCTACAATTACGCCGAGGAGTGGCGCGTTCCCGTGATCCTGCTGGCCGACGAGACTGTGGCCCACATGCGGGAAAAACTGACCGTCCCGCCCTGGGACAAAGTCAAGGTGGTCAACCGGATCAAACCTCAGACTCTGGGAATTGTCCCCGAAAAGTTCCTCCCCTATGAGCCTTACGAGGGGAAGGTCCCGCCCATGCCTGCCTGGGGGGACGGGTACCGCGTAAACGTGGTGGGGCTGGTCCATCATCCCGACGGAAACGTAACCAAATACAGTCCCGAGATGCACATGAATTGCGTCAGCCGGATCTACCGGAAGATCGAGGATCACGCCGACGAAATCGCCCAGGTCGAAGGGTTCTTTTTGGAAGGATGCAGGAATCTGGTCGTGGCCTATGGAACGACCAGCCGCTCGGCCTTTGAAGCGGTCCAGGAACTCCGGGACAAGGGAAGGACGGATGTGGGTTTCCTCCGCCTGAAGACCCTCTGGCCCTTCCCGGACGGTAAAATCCGCTCCATGGTCAAGGGAGTGCAGAATATCTTCTTCCCGGAGATGAACCTGGGGTACATGATTCATCCCCTCCGGGAAAGCCTGCGGGACCGGGCCGAGCAGTTCATCTCCATCCCCTACCTCGGGGCCCTGCATTCGCCGGATTTGATCATCGATAAAATACGGGAAGTGATCGGATAAGAAGGGTATGAGGCGCACGGCTTAAGGCGCAAGGGAAAATCTTTCCCCCTGGGCCTTGCGCCCTGCGCCCCTTTCTTGAAAGGACTTTTATGAAACATCCCATGTTGGAATACCTGAAGGAAAGCGGGGCCTACGGGGACCGTTTTCCGACCATCTTCTGTCCCGGCTGCGGCGTCGGGCAGGCTTTGAATTACGCCCTGAATGCCGTCGACCGGATCGTCAAGAAGGACGGGGTTCCCCGCGACAATTTTTGCTTCATCTCGGGGATCGGCTGCTCGGCCCGGGTCACTTCCCAGTATCTCGGATTCGACGCCATCTGGTCTATGCATGGAAGNNCATTTCATCCATGTCTGCCGACGCAATCTCGACATGACCATCCTCTGCATGAACAACAACCTCTACGGCATGACCGGAGGCCAGTCGTCCCCCACGACCTTGCGGGGGGTTCCTTCCACCACCTCCCCCTATGGGAACGTGGAGAACACCTTCGACCTCTGCGAGATGGCCGTCACCGCCGGGGCCAATTATGTGGCTCGCTGGACCACCGCTCACCCCCAGCAGTGCATCCAGGCCTTGGAGAAGGGAATCCGGAAGAAGGGGTTGTCCTTCATCGAGATCATGGTCCAGTGCCCCACCCATTGGAAGGAAGAACCCGCCAAAATGATGAAGAAGTTCAAGTCTCAGGGGGTCCGCTTTTCCCCGGAGAAGAAAGGGGAGACCCTGAAGAAGGATCAGTTTTGGGTGGGAGAATTCATGGACCGCGACCGGCCGGAATGGCTGGAGACGTACCAAAAAATAATAGACCGCTTTAAAGAATAAAGAGGCAGAGAGCATAGCGCATGGCGTGAAGAACCTACGCTATGCGCTATGCTCTTTACCCTATGCCCAGCGCCCCCTTTCCGAATGATTAGGAGATTAGCCAATTATGCCAAGACTATTCATAGAAGAGAAGTATTGCAAGGGCTGCGGGATCTGCATCGAGTTCTGTCCGGTGAAGATTCTGAAACCATCCAAGAAGATGAACTCGAAGGGCTACTTTCCTCCGGAGAGCGAGGAGATGGAAAAGTGCAAGGTGTGCGGGATGTGTTCTCTTCTGTGCCCGGATTTTGCCATTGCGGTGGCTAAGGGCTAAGGAATAGTACTCTATCCCGGGCTCCTTTGCACCCTCCCGACCGGTTTCGGAAGGGCAAGATTTCGCTTGACACCTTCCCTCTTAATGATAAAAAGAAGAATGTTCGTCCCCTGATTTGGTCTCCCGGCTGCGGCGTCGGGCAGGGGTTTTTCCCCTCCTGCCGGGATAATTCTTGGGACCCAAGAGGAAAAACGAGAATGAAGCGAAACTGGCAGATTATGTGTTTGGCCTTTGCGGCCGTGTCCCTGGCGATCCTGGTCCTGGCCCTTGAATACCCCTACCATGATAAGCTGGGCCCCGGCCCGGGGTTTTTTCCCTTCTGGATGGCGGTCATCACCGGAGGGTTGTCCATCGCCCTGTTTTGCCAGATTACTTTCATGAAAAGCGCCCCTTACGGCAACAATACCCTTCTCCCCAACCGCGAAGGAGGAAAGCGGATCTTCGCGATCCTCATCGCCTTGGCAATTTGCCTGGCCTTGCTGGATTTTCTCGGATTCCGCCTCAGCCTCCTCCTTTTCCTGTTATTCCTTCCCCCTGCTCTCGGGGTGCGTAACTGGTGGGTTACGGCGGTGTTCGCGGTAGTCGGAAGTTTCGGGATCTTCCACGCCTTCTATTACTGGTTAAAAGTCCCCCTGCCGATCGGGATCTTTGGTATTTGAGGAGGAAATTTTGGAAACCGTTCAATATTGGCTTCAGGGATTTTCTGTCGCCACGATGCCCGTAAACCTGTTGTATTCCTTAATCGGGTGCATCCTCGGCACCCTGATCGGTGTTTTGCCGGGGCTGGGGCCCGCCGCCGGGACCGCCATCCTCATCCCGGTCACCTTCAACCTGGACCCCATCGGGGCGATCATCATGCTCGCGGCCATTTACTACGGAGCGATGTACGGAGGGACAATTACCTCGGTCCTGGTCAACGTCCCGGGCGAGGCCGCTTCGGTGATCACCTGCCTGGACGGGTTTCAAATGGCCAAGCAAGGGAGAGCAGGGCCGGCTTTGGGCATTGCCGCCATCGGATCTTTCATCGGCGGCACCTTCGCCACTTTCGCCCTCATGGTGGTAGCGCTGCCCCTGGCCAGCCTGGCCCTCCGCTTCGGTCCCCCGGAAGTCTTTTCCTTGTTGCTGGTGGGGCTCTCCCTGGTAACGGGTCTCTCCGGAAAATCCATCCTGGCCGCTCTCATCATGACGCTTTTCGGGCTGATGCTGGCCATGATCGGGATGGACCCGGTCCGCGGCGCTCCCCGTTTCACTTTCGGCCTTCCGCCGCTCTATGACGGCATTGGCTTCATCCCCGTGGTCATGGGGCTCTTCGGCGTGGGAGAGATCCTGTTGAGCATGGAAGCGCCCGTCCTGGACATCATCAAAACCAAGCTGACCGACCTTTTCCCCTCCCGGGCAGAGTGGAAAGTCTCTGCGGGAGCCATCGGGCGGGGAACCCTCATCGGGTTCTTCCTGGGGCTCATTCCCGGAATCGGCGCGGTCATTCCCACCTTCGCCGCCTATGTGGTGGAGAAGAAGGTCTCCAAGCATCCGGAGAAATTCGGCACGGGGGTCATCGAGGGGGTCGCTTCCCCGGAAACGGCCAACAACTCTTACGCCAACGCATCCATGGTTCCCCTGCTCACCCTGGGAATCCCGGGGTCCCCCACCCTGGCCGTTCTCATGGGGGCGTTCATCATTCACGGCCTCACCCCCGGCCCCTTCCTTTTTAAGGAACGCCCGGATGTGGTCTGGGGCCTCATCGCCAGCCTGTACATGGGGAACATCATCCTCTTGGTCTTGAACCTCCCCCTGGTCGGACTCTGGGCCAAGCTCCTGGAGATCAGATACGAGTTCCTGTATCCCGGGATCCTCCTCTTCTGTATCCTGGGGGCCTACAGCCTGAACCAGAGTGTCTTTGACGTGGGGATCATGGTGGGCTTCGGGGTGCTGGGTTTCATCTTCCGTAAATTGGACTGGCCGTTGGCCCCGACCGTCCTTGCCCTGATATTGGGTCCTATGATGGAGAGAAACATGCGCACCGCCCTGGAGATGTCGGGCGGGGATTTATCGATCTTTGTCACCCGGCCCATTTCGGCGGGCCTCCTGATCATCGCCGCTTTTTTCCTGCTCAGCCCGGGCATTCGCCTGTTGCGTGAAAAGACGGGCGGAGGAGAATCGGACTGAACCGCCCGAAGAGCGGCAAATAGCGGATGAAGGGAACAAGGAATCTTCATCCGGGGGATCCCCTGAAGCGGGGAGCACCCAGACACAAGATATCGGGTAAGCAAAGAACAATGCAGGGAGGCGGAAGATGAAGGCGAAAACCGTCTGGGGATGGGCGGCGCTGGCAATTTTCCTGCTGGGAGGATCCGCTTACGGGCAGAGNNGTGGCGGAGAGGAAGATGGGCCAGCCCATCGTGGTGGTCAATAAATCAGGGGCCGGAACCCAGATCGGCTTTACCGAACTGGCCCGGCAGAAACCGGACGGATACTACCTGGGATTTGTCCTCCTTCCGGCCATCAACACGATCATTCTGGACCCGGAGCGCAAGGCGATCTTCAACCTGGACTCTTTTGTCCCCATCATCAATCAGGTGATTGACGCGGGGCTGATCTGGGTGCGGGCGGAAAGCCCTTATAAGACCCTCAAGGACCTGATTGAAGATGCCAGGAAGCATCCGGGAGAGATCCGGGCCAGTACCACCGGAATCCTCAGCGACGATCACCTGGCCATCCTTATGATGGAGCAGGCGGCCGGCGTGAAGTTCCGGATCGTCCATTTCGACGGAGGCGCTCAACAGCTGACCGCCACCCTGGGCGGACAGGTCGATGTCTCCTTCGACAACGTGGGGGTCATCAACGCCAGAATCAAAGCCGGAATCGTCCGTGGGCTGGCGGTCATGGACCGGGAAAGGTCCAAATTTCTGCCGGAGATTCCCACGACGCCGGAGCTCGGCTACTCCTCGGTGATTTCCTCCTCCACCCGGGGCGTCATGGGACCCAAGGGCATTCCCGAACCCATCATCAAAAAAATCCAGGAGGTCTTCCTCGAGGGCATGAATCAGCCGGACCACATGGAAAAGATGGAAAAAGCGGCGCTGGCCGTCAAGCCCCTCGTGG